>NZ_JBLBVK010000055.1:0-300083 GCF_047314965.1 Silicimonas lutimaris | reverse complement strand
CGCGTTGTCGCCGGGCGAGGAAGACAGGTAGTCGAACAGCTCGTGCATGCCGGTCAGATAGTCGGCATTGATCGCCTGGGTCTCGCGCGACAGCATGTCGGCGACCGTGTAGGTGGCCTTCTGGCTGACGTTCAGCGTCTTAAACGCGTCCCAGAAGACGAAGGTCGCGGTGATGGCCCAGACCAGCATCGGAAGGGCAAAGACCGTCTCGATCGAGAGGCTGCCATCCTCAGAGCGGCGGAAGTACTTGTACATGCGTTGGATCATGTGGTGCTCCATCAAATGCAGTTGGGATCGTTTGCGGGGTCACAGGTACCCCCGTTGCCGTTCCCATTGCCGTTGCTGTTGCCGTTCCCGTTCCCGTTGTTCGTACTGATCGTGGTGCCGCCGGTGGTTCCGGTAGAGCCACTTGTGCCAGTCGTGACATTCCCATTGCCGTTGCCCTGGTTGCCACTGCTGGTCGAAGCGCCGTTACCGTTGCTGGTTCCGGAGTCCCCATTGGTGGCGGACGAATTTCCATTGCCATCACCAGAGTTGGTGGACGGGTCGCCCCCGATGCCAAGGCCGTTCGTCGCGCCGACACCCATGTTGTTGCCATTGCCGCCGCCATAGCCGGTGCCGCAGCCAACGCCATTGCCGGTGCCGCACAGATCACGTGCGCCAGGCTCGTTCACGAATGCCGTCGTCGCCACGATCGCGTAGTTGCCATCCGTGTCGATTTTCATTCCGACGCCCAGACCGGTTGTCGGGAACATCGGTTGGCTCAACAGGCAGACGCGCATAACCATCATCTGGTTTTCGGCACCGACGTCGTAGATGTCGTTGGCTGGCCTGTTGGCCGGAGCAGCCTTGTCCACGCAACGCACCGGGCCATTCGCCACGGCGGCGATACCGCCGGAACCTTTTGCGATCGGCTCCACGTCGACTTTCACGGAGCCTTCGCAGTTCTCCAGAATGTTGGCCTGTGCGCAAAGGTTCTGCTTGAACTGATCCAGGTTCGGTATCTGGCCGTTGCTCAGACGCACGTCACGTACGCTGATATCCACCGCGCGCTCCAGAGAGGCGTTGCGAACCATATAGTAGCCTGCCTCGAAGCCGACCAGGAACAGGAACATGATGCCCGGAAACAGGATCACGAATTCGATCGTGGCGTTTCCATCTTGCTTATTTGCGAACTTGCGTAACTTTTTAACAAAACAATTCACAGTATTTACTCCTTGAGCCTGAGAACAGCGATCTGACTTGCGATCGACTGGAAGGCAGTTTTGATATCTGTACCGTCGACGTCGAAATAATATCCTGGTGCATAGGCGCAGTTTTGAAGGGCGGTCTGGCCACTGGCAGGCGCTTCGAAGGCGACGGAGAAGACCTTGACGGTGCTTCGTGTCTTGGCCTCGGTGCACAGCTGATCCAGCCGCGTGTCCGCCACGCCCCAACCGCCGGCATCCATCATCCCGTTGAAATGGGCCGAGTAGGCGGCGAAGTCCGAATGTTGGAACAGGAACCGGGCAGCCGACCTTACGCCGAAGCGGTTGTAAAGCTCGTGATAGTCAAGCTGCATGGCATCGGCAGGCAGATCGGTTTCGGGCACGTACTGGTCGTCTGCAGTGGTCCAGGGAGAGCCCGGCACGTACCAGCGCTGGTCCGCGGGATTGTTCGGCATAAGAACGAAGTAGCTGTCATAGCTGTTCTTGTCGCGAGTCACCGGCGTGACCGTGGTCACCTGGTTTCCGTCCTGGTCCGTGGTGACCTGCGTATCATCGTAGCTTACCGTGCCCGTGGCGGCCGAAGGCGCATACCAGGCACGCGTCGGACCTTCCTTGAACTCCGGTTTCATGTCCCGCTGGTTGGTGTTCGCTCCGTCCGTCATGAGGATGACGAATTTGTGGGTGGATGGCGCATTGTAGGCGAATGGGCGGCCAGCAACATCCGCCGACAGTTCATTGGCGGCAATCATGTCCGTCACAACGCCCTGCATGCTGTTGTCCAGAAGGCCAAGGCCCCAATTCATGGCAAGGTTGATGGCCGTGGCGCCTTGCGCCTCAAGGCTATCGATATGGGTCTTCAGTGCGACGGGGTCATTCGAGAACGGGAGGATCTTTGCGTAATGGTCGCCGCACCACTTCGCCCATTCGTAAGGCGCCTCGTATTGCTGTTGCACAAGGCCGTTCATTCCCCAGTGGTAGTTGTCCGACAGAAAGCTGCTTGACCGGTCAAACCCTCCGCTTGCACCAAGGGAGAGCGTCTGGAAGTCCGCGTCATCGAAAATGAGGCAGGGCGCTTCCAGGTCGCCGACCTGGTAGCTGGTCAGCGAACCCGGATACGTGGCCGGAGCTGTCACCGGGGTGGTCGCGTCGTTGAGCGGCAGGCGAGACAAAAGTTCCTGCGAGGCATAAACTTGGTGGTTGTAGGGGATGATACTGATCGAGACGCGTTGCGGATCGTTGGTCGCAAATACCGCATCGACGAATGTCTTTGCAGCTTCCTGAAGGGCGGAAATCTTCGACTTGGACGGATCGGCGCTTGCCCAGTTCATCGAGTCGGAGATGTCAAGGATAAGCGAGATCTCGACATTCTCGCTGGATTCAATTGCCGAGCTGTCTGCCGGGCTGGAAAGGCTTGAGAACCCCATCAGGCCCATGAACATTGTATCCGTGGAAACGTCCGAAATGACGGAAACCTGCCGGCTGACCAGACCAATTCCGTTGCCGGCGTGCTCGTTGACCGTCGTGACTGCCACGGAGTCGGGATCGAAGCCTGCCTTCGCGACATAGTCTTTGACCAGCGCTTCCTGGTCCAGTGTCTGGGTGAGGCTGGTCGAAGCAAGAACTGCGCTGTCGACGGCGTTTTGCATGGCGACGCGGCGCTGTTCCTGGTGCACCATGTCCACAGCCATGCCGGCGACCATAAGAAGTATCACGAACAGGAAGAGGCTGAAGATAGTCAATGAGCCGGCTTCACCAGAGCGAAAGGACTCTTCCCGAGCCCAAACAGATCGCAGCCGAGGCGCGCTGGAAATCCTGCAATCGATAAACGTCCGCATTGGACAACACTCACTAACTATGCGCGTATCTTAACTCGAAGACATTCACGCAAACAAACTACAAACTTACTTTGAATTAGATTTGTGTCCGAAATCAGGTCGGCAAATCGGATTTTCTGGGTCCGTTGACAAAAAAGCGCAAACAATCCCGATTTGCCGCTTCGATTGATCGTGAAGCAGGGAAGATCGGTGAAGAGCCATCCCCCGTGCACCTCTCTTCCGCGCGTGTTAGGGTTCCCGAAAGGCCGGGAAAATAACCTGGCAATCGAGCGATTCGGCAAGGACTTCAGGGAGGAAATTCATGGACGGAGCGCCAGTCAAAGAACCGTCTTTCCGCGAAAGCGTCGATCTCATGTTCAACCGCGCTGTCGCGCTGATGGACTTGCCTCCGGGGCTTGAAGACAAGATCAGGGTCTGCAACTCGACTTACACCGTGCGCTTCGGCGTCAAGTTGCGTGGGCAGATCCACACCTTTACCGGTTACCGCTCGGTCCATTCCGAACATATGGAGCCTGTGAAGGGCGGCATTCGATACTCTCTTGGCGTAAACCAGGACGAGGTCGAGGCGCTTGCGGCTCTGATGACCTACAAATGCGCGCTTGTCGAAACGCCGTTCGGCGGTTCCAAGGGGGGCCTGTGCATCGATCCGCGGGAGTACGACGAGGACGAACTGGAGCGCATCACGCGCCGCTTCGCCTATGAGCTGGCGAAACGCGACCTGATCAATCCCAGCCAGAACGTCCCGGCTCCCGACATGGGAACCGGCGAGCGCGAGATGGCCTGGATCGCAGACCAATATGCCAGGATGAACACAACCGATATCAACGCGCGCGCCTGCGTGACGGGAAAGCCTGTGAACGCGGGCGGTATCCAGGGCCGGGTCGAGGCGACGGGCAGGGGCGTTCAGTACGCTTTGCAGGAATTCTTCCGCCACCCGGACGATTTGGCCGAGGCGGGCCTCTCCGGGACCCTGGACGGAAAAAAGGTGATCGTGCAGGGGCTGGGCAACGTCGGCTACCATGCCGCCAAGTTCCTTTCCGAAGAGGATGGCGCGAGGATCATCGGAGTGATCGAGCGGGACGGGGCCCTTCTCGACGAGGATGGCCTGAACATCGAGGAAGTTCGGAACTGGATCGTCCAGCACGGCGGCGTGACCGGGTATCCGAACGCGCAACGGATCGAGGCCGGGGCCGTTCTGCTGGAACATCCCTGCGATATCCTGATTCCGGCCGCGCTCGAAGGGGTGATCAATATTTCGAACGCGGATCGTATCAAGGCTCCGCTCATCATCGAGGCCGCGAATGGTCCGGTCACGGCGGGTGCGGACGAGGTGTTGCGCAAGAAGGGAACGGTGATCATTCCTGATATGTATGCAAACGCCGGCGGTGTGACGGTGTCGTATTTCGAATGGGTGAAAAACCTAAGCCACATCCGTTTCGGCCGCATGCAGCGCCGGCAGGAAGAGTCGCGTCACCAGCTTATCGTGGATGAACTGGAGCGGCTGTCGCGCGACACCGGTGTCGGCTGGACTCTGTCGCCCGGTTTCAAGGAGCAATACCTGCGCGGAGCGGGCGAGTTGGAGCTGGTGCGCTCTGGTCTCGACGACACGATGCGCGGCGCCTACCAGGCGATGCACGCCAAGTGGCGCTCACGCGATGACGTCACCGACTTGAGGACAGCTGCTTATATCGTCGCTATCGAACGGGTTGCCGCCAGTTATCGCGCAAAGGGTCTTTGACGCGGCTTGGCCGCTTTAAAGACCGGGTATCGGAAACAAACCTCGGGTATTTCCGGGATTGAGATCTCTGCAAGAACAGTTGCCAGTGAAGTGCCTGAACTAGCGCCATTTTTTTTACCAAAAACATCTTAAAGCCCCCTGAATTCCGCCAAAATCCTGGTGCTATATCAAACCTGTGAAATTTAACGAGTTCGTGGTTATGAGTTTGGTGCAGGGATCAGTGACGCGGCGCGTGACGGCTTTCTTCGGCGACGATGAAGGTGCCGTCACCGTCGAGGGGGTGCTCTGGCTCCCCGTTTATGCATTCTTTCTCACCCTGATCGTTGACGCATCCCTCATGTTCAATGGGCAGGCGCAGGCGCAGCGCGCGATTCAGGATCTCAATCGCCTTGCATCCTCCGGTTTCTACGTCACCGAGGAAGAGGTCGAAGAGCGTGGCGAAGCGGTGCTTTCGCATCTCAGCGCCAACGCAGAGGTCGACGCCACCATCGACACCACGAACGGACTCATCTCCACGGTCGCGACGATCCCCGCGGCCGATATCATGGCCGTCGGCCTGATTTCGAAATTCACGAGTATCCGCGTGACTGTGTCGGCGCAGCACGTCATCGAAAGTTGAATCCATGGTGGTCGGGAAATCCCTGAAAAAACAATCGCTGATTGGCGCCGCGATGCGGCGCTTTCGGCGTGAAGACGGCGCAGTCACCGTGGAAGCGGTGCTATGGGTGCCGTTCTTCTTCGTTCTGCTGACGCTGGTCACGGACGCGGCGCTGATCTTCTACGGCCAGGCACAGGCGCTTCAGGTCGCGCAGGATGCGAACCGAGGCTTTTCGACCGGTGCGTTCACCAGCGCCGACGAGGCGACGGACTTCATCGAGGCATCGCTGGAACGCATCAGTCCGAACGCCTCCGCCCAGACCGTCTTCAATGACGGCATCGTCACAACCGTCATCAGCCTTCCCGCTGCGGATCTGGATGCAGTGGGTTTCTTCACCTCGTTCAGCTCGTTCGAAATGCAGGTGGTCTCTCAAATGGTTCAGGAGTTCTGAGATGGCTCTCTTCGGTTCCGCCGGTAGCTTTGCAACCTGTTTCAATCGCGCCGAAGACGGCGGATTGACGGTCATGAACATCTTCTTCCTGGCCGCCATCGCAATTCTCGGCGGTCTCGCGATCGATGTCGCCAATGTCGTTTCCGCCCGCACGCAGTTGCAGGTTGCCGCAGATACGGCCGCTCATGCTGCCCTTGTCGAGCGCGAGTGGCACTCGGCGCAGGATGCCAAGGACAAGGCGCTGGCCGTTGCTGCTCAGAACATGCCGCAAGAGCTTTTCGGCGACGTCCTGACCCAGCAGAACATCACTTTCGGCGACTACGACCGCGAGACCGGACAGTTCACCGCCGACGTAAACAGCCGCAACGCGGTTCTGGTCACGACCGAACGGCTCACCAGAAACGGCAATCCGGTCACTACCTTCCTGCTGCAATTCGTCGGCCTATGGGACTGGAACGTCCGCACGTCCGCCGTGTTCGAGACCTTCATTCCCACCTGCCTGATCGAAGGTTTCGTGGCAGAAAGCGTTATCGATATCCAGTCGAACAACTCCTACTTCAACGGCTTCTGCCTGCACTCGAACAGCCACGTCACCATCAACAACAACAACTTCTTCGAGTCCGGCACCGTCGTGTCCATGCCCGACACGACCGACATGGTGGTGAACATCACCGGTAACGGCGAGGACAGGAACGAAGGCCTGGAAGACGCGCTGCGCGAAGGCAAGTGGTTCATCAAGATCCTCAACCGCATCGATCTGATCGCGGCCGGTTTGCAGGATCGTCACAGCCGATACGCCCGTGATTATACAAACAACTTCAATGTGATACAGATCGACGTTGATATGCCTTCATTGCGCCAGGGCAACAAATACGTCATCGAACCGAGTGACCTGCAAAAGGGCCGGGTCTACAAGATTTCCTGCAACAAGGTCGACCTTGTGAACAAGGGAAGCGGCGTGTTCGACGGGATCGTGCTCATCGCCGACTGCCCGGTCGAGGTCAGCGGCGGCCTCAAGTTCAAAGATACGGTGATCCTGACGACCTATGCCGGCGGCAACGCATTCAAATCGCCCGCAAATATCGTTCTGGGCGAAGATGACGGGTGTGCCGCGGGCGGCGGTGTTCAGTTCATCGCCAAGGGCGACATCGATTTCTCGGCTGGTATCGAGCTTTATGGCAGCCAGATCATCGCGGGCGGGGATGTCGAATTCACATCGAACGCCAACGGTCTTCAGGGCGCCTCCATCGTGGCCGGCGGGCGTATCGACTCGACCTCGAACATGAACTTCTCGTTCTGCGGTTCGGGCATGGAGCACAGCTTCCTTGCCGAGTACTTCCGCCTCGCGAAGTAACTTCTTCGGGACACAAGGTTTTGAGGGCCGGATCTTCCGATCCGGCTCTTTTTTGCGGTTTCCGCCCGAAAATGTCGCAAAACTGCTTTGCAACTGGCTGCTGGCGTTGTTTCCATCGCTGTGAAAGGGAATGGCATCATGCGGTATTCAGGATGGCGGGTGTTTCGCGAAGGATTGCGCGGTCAATCCGGCTGGAAACCTGTCTGGCGCGATCCTGAACCGAAAGCGGAATATGATGCGGTCATCATCGGTGGCGGGGGTCACGGGCTGGCAACCGCCTATTACCTCGCCAGCGAACATGGGCTGACCAATATCGCGGTTCTGGAAAAAGGGTATTTGGGCGGCGGCAATGTGGGCCGGAACACCACCATTGTCCGCGCCAATTACAACCTGCCGGGAAACTCCGAATTCTACAGCCATTCCCTGAAGTTATGGGAGGGGCTTGAAGCCAGTCTGAACTTCAACGTGATGCATTCCCAGCGGGGCATCATCAACCTGTTCCATTCCGATGGTCAGCGCGACTACTCGGCGCGTCGCGGCAATTCGATGATCAACCAGGGCGACGACGCCATTCTCCTCGACCGCGAGGGCGTGCGAAGAATGCTGCCCTTCCTCGACTTCGACAACGTCCGGTTCCCCGTCTACGGCGGCCTCTACCATCCAAGGGGCGGGACGGCGCGCCACGATGCCGTGGCCTGGGGCTTTGCGCGTGGCGCGGATCAGCGAGGCGTCGACCTGATCCAGCAATGCGAGGTGACCGGTATCGATGTCGAGAACGGCCGCGTCACCGGTGTGCAGACCACGCGCGGCCCGATCCGGGCGAAAAAGGTGGCAATGGCCGCCGCCGGTCGTTCGGGGCAGGTGGCCGCGATGGCGGGGATGCGGCTTCCGATCGAGTCCCACATCCTGCAAGCCTTTGTCACCGAAGGGCTTAAGCCCTGCCTTGATACGGTCGTCACCTTCGGCATGGGCCATTTCTATATCAGCCAATCGGACAAGGGCGGCCTTGTCTTCGGTGGCGATCTGGACTTCTACGCCTCCTACGCCCAACGCGGCAACCTGCCGATGGCGGAACACGTGGTCGAGGCGGCGATGACGCTGATGCCCATGATCGGCCACGCCCGCGTTCTGCGCTCTTGGGGCGGGATCATGGACATGTCGCCCGACGGCTCGCCGATCATCGACAAGACCCATATCGAAGGTCTCTACCTGAACTGCGGCTGGTGTTACGGCGGCTTCAAGGCGGTGCCGGGCTCCGGCTTCGCCTTCGCGCATCTCATCGCCCAGGATCGCCCGTTTGAGTCCGCCAGACGCTTCCGCCTCGACCGGTTCGCCACCGGCCACGGCCTGATGGACGAGGAGGGGACCGGTGCCCAGCACAACCTGCACTGAGAGGGGGATCCGATGCGTCTGACCTGCCCCCATTGCGGCGAAAGGGACCTGCGCGAGTTCACCTATCGCGGTCACGCCCTTGCCCTTTCGCGACCTTCCGAGGGCGCCGATCCCCAGGAATGGGACGATTACTTGCACAATCGCGACAATCCGGCCGGTGACACCCGCGATCTCTGGTATCATGGTCCCTGCGGTGGCTGGATGGTCGTGGACCGCCACACGGTGACCCACGAGATCCATGCCACGACCCCTGCGCGCGAGGCGAAACGATGAGGATCGACGGCAAAGGCCTCGTCGACCGGGATCACCCGGTCCGCTTCACCTTCGACGGCGAAAGCGTGGATGGTTTCCGTGGTGATACGGTCGCTTCCGCCCTTCTCGGGGCGGGCATCCGCCTGATGGGTCGGTCTTTCAAATACCACAGGCCGCGCGGTGTTGTGACCGCCGGGTCTGACGAACCGAACGCGCTGATGACCATCGGCCGCGGGCGCCACCAGCGTCCCAACACCCGTGCCACGATGCAGGAAGTCTTCGATGGGCTCGAAGTACGAAGCCAGAACCGCTGGCCGTCCCTCAGGCACGATGCAATGGCCGTGAACGACCTTCTGTCGCCATTCTTCGGAGCCGGATTCTACTACAAGACCTTCATGTGGCCGCGCCTGTTCTGGGAAAAACTCTACGAACCTATCATCCGTCGCGCCGCAGGTCTGGGCGCGCTGTCCGGCCTGAACGCGCCCGACACCTCCGAACGCGCTTTCGCCCATTGCGATGTGCTGGTCATCGGTGCCGGGCCTGCCGGTCTGATGGCGGCACTTGCCGCTGCCCGCGCGGGAGCAGACGTGATCCTCGCCGAGGAGGACAATCGTGCCGGGGGCCGCCTGCTGGCCGAAAACGAAGAGGTCGCGGGCATGCCGGGTCCGCAATGGGTCGGTTCGGTACTGGCGAAACTGTCCGAGCTTCCGAATGTCCGGATCATGGAAAGGACCACGATTACAGGTGCTTACGATGGCGGCACCTTTGCTGCGCTGGAACGTGTTGCGCTCCATCACGCACCGTCCAGCGCTCCGCCGGAGTGCTTCTGGCGTATCTCGGCCAAACGCGCGGTCCTGGCGACAGGCGCTCTCGAGCGGACCATCGCATTTCCGATGAACGACCGTCCGGGCGTCATGCAGGCGGGAGCCGTTCGCGCCTATCTCAACCGCTGGGGCGTTGCGCCAGGAAAGGATGTGGCGATCTTCGCCAATAACGACGACGCGCATCGGACGGCAGCCGACCTTCACAGTGCTGGCGTCCGGATCGCGGCCGTGATCGATTGCCGCCCCGATGCCAAACCGCAGGGCGACTGGCCATTTTTTGCGGGCGCCGAGGTGATCGGAACCAAGGGCCGCCACGTCCTGACCGAGATTACGATCCGCCACAAGGGCTCGAACCGCGAGATCCGCGCCGACGCACTCGCGGTCTCGGGCGGTTGGAACCCGTCGGTACACCTGACCTGCCACATGAACGGCCGCCCTGTCTGGCGCGAGGATGTCGCCGCCTTTGTTCCCGCCGACGGCGCTGTGCCCGGCATGATCGCCGCCGGTGCGGCGAACGGCTCCTTTTCCACGGCGGCCTGCCTCGCCGAGGGCGCCAAGGCGGGAGGGGAAGCCGCCAAAGCTTTGGGATACAAGAAGAAAAGAACCGATGTGCCGCAGGCCGAGGACAGGGCCTTTGCCCTGACGCCTCTCTGGGCCGTCGACACACCGGGCCGCGCCTGGTTGGATATGCAGAACGACGTCACGACCAAGGACGTGAAGCTGGCCGCGCAGGAGAACTATCGCTCGGTCGAGCACATGAAGCGCTACACCACCCAGGGTATGGCGACGGATCAGGGCAAGGGCTCCAACGTCACTGCACTTGCCGTTCTCTCTGACGCCACGGGGCGCACGATCCCCGAGACCGGCACAACCACATTCCGTCCGCCCTACGTGCCGGTCAGCATCGCCGCTATGGGAGCTGGCGCGTCCGGCAAGGGCTTCGCGCCTCAGCGCTTCACCACCTCTCACGCCGCCAGCACCGAGAGAAGCGCACCGATGATCGAGGCCGGGCTCTGGTACCGCCCCTCCTACTTCCCGAAACCGGGCGAAGTGACATGGCGCCAGTCCTGCGACCGCGAGGTGCGCATGGTGCGCGAAACGGTCGGCATTGCCGATGTCTCGACCCTCGGCAAGATCGACATCCAGGGCCCGGACGCCGCCGCTTTTCTCGATTTCGTCTACACCAACACCTTCTCGACGCTGAAAGAGGGCCGCGTGCGCTATGGCCTGATGCTGCGCGAAGATGGCCATGTGATGGACGACGGCACCACGGCGCGTCTCGGACCTCATCACTTCCTGATGACGACGACCACAGCCGCGGCGGGGCAGGTGATGCAGCATCTCGACTTCGTGTCGCAATGTCTCCGCCCCGATCTGGATGTCCGCTTCACCTCGGTGACCGAGCAATGGGCGCAATTCGCCGTCGCCGGACCGAAGTCCCTGGATGTGGTGAATTCCATCGTGGATCAATCGGTTGATGATGCCTCGTTTCCCTTCATGGCCTGCGGCGAGGTCTCTGTTTCCGGCACCCCCGGACGCCTGTTTCGGATCTCCTTTTCGGGTGAGCGCGGCTACGAGATCGCGGTGCCCTCGACCTATGGCGAGTCGCTCTTCCGCCTGTTTGTGGCGCAGGCCGAGACCTTCGGTGGCGGCCCTTATGGCATGGAGGCCCTCAACGTTCTCCGGATCGAGAAGGGCTTCATCACGCATTCCGAGATCCACGGCCGCACCACCGCCTTCGACATCGGAATGCAGGGCATGCTCTCCACGAAGAAGGACTTCATCGGCAAGGCGGCCGCCCGCCGGCCCGGCTTGCTGGACGAGGCCCGCGAACAGCTTGTCGGCCTCCGTCCCAAAGGCAGCTCCCGACAGCTGATCGCTGGCGCGCACCTGTTCCGCGAGGGCGATCCCAGAACGCCGGACAACGATCAGGGCTATGTCACTTCGGTGGGATGGTCGCCGACTTTCGACAGCTACCTGGGACTTGCCTTCGTGAAATCGGGACGCGCCCGCATCGGCGAGACGCTGAAACTCGTCGACCATCTTCGCAATGTGCACACGACCGTCGAAATCACCGATCCGGTTGTTTACGACCCCGAAGGAGGGCGGATGCGTGGCTAGGCTGATCGCGAAGACACCCGCCGAGGGGATGCTGCCCCGCGAGATCGGAACCTGCCGCCTCGAAGAGCGTCTCTACGAGGCCATCACGTGGGTTGCCCCATTCGACGGACAGTCGGAAGCCGTGGGCAAGTCCATCGGTCTCGGATTTCCCGAACCGGGACAGGTGACGGGCGAGGGCAATCACCTCGCGCTCTGGGCCGGCCCCGGACAGGCGTTCGTGCTTGGTCCTCCGGTTGCCCCGGCTGGCGCGGCGGTGGCCGACCAGTCATCCGCCCTCACGGTTCTGACGCTCACCGGAGAGGACGCGCGGGCTGTTCTCGCCCGCCTGACGCCGCTCGACCTGCGCGACACCGCTTTCCCCGAAGCATCGACCGCGCGCACCATGCTTGGTCACATGACCGCCAGCGTGACCAGAATCGGCTCCGACACCTACGAGATCATGGTGTTCCGCTCCATGACCCACACGGCCGTCCACGAGATCACCCGCGCCATGAAAGGTGTCACCGCCCGTGCCGCGCTCCGAGGCACAGCGTGATCTGGGCCGGCCCTGTGCCGTTCAGCCCGCGTATCGGTCATTATCGGCCCGAAAATATCCCAGGGGGTGCGGGGGACAGCGTCCCCCGCTTCGCAGTTTGACGCCGACGCAATCTGGACTCTTGAGCGCCCCGGCCCGATATTCGCTCCATGAGCATCCCACCCGGATTCCTTGACGAGCTGAAATCCCGCACCTCGATGGCCGCCGTCGCGGGCCGAAAAGTTATGTGGGACCAGCGCAAGTCCAATCAGGGCAAGGGAGACATGTGGGCGCCTTGCCCGTTCCATCAGGAAAAAAGCGCGTCTTTTCATGTGGATGACCGAAAAGGCTTCTACTACTGCTTCGGCTGCCACGCCAAGGGTGACCTGTTCAGCTTCGTGCAGGAAACCGAGAACGTCTCGTTCATGGAAGCGGTCGAGATCCTGGCCCGCGAGGCGGGCATGCAAATGCCCGCCGCCGATCCGAAGGCGCAGGAGCGGGCCGACCGCCGTACGGTGCTGATCGGGGTCATGGAAGAGGCACTCAAGTTCTTCCGGCTCCAGTTGCGGACTGGCGCCGCGGGGGCGGCGCGCGACTATCTCGCTGTCAGGGGGCTTTCCGAAGAAGCGCAGGCGCGTTGGGACATCGGGTTCGCACCGCCGGGCTGGCAGGGGCTTTGGGATCACCTGACGGGCAAGGGCATTGCAGACGACCTGATACTCGCCGCTGGTCTCGCCAAGCCGTCCTCACAGGGAAAGAAGCCCTACGACACGTTCCGCAACCGGATCATCTTCCCGATCCGCGACGTGCGGGGCCGCCCGATCGCCTTTGGTGGACGGGCGATGGACCCCGACGAAGGCTCCAAATACCTGAATTCTCCCGAAACCGAGCTTTTTGACAAGGGCCGGTGTCTCTACAACCACGGTCCCGCCCGCGAGGCGTCAGGCAGGGCGCCCCTTTTGGTAGCAGAGGGCTATATGGACGTGATCGCCCTGTCCGAGGCAGGGTTTCGCGCCACCGTCGCGCCTCTTGGAACGGCGGTCACCGAGGAGCAGTTGCAACTGCTTTGGCGGATGCACGACGAACCGATCATCGCTCTCGACGGTGATAAGGCTGGGCTGAAGGCAGCGATGCGCGTCGTCGATCTGGCATTGCCCCTGATCGAGGCCGGAAAGTCCCTGAGGTTCTGCCTGATGCCCGAGGGGCTGGATCCCGATGACCTGATCCGCGCGCAGGGGGCAAGCGCCATGCAGAAGCATCTCGATGCCTCCATTCCTCTTGTTCAGCTGCTCTGGCGGCGCGAGACCGAGGGCAAGAGCTTCGACAGTCCCGAGCGCAAGGCAACCCTCGATCTGACACTGCGCGAGGCGATCAAGCGCGTGCGCGATCCGTCGCTGCGGCGGCACTACGTCGACGAGGTGAACCGCCTGCGCCAGGATCTTTTCGGCGGTACGCGCGACCGTGCACGGGGCACACCGTTTCGTGCCCGGGGCGCCCGCTTCAGCGAGCCGGCGCGGCCCATGATCGAAACCAAGGCCAGCGCCCTTGCTGCGGCCGGTGCCCCATTCGAGGAACAACTGCGCGAGGCCGTGATCCTCGCCACGCTGGTGCGCCGCCCGGCGCTTGTCCACGATTTCATCGCGGACCTGGAACGGCTCGAAACCTCCCAGCCCGAACACGAAACCGTCCGCCTTGCGCTTCTCGCCTCGGATGGTCTGAAACCAGAAGAAATCGAACGAAATTGCGGGTCCGCCGCCCTTGAAAAGCTGATGTCGCCGCGCCATGTGCGAATATCACCGGGCTTGCGAGACGAGGTTGCCGACGACATGGCTGCAATGTGCGTTGCCGAAGAGCTGGCCAAGCTGACCGCCCGGCGCGGCGCACGGCGCGAGATCGAGGACGCGCTTCGCGATGTCGAGGGTCTCGCGGACGAAGGCCTGACATGGCGTCTCGGGCAGGCCGCCGATGCGGTCAACAGATCGTCGCAAAGCGGCCGTGAGGACCGCTCCGAATATGACCTCGGAGCGAACGGCGCACGGGTCAAGCGGGACGAGAAAAGCGCCTTCGACGCTCTTCTGGACCGAATCGACTACTCCAAGGGCAGGGGGCGCGGCGCGTAGCCTTCATGCCAGATTGGTGAGAAAAAACAGGTGCGCGGGTTGCGATTCTCTGATTCGCGCTAGATGATTCGCGTTAACGCCGAATCAGTATTTTTTGTCGGGAGTGCCGGATGGCTGCCAAGGATAACGACGAGCAGAAATCAGACGATCAGGAAGGCGAAGTCGTTCTCGACATGAGTCAGGCCGCGGTCAAGAAGATGATCGCGGAGGCCCGCGAGAAGGGCTACATCACCTACGATCAGCTGAATCGCGTCCTGCCGCCCGATCAGGTGGCGTCCGAACAGATCGAGGACGTGATGTCGATGCTCTCCGAGATGGGCATCAACATCATCGAAGACGAGGAAGACGCGGACGACGACGGCGACAACAAGGGTGCGACCGATCTGGTCGAAACCTCCAGTTCGCGTGAAGTCGCAATTGCCCAGAGCGAAACCGAGAAGCTGGACCGCACGGACGATCCGGTGCGCATGTACCTGCGCGAAATGGGATCGGTGGAGCTTCTGAGCCGCGAGGGCGAAATTGCCATCGCCAAGCGGATCGAGGCGGGGCGCAACACGATGATCGCGGGCCTCTGCGAAAGTCCTCTGACTTTCCAGGCCATCACCATCTGGCGCGACGAACTTCTGAACGAAGAAATCCTGCTGCGCGACGTGATCGACCTCGAAACGACCTTCGGCCGTTCGATGGGCGAAGACGAAGATGTGGAGTCGGTCGTCGATGCGGCGAATGTCGAATCCACCAAGTCCAGAAGGGATGATGAACCTGAACTGGACGCGGACGGCAACCCGATCCAGAAGGACGACGACGACGACGATGACGATCAGGCCAACATGTCGCTGGCCGCGATGGAAGGCGCGCTGAAACCCCGCGTGCTGGAAATCCTCGAACGCATCGCAAACGATTACTCGAAGCTCTCCGACATGCAGGATCTGCGCATGTCCGCCACCCTGAACGAGGACGGCTCGTTCAGCGCCAAGGCCGAGACCGAGTACCAGAAGCTGCGCTCCGAGATCGTCGAACTCGTGAACGAACTGCATCTCCACAACAACCGGATCGAGGCCCTGATCGACCAGCTCTACGGCATCAACCGCCGGATTATGTCGATCGACTCGAACATGGTGAAACTCGCCGACCAGGCACGCATCAATCGCCGCGAGTTTATCGAGGAATACCGCGGGTACGAGTTGGACCCGACCTGGCTGGAGCGTATGGGCGAGAAGGACGGGCGCGGCTGGACGACGCTTCTGGAGCGCTCTACCGAGAAGATCGAGGAACTGCGCGCCGAGATGGCCCAGGTGGGGCAATATGTCGGTGTCGACATCCCCGAATTCCGCCGCATCGTCCAGCAGGTCCAGAAGGGCGAAAAGGAAGCACGTCAGGCCAAGAAGGAAATGGTCGAGGCGAACCTGCGTCTCGTCATCTCGATCGCCAAAAAGTACACGAACCGCGGCCTGCAATTCCTTGATCTCATTCAGGAAGGCAACATCGGCCTGATGAAGGCCGTCGACAAGTTCGAGTATCGCCGCGGCTATAAGTTCTCGACCTATGCCACATGGTGGATCCGCCAGGCGATCACGCGTTCGATCGCCGACCAGGCCCGCACGATCCGCATCCCGGTCCACATGATCGAGACGATCAACAAGCTGGTGCGTACCGGTCGCCAGATGCTTCACGAGATCGGCCGCGAGCCGACGCCCGAGGAGCTGGCCGAGAAGCTGCAGATGCCGCTCGAGAAGGTCCGTAAGGTGATGAAGATCGCCAAGGAACCGATCTCGCTCGAGACGCCCATCGGCGACGAGGAAGACTCGCAACTCGGCGATTTCATCGAGGACAAGAACGCCGTCCTCCCGCTCGACAGCGCCATTCAGGAGAACCTGAAGGAAACCACCACCCGCGTGCTCGCCTCGCTGACTCCGCGCGAAGAGCGTGTCCTCCGCATGCGCTTCGGCATCGGCATGAACACCGACCACACGCTTGAGGAAGTCGGCCAGCAGTTCAGCGTCACCCGCGAACGGATCCGGCAGATCGAGGCCAAGGCGCTTCGGAAGCTGAAGCATCCGAGCCGGTCGCGGAAGTTGAGATCGTTCCTCGACCAGTAACATCCACGCGGGGTTCAGAACGATACTGAACCCCGCGTAATGCTTCGGTGTCACCCACGGCACTTCACGCGGCACAGATCGCACGCTAATTTGCCCCCAATGCGTTCTTCACGGGAGGCCCAGACCGATGTCCCTTCTCAAGAAACTCTTCGGCGGCGGCGGTTCTTCCGCGCCCGAGCCCAAGTCCGAAACACATAACGGCTTCACCATCACCCCCACGCCCATTCGCGAAGGGGCCCGCTTCCGAATCTCCGCCCTGATCGAGAAAGACGGGAAAACCCACACGCTGATCCGCGCCGACGTGCTCGAGGACCTGAACACCGCCAACGAAGCCTCGGTCAACAAGGCCAGGCAGATGATTGACGAGCAGGGCGAGCGTCTCTTCGGCTGACGCCCTTCACCCCGCCGCCGCCTCCGGCTAACCTCGCGCCATAGGCCAGAAGGAGGACAAGCCGATGACCCATCCCGCCCTGACATCCGACTCCGTCGCCACCATCACCGGTGGCGCGGCCGGCATCGGCCTTGCGTCCGCCCGCCGCTTCGCCGCCATGGGTATGCGTCTGGCCATAGTCGACACGCGCTCCGAACTTCTCGGGCAGGCCGCCGACGAACTGATGGCGCTGGGCGCGCCCAACGTGATGACCTCCGATGCCGACGTCTCCGACCGCGCCCAACTCGAGGCGCTCGAAGCCGATATCGCCGATCGCTTCGGCGGCACAGATATTCTGATGAACAACGCCGGTATCCAGCCCGGCAGTTCCCTGTTCGGCGATGATGCCACCTGGCACCGCATCCTTGACGTGAATCTCTGGGGCATCATCAACGGTTCCCGCGTCTTCGCGCCCCGCATGATCTCGCGCGGCCGCCCCGGCGTCATCGTCAACACCGGCTCGAAACAGGGTATTACCACACCGCCCGGCGATCCCGCCTACAACGTCTCGAAAGCCGGCGTGAAGGCCTTCACCGAGGCGCTGGAGCACGAACTCAGGAATACCGAGGGCTGCAAGATCCACGCTCATCTCCTGATTCCGGGCTTCGTCTTCACCGACCTCACCAAGGGCGAGCGCACCGAGAAACCCGCAGGCGCATGGACCCCTGACCAACTGGCGGATTTCTTCATCGACAGCCTGAACAGGGGCGATTTCTACATTCTCTGTCCCGACAACGACGTCGACCGCGCCACGGACGAAAAGCGCATGGCCTGGGCCATTGGCGATATCATCGAGAACCGGCCGCCCTTGTCGCGCTGGCATCCGGAATACGGGGACGCCTTCAAGGCGTTCATCGAAAAGGGCTGACGCTCCGGTGAACGCCAAGTCAATTCTTCCTGGTCGAAATACGGCCGGGGGTGAGCCTTGGAACAAGGCGAGGGGGCTGGCCCCCTTCCGTGCCCATCGGGCGCGCGCAGCCATGACCACCCGCTTCACGCTGACGGTCGCCACATCGGCCGACGGGTTCATCTCGCGCTCGACCGACGAGCCGCCACAGGCCTGGGCTTCGCCCGAGGAGCAGGATCTCTTCTTTCGCGACGTCGAGGCCGCCGACTGGGCCGTAATGGGGCGCAACACTCATCTCGCCGCTGATCGTCCCGACCGAAGGAGAATAATTTTCTCCACGAAAACAGGGGGCTGGCAGCGGCCTACGCAGCTTTGGCTCGATCCCGAAACTCTCACACCCGCCGAACTTCCGACGCTCGTCAGCGATGTTCATGCCTTGGAGAATGGCCTGATCCTCGGCGGCACGCGCGTCCATGACTGGTTTCTTGCCCATGACGCGATCCACAAGGTTCATCTGACAATCGAGCCCGTCGCATTCGGAGAGGGACTCCCGATCTTCTCGGGCCAGCAGGACCGAGACCCCGTCACCACCTTCACGCGGCGCGGATTTCACATCCTGTCCGAAGACACGCTGAACGGAATTGGGACCCGCTACCTTGAACTCGTCCCCGACGCCCCTTGATCGTCCGACGTGCTGGGGGCACATATAAGGGGAAAGGAGGCAGACATGCTCCGCACTTTCGCAACCGCCTGCGTACTCGCAGCCCTCGCTTTTCCGGCCCACGCGTTCCTTGCGACGAACGAGCTGATCGTCGAGCCGTCAGCAGAGGGCAGTTTCCATGTCCCTTACCGCGGGTTGAACGGCGCGTCCGATTTCTGGTGTGCCGCCGGGGATTACGTCATCCGTCTTCTGCATCGGTCGCCCGATACGCGCATATTCCGACTGTCCAGCCCGCCGCGCCGGGCCGGGCAGGGCGTCACCTTCAGCCTCTCCTCCGAGGGAGCGAAAAAGACCGGTCTCCTGACCTTCGGCGATCGCCGCAGTGTAACTGCTTCGCATGCCCGGCAACTCTGCGAGGTTCCGCGCTTGATCGCGGACTGATCGAGTGGCCGAGATCTTGCAGATCGGCACTTCGGGGCCGGGACTATACGAGTTTACCGACAGGGCCGCTGCGCTCGCAAAGGGCGATGGTGTCATGACGCTCTTCGTCCGGCATACCTCCTGCTCGCTTTTCATCCAGGAAAACGCCGACCCCGAAGTTCGCAGCGATCTCAATGAGTTCTTCCGACGTCTTGTCCCGCCCTCCGACGATCCCTCGATGTCCTATCTGACCCATACCTACGAGGGCCCCGACGACATGCCGGCCCACATCAAGGCCGCGCTTCTGCCTGTCAGCTTGTCCATTCCCGTCATTTCGGGCCGTCTTGCGCTTGGAACCTGGCAGGGAATTTACCTTTTCGAACATCGCGCCCGTCCCCACCGCCGCGAGGTCGTGGTTACCCAGAGCGGATAAGCCAGCAGCCCGACCCGGTGCAATGAGGCAACGCATTTTACTTCCCGCATCTGGTGTGCCCAATTCGCCCCTACCCAAAATGCAGGCTCTCCCCTATAAGATGTGTGGGGCGGGCCAATCCTGGCCCAAGAAGGCAGGGAGAAGTGGCAGATGCGCTGCCCGTTTTGCGGAAATATCGACACTCAGGTGAAAGACTCGCGGCCGGCCGAGGATCACGTCGCCATCCGGCGCCGTCGTTTCTGCCCGGCATGCGGAGGACGCTTCACCACATACGAACGCGTTCAGTTGCGCGACCTCGTCGTCATCAAGTCCAACGGACGGCGCGAGGATTTCGACCGCGACAAACTGGAACGCTCGATCCGCATCGCCCTGCAGAAGCGCCCCGTCGAACACGAGCGCATGGACCAGATGATCTCGGGTATCGTGCGCCGGCTGGAATCTCTTGGGGAAACCGACATCCCCTCGACCACGATCGGTGAGATCGTGATGGAAACACTGGCGCGTATCGACACCGTCGCCTACGTCCGTTTCGCCAGCGTTTACAAGAATTTCCAGGCCGCCGACGATTTCGACAAATTCGTGAGCGAGCTGCGCCCACCGCAGAAGGACGAGTGACGGCAGACGACCGCCGCCACATGGCTCATGCGCTGGCGCTAGGCCGGCGCGGGCTTGGGCGCGTCTGGCCGAACCCCGCCGTTGGTTGCGTGATCGTCAGCGAAGGCCGTGTCATCGGGCGCGGCCGAACCTCTGATGGCGGCAGGCCGCACGCCGAGACCCAGGCGCTTTCGATGGCCGGAGACGCGGCCCGAGGCGCGACCGCCTATGTCACGCTGGAACCCTGTTCCCATTACGGCCAGACCCCACCCTGCGCCGAGGCCCTGATTGCCGCGGGAGTGTCGCGCGTCGTCGTCGGGGCAGGGGATCCCGATCCCAAGGTTAACGGCCGGGGCATCGCCATGCTGCGCGACGCGGGGATCGACGTCACGACGGGCGTTCTGGAAGCGGAGGCCTGCCGGGTGAACTCGGGGTTTCTCTCCCGTGTCACCCGTGGCCGCCCGCATCTGACACTGAAACTCGCCTTCAGTCTTGATGGACGGATCGCCACGGCCTCCGGCGAAAGCCGCTGGATCACCGGCCCCGAGGCACGGCGGATGGTGCACGCGCTGCGCGCCAGTCATGACGCCGTTATGGTCGGCGGCGGAACGGCCCGCGCGGACGACCCGGAACTCACCGTCCGCGACATGGGAGCCGATTTGCAGCCGGTCCGCATCGTTGCCTCGCGCAATCTCAACCTGCCCTGGCCGAGCCGTCTCGCCAGCACCATCGGTCACGCGCCCGTCTGGCTTGTCCATGGCGACACGGCGACCAGCAGCGAAGAGGTCACGCGCTGGGCTGAGGCAGGGGCACGCCTCCTGCCCGCCAAGGTCAAAGGCGGTCATCTCGATCCTGTTAACCTTTTAAAAACGCTGGCCGATCAGGGTCTCACCCGCGTGTTCTGCGAAGGCGGCGGCACATTTGCCGCGTCGCTCCTGTCAGCGGGATGCGTGGACGAACTTGTGGTCTTCACCGCCGGCCTTGCCATCGGGGCCGAGGGCCAGCCCGGAGTTGGAGTGATGGGCCTCTCGGCGCTGGCGGATGCCGAGCGCTTCCAACTGACCGAGACCCGCTGCATCGGCCCCGACGTGATGACACGCTGGCTGTCCCGGTCGTCTTCTTTCTGAGAGCACTCCGGCCGGATCTAACGCACTGCTATCGGCGCCGGAACGGAAGAAAGCGCTGCAATGACGCCATCCACCGGTTGACCGGCGGCACCTCGATTCCATCGACCAGGAGCGCCACGGCGTTCTCCGGCGAAAGCGGTGCCCCATTTCTCGGGTCGAAGTACCGCGGATACCCGATCAGGCAGGCATGCGCCAACTGGGCCAGCGTCACTTCGTGGCGCGCCCTGTGCGCGGGGCGCGTGACAAGGTCGCGGGTCAGTCCCCGCCCGGCATAGAACGGCATGCCAAGGCACGTCACCGGTTTTCCCCGGATCAGCGCCTCGAACCCCATCGTCGAAGTGATCGTCCAGATCTCGTCTGCCAGCCCGATCGCCTCCGCCGCGCCGATGTTCAGAAGTGCAATATCCGCCAGACCCTCGAGGTCGACCTCGGATACCGCGCCTTTGCGCAAACCCGCCTCCACGTCAGGATGTGGTTTCCACAGGATGCGTGCCTCCGGGTTCTCCGACCGGGCACGCCGCAGAAGATCGAGGTTCGTTCGCACCTCCGAGGTGCCGAAAGCCACCGAGGCATCGTCCTCGACCTGCCCGACGACAAGAAGTGTCCGGCCATCGGAGGGAAGATCGGGTGCCGGGGCCGAAATGTTGTATTTCGTCAAGTTTCCCGTGCGAATCCTGTGCATTAGGCTCTCGGCACGTCGGATTTCTCCATCAGGCAATTTGCCGGATTCGCCGATCAGACGGTCCAGACGGCTCTCAGTTGAGGCATCGAAGTAAAGCGACGGGCCGTCCAGCACCAGCGACAGGGGCGGGACAAGCGCAGCGCCGAGTCCGCGCGACCGCAGGAACCCGTCCTCCATCCTCAGCGCGCCTCCAGGGGCCTCTGCCATCCCCCAGACAACCGGTTGCCGGTCGCCGCCCGAGGGCGCGCGGCCGGCGAATTTCAGCGGAATCTCTCGCCCGAAACTCCGCCGCAGATGCGGCCGTTTCCACGCCTTCATGCCAATGGCGACATAGCCCTGCCTGTCTTCGCGCCAGGCGCGTGCCTCCGCCGCAAGCTGGTAGATCACGTCCTCCAGCTCGCATAGGCGATCGCGCACCGGATCGTACCACACCGGGTAAAGGATCATGGCCGCCGCGAAAAGCTGTGCCCGTGTCAGTATGCGCTCACGGCGGGGCGGGGCATTCTGGTCCTGCGTGAGGCCCCAGCCCGCGTAGAAGGGCTGTCCGAAAACACGGGGTTTCAGACCGGCGAAGATCGCCTCGAAGCCCAGTGTCGAGGAATGCGTATAGACCGCCACGGCGCCCTCGAAGAGGCGCCAAGGGCTGACGGGTTCCGTCACGAAACGCACACGCTCGGGCAATTGGGCGTCGTCGAAATGTCCGCGCCGCGCACCGGCCACGGTTTCGGGATGGGTCTTGATCAGGATCGGCAGGCCCGGATGTTCCTCGGCTGCGAAAGCCAGCATTTCGTTGAACTCGGCCGTCCCCGCGCCCATCAGCGCCGCGTCGCCTTCGGTCTGGTCCAGAACGACGACATAGCCGGGCTCGGGAACGTCCAGTTCCGGGTCGGTGGCCGAGTACTTCCCAAGATGCCAGTACCTTATGGTATCGATGGCCGCGCGCGCCCGGCCAAGAAGCGCACTGTCGTCCAGTGAATGCGTTGCGAGCAGTTTCTCCAGATCCGAAGGCTGTGAGCCGTCGAAATGAACCCCGATCCGGTCAAGGCACAGCCCCATCGGCGCTTCGCCCCGGACACGTCCGGGATGGACAGATCGCAGGAAGGCGTCCTCGACCGTCAGAACAGGCGCATCTCGCCATTCGGCCACGGCCTCGCCGCGCCACGCGGTCGGCGTGCGGCCCCAGACACCGACGAAGTCCTCTTCCCCCGGCAGGCCCACCGAGACGTCCCAGCCGGCAAGGTCCAGGATGCGCTTCAGCCGGCCTTCTGTCAGGAAGCCGCCCGAGTAGACACAAAGCCGCCGCCTGTTGTCAGGCGGCGGCGATGACGCGATGTCTTCCGTCAATTGCTGAGGTTCTGTACCGAAGCGGCGGTTCCGACCGGCGCGACAATAGCCTGCAGCACCTTGTTGAACTGGGTGTACGGAGCTTCGGTGACATAGACCGTGTCCTGGTCGCGGATTTCGAAATCGCGCGCCACGAACACGCCGTTCGGCGTCGTCAGGTCCAGGACATAGACCATGCGCTGCGTTCCCATCAGGTCGAAGCGGTTCAGAACCCGGTTGGCGATTTCGGCCGGTTCGTCCCGGAAGACGAAGATGCCGGTCGGGTCAGCCAGATTGGTATTGATGCCGCCGATGGTCGCCAGCGCCTCGATGGCGGAAACCGTCTGCGTCTCGAAAGGGACTTTTGCCTGAGCGCCGGTCGCGCCAAGCGCGGTATAGAAGCGCTCGTCTTCTTCGACCAGGATCCGGTCGCCCGCACGCAATGCGATATCCAGACGCGGATCCTCGTAGAGATCCTGCAGCCAGATCGTGCCCTTGTGGCCTCCGCGGATCAGCGTGATCTGCGTGATCTCAGGCGGCAGCGTGATGCCGCCCGCTTTCGCCAGCATCGCCGTCAGGGTACGCGTCGGACGCTCGATCGGGTAAACGCCCTGTGCACCGACGCCGCCAATCAGCGAAACAGTCGCGCCATCGCCGGCCAGGCGCTTCACGATGACCTGAGGGTCGGGGGTCTGTGCTTCCAGTTTCTCGGTAATGATGCGGCGGATCGCTTCCGGGGTGTTGCCCGCCGCGCGGATGCGTCCGGCATAAGGCACGAAGATGAAGCCGTCGCCATCGACCTGGATCTCTTCCAGCGCCGAGGCATTCGCGCCATCGACCGCCAGAAGCCCGTCATCGACGTTCTCCCAGATCATCATGCCAAGTGTGTCACCGGGGCGCACCGTATCCGATCCCAGCGCGCCGGCGTTCAGGAAGCCCTGCGAAAAACCAAGCGCCGGATCATAGGCCGTGGCCCGCGTGACGTGATCGTCCGCTGTTACGACGAACGCGTTGCCGTTGCGCTCGAACGATCCCGAGAAGATTTCGTTCTTCGTTGGACCGGAGCGGGGAAGGCCGCAACCGGAAAGGATGCTCGCGGCGACGCAAATGGCGACCCACCGCGAACGGGTGTTTTTTGTAACTGTCACTGCTCGGTCTCCTCGACCTTTTTTGCCTGCCTCGGCTATTTTGCAGGAAGCCTAGATCCGCGTTTCGCGATTTTCCAGTTTTACGACAGTCTTCTACAAGACGATGCGAAGGTGTTGCGGTGCCGCCGCATCTGCCCTGTCCGCCCCAAGCAGCCGTTCGGTCGGGCTTTCGGCGTCAAGCATGAGGTCCGGCAACTGGCGAAGCAGCTTTCTCCGGCTTCGGAAGGCATAGAACCCACCGGGCACCTGCGAGGTCGCCAGCAGGAAGGCGCGATAGGTCAGGTAGGCGTTACGGTCGGGTGTTTTCGGTGCCCGAAAAAAAGCCTCTGCGGACTGTTCCGACACGAAGTCTTCCCGCCGATAGACTGCCTCGCCGAAGGCCTTCAGCGGCAGTCCGCGCCACAAGGCCTGTTCGGCGGCGGTGGAGTTCACGGTGACAGCGCTCCGCGCCGCATCAAGAAGCCGCGCCAGCTTGCCGCCCGAGACGAAATGCACCCGGCCCTGCAGCCCGTGATCGCGGGCGAGGCGCCGGATGAGCGGACGAAGCGGCTCGCGCCCGTCTTCCAGCGGATGCGCCTTCAGGACCAGGTGGTGATGTCCGGGCGCGCCGGCCGCGAACCCCCGGAAGACCGCGTCCAGGAACGCGGCCTGGCTGTCGAATGGCCCGTTGTCACGGAAATTCGCATCATGGGCCAACTGCAGCAGTACCACGTGATAGGGAAACCCGCCCAGCCGGATGCGCTGGGTCGCCAGCCAGCGCCCCAGGCCCCGGTATGGCATCTCGAGAAGCCGGATCATGTGAAGCCTGAATTCGCGCCCGACACCGGGCGCGCGATGCGGCCGGAAGTTGGGATAGTGCCGGGCACCGCTCATCAGCAGCCCGTGATAGACCGCTCCCCAGAAAATATGCGCCTGCATGTCGCCCCAGCGGTCCGGGGCCTCGGTCAGGATCTGCCCTCCGGAGCGAAGCGCGCGATCCATCTCGTCAAGGCTCAACCTGGCCGTCGGGGACGCCGCATTCGCGCCGCCGCGCTCATAGGTCACCCAGTAGGGGCGCAGGTACCCCTCTTCCAGAACATGCGGCGTGAGTTCCCGTGCTTTCGCCAATTCCAGCGCCGCCCGATGCACGGGCCTCGTCGCGCCGTAACATACGATGTCGGTGATGCCATGCGTGTCCAGAAACAAGCCCAGCCAGCCAGGCCAGTCCTCGGGCGAACCTTGATAAGGAACATACCCGGGACCCCGCCAAAGCCGCTGATCTCCCGCGTTGAAACCAACCCGCCAGACCTCTGCGCCGGCGCCGCGCAGCCTTGCGGCCAGCCCCGCGAAGAAGGGTCCGTGCGGTCCCTGAAGGAAAAGAAAGCGCCGGGTGGGGTGGCGTGTTTGCATGGTCATGCCGCTGTCATAGGCAACAGCGCGCGTTCTGTCACCTGTGCGCGCGGCTTGCGCCGCCCCGGGAAGCGCATTACCCCGGAGACAAGAGAAGGAGAGCGGCCATGTTCACCGGAATCGTTACCGACATGGGCGAGGTTCTGAGCCTCGAACAGGCAGGCGACCTGACCGTCAGGATCGCGACATCCTACGACATCGACACGATCGACATCGGCGCGTCGATCGCCTGCGACGGCGTCTGCCTGACGGTCGTCGCGCTTGGCGTTGACCCGAAACCATGGTTCGAGGTGCAGGTCTCGGCGGAAAGCGTGTCGAAAACCAATCTCGATACCTGGGCCACCGGTCGGCGCATCAATCTCGAACGCGCACTGCGGGTCGGCGACGAACTCGGCGGTCACATCGTCTCGGGGCATGTCGACGGCGTCGCCGAGATCGTGGCCATGCGCGCCGAGGGCGACAGTACCCGCTTCACGTTCCGCGCGCCAAAGGACCTCGCGCGTTTCATCGCGCCCAAGGGCTCCGTGGCCCTGAATGGCACGTCCCTGACCGTCAACGAGGTCTCGGGTACGGATTTCGGCGTCAACATCATCCCCCACACCAAGGCCGTCACCACTTGGGGGGCTTCACGGGTGGGCGATCGGGTGAACCTCGAGATCGACACTCTGGCGCGCTACGTCGCCCGTCTGGCCGAGGCCGGATGAGCGGTCTCGGCCATAACAACGGCCCCACGATGGAGCGAGGCGGTTCATGGCGCCGCTACACCTGGACACGGGCGCGGGCCGAGCTTCTGCCGACCCTCCCGATCGAGGTTGCGCGCCGTCGCGTCAGGCGCGCGCAGGAACTGGGCATAGATTACAAATCCTATGCGGGCATCCGCGCCGCTACGGGCCGCGATATCGTGGCGCTCCTGTTCTCTTCGAACGCCCTCAGACTTTTGCGGGACAGCCGGATCGATGCCGCCCGTTCGGATCGGCTGGCGTCCCTTCGCCAGGTCGATTTCCTGGCCCTCGTTCATCCCCCTCACGATCCGGCGCGCACTGCCTCCGCCAACCCGATCCTGCTGGCTGCGGACAGGGCCCCCGGCCTGATCGAGACATGGTCCGAGACCCGCAGGCGCATTCATGCCCTGAAGGGAGGCATTCCCGCGGATGGCATCGTCGTGATCGGCGAGACCCATCTCGAACGCGGCTGGTCCGAAACGGCCCGGCTTGCGGGCTATATCGCCGCCGACCGCTACTTTCTCTGACCTCCGCACCGGTGCAGGGTGGGCGTGCGCAAACGTCACGTCCAAGCCGACCCCTACCTCTGGTCATCCTGCACACCATGGGCTAAGTGCACACCCTGAAAGCTGCCCCGGAACGCACCATGAGTTACGAGAAACCAGGACCCGTCGAAGAGAACTGGCGCGAAGCCATCTCGCCGGTCGATGAGATCATCGAAGATGCCAGGAACGGCAGGATGTTCATCCTTGTCGACCACGAGGATCGCGAGAACGAAGGCGACCTCGTCATCCCGGCACAGATGGCGACCCCCGAAGCGATCAACTTCATGGCTACCCATGGCCGCGGGCTGATCTGCCTGACGCTGACGGGCGAAAGGATCGACGCACTGGGCCTGCCTCTCATGGCGTCTCACAACTCGTCGCGTCACGAGACCGCCTTCACCGTCTCGATCGAAGCGCGCGAGGGCGTCTCCACCGGTATCTCGGCCCACGACCGGGCGCGCACCGTCGCTGTTGCGATCGATGCTGGCAAGACAGCTTCGGACATCGCGACCCCTGGCCACATCTTCCCGCTGCGCGCGCGCGATGGCGGCGTTCTGGTCCGCGCGGGCCATACCGAAGCGGCCGTCGACGTGGCGCGCCTTGCTGGCCTGAACCCCTCGGGCGTGATCTGCGAGATCATGAACGACGACGGCACCATGAGCCGCCTTCCCGAACTCGTCGCCTTCGCTCAGCGTCATAACCTCAAAATCGGCACCATAAGCGATCTGATCGCTTATCGCCGCCGTCACGACAATCTCGTGGCGGTGACGCGCGAAGACACCGTGACGTCGGAATTCGGCGGTGAATGGCAGATGCGCGTTTTCCGAGACACCGCGCACGGCGATGAGCATATCGCGCTGATCAAGGGCGATATCTCGGGCGATGAGCCTGTCCTCGTCCGCATGCACGCGCTCGACCCGATGATGGATGTCGTGGGGCTGGGGCCAAAAGGCCGCCGGAACGAATTCGGTGACGCGATGAACCTTATCGCAGCTGAGGGCAGGGGCGTCCTCGTCCTTCTGCGCGACACCACCATGAAGCTGGCTCCGGCCGATTCCGCCTCGCCCCAGACGCTCCGCCAGTACGGGCTTGGCGCTCAAATCCTGTCGTCTCTGGGGGTGGGGAAGATGATCCTCCTGACCAATTCGCCGAAACCGAAGGTCGTCGGCCTTGATGCCTACGGTCTCGAAATCGTGGGCACCCGCAAGGTATCGGAGCTGGGCTGATGGCAGGACATTCCGACAACGATCTCGGTCTTCCCGAATTCGCCGACCCGGTGAAAGTCGCCATCGTCATCGCGCCCTACTACAAGGCCATTTCCGAGGCCCAGCTGGCATCCGCCCGCTCGATCCTCGACGCTGCCGGTGCCGCGCACGAGACGATCGAGGTCACGGGCTCGCTTGAAATCCCGACTGCCATCGGCATCGCCAACCGGCTGTCCAACTTCGATGGCTTCGTGGCGCTGGGCTGCGTGATCCGCGGCCGCACCTCGCATTACGACGTTGTGGTCGAGCAATCGTCGCACGGCATCATGCTTCTCGGACTTCAGGGCCTCTGCATCGGCAACGGCATCATCACGGTCGAGAACATGGAGCAGGCCGAGGAACGCGCCGACGCCAAGCGCCTCGATACGGCAGGTGCCGCCGCCTCCGCGACGCTCCACCTGATCGCGCTTGCGCGCCGCTTCGGCGGTCAGCGGCGCAAGGCAGGCTTCACGCCCGGCGAATACCGGATCGCGGGCGACAACGACGGACCCGCCAACGCATGACCACCTCCAAACGCCAGATGAAATCCGCCGCGCGCCTTTACGCCGTGCAGGCGCTCTTCCAGATGGAGGCCGCCGGCCAGACCGTCGATTCCGTCCGCCGCGAGTTCGAGGATTTCCGCTTCGGTGCCGAATACGACGGCGAGCAGATGGCCGAGGGCGATATCGACCTCTTCCGCCAGATCACCGACGACGCGGTCAACTGGCAGGCGAAGATAGACAAGATGACCGACCGCGCGCTTGTCGCCAAATGGCCCATCGACCGCATCGATCCGACGCTGCGCGCGCTCTTCCGCGCCGCGGGCGCCGAACTGACCCAGGGTGAGGCGCCTCCGAAGGTGGTGATCAGCGAATATGTCGACGTCGCCAAGGCCTTCTTCCCCGAAGGCCGCGAGCCGAAATTCGTCAATGCCGTGCTGGACCACATGGCGCGCGAGGCCAGGCCGCAGTCGTTCTGAATAGGCGCTCTGCTGCCCATAGGAATACCTCTGACAACAAGCGATTGACGCTACCATGAACTCACCCGAATATCGCAGTGATTTCTGGAGGAGCATCACCCTGTCCGGTTGGCTTGAGAGCTTGGTCGAGACCTATGGTACCTTGGCCGTCTTCGTTGGAACCACCCTCGAAGGGGAGGCTGTCGCCATCGCGGGGGGCGTCATGGCGCACCGCGAGCATCTCTCGTTCTGGCCCGTCGCGCTGGCGGCGGCGACAGGCGGATACCTCTCTGACGTGGTGATCTACAGCCTCGGACGGAAATACAAGGATTCTCCCCGGCTGCGTGGCGCCCTCGAAAATCCCAAGGTGGCCCGTGTCGTGGCGAAGCTCTCGCTGAACATCGTCCTCTTCGCGCTGATTTTCCGGTTCATTCCCGGAATGCGGACGGCGGGGCCTGTCGCTTTGGCCACTCTCGGTATGCCTCCGCTGCAATATGGGTTCTACACCGGTCTCGCCGCGTTCGTGTGGGGCGTGACCGGCGTTATGCTTGGCTACTTCCTTGGTCACTCGGTCGAAGCGCTCTTCGGCGAACTGCATCGAATCGAGCACGCGCTGATCGCCCCGGCAATCGTGGCCGTGGTACTCGGCGGGGCGGTCTACCTCTGGCGGCGGCACCGACGCGCCACCCGCGAGGTCTGACGGCTGCCGGGGTTTCCGCTCCGCGTTAGTCGGCGTCCGTTCAGGCAGCATAGACGGTAAAGGCGGTGATTCACCGTGCGAAACTGATACCGCGCGCCGTCGTATCCCTGCTTGTCCCCGGAATTTGGCTTTTCCCGGCGCGTGCGTCAGGCCGGCATATTGTCGAAAAGGGCCTTGAGCGGACTCCAGCCGATAGCTTCGACTGCGCCAACAATTCCCCGTAATGGTCAAGTTCGTGCCGCAATCCGGAAATCTACGTTGGGTCAGACAAAAAAAGGGGCCGCCCAAACGAGGCGACCCCAAGATGCTTACAAAATTACTCGTTAACAACCTCTGAAGTGTCACCTGGCACGGTGGCACTTTTGAGGCGTCTTCCGACAGTCTTCAGGGCAATTTGATGAGGCGATTTCGCCATAAAGCACGCCCCGGCGTTTGGAAGAGGATTTTGCATCGATCCCGCCGGGGCGCGTGAAACGGGAGATACCCAACACTCACTCGAAAAGCTTACGCAACGTAAGGTTGTTTATGCAATACCATGCGCACCAAAAAGGAGAGTTGACTGCGCTGGAAAGGGATTTCCGGCAGTTTGAAATTTTGAGATTTTTGCGCAGATTTCCGATGTTTGTCGATTTTTCTAGATCCATAGTTAAAAATCGATTTAACCTTGTCCAGTAAGCACACAACGAACGGCATATCGCGACAGGGAGGAAGCCATGAAGCAGATCATTTGTGCGGCCGCAATAGCGGCTTTCGGAGCGGGAGCGGCGATGGCCGAGGAATTGCGGATCGGAACTGCAACCCTCGGTGGCGCCTTCTATCCGATCGGGCAGAGCATTTCGAACCTCGTCAACAAATACGCAGAAGGCGACATTTCGATGGTGCCGGTTGTGACGGCAGGATCGGTTCAGAACCCGCGGCTCATCGCATCGGGCGAAGTCGAGCTTGCGATTACAAACAACAACCTCGCCAGACTGGCCGTCGCTGGCAAAGGCCCCTACAGCGAAGGTGCGCTGGACATCAAGGCAGTCGCCGCTCTGCACCCGTCGGTGCTGCACATGATCACTCTGGAAGGCTCCGACATCGAGACGTTCGAGGATCTCAAAGGCAAGCGCGTCGCCGTCGGGCCGGCGGGCGGAGGAACGCTGGGTTTCCTTGATTTCCTTTTGCCGCTGCACGGTATGACGACCGATGACATTACGCCCAGTTTCCTCAGCTACGCGGATGGCTTCAGCCAGTTGACCGATGGCAATATTGACGCGGCGCTGGCGTTGTCCGGCTATCCGGCCGGCGCGGTTATGCAGGCCGCCGCTGGTGCAAAGCTGAAGTATATCGGTTTCAGCGAAGGCAAAATGGAAGAGGCTCTTGAGAAGAACTCGGCCTATAGCGCTGTGACGATCCCGGCTGAGGTCTACGGCACTGCGGAAGCCGGCACGGTGATTGGCGTGAACAACATGCTGATTGCGCCTGCAAGCGCCGACCCCGACACGATCGAGGCGGTTGTTCGAGCGATTTTCGATAACCTTGACGAGTTCAAGGCCGAGAATGCCAACGCCAAGCAGATCGATCCAGAGGCATCGAAGACCCTCTCCGTCCCACTGCACGAAGGTGCGGCACGCTACTTCGGGGACTGACCGGTTGCCGGAGACGCACTCCTCCGGCTTGAGGCGGAAGGCGCTGACCGAACCGGGCTTCTGGCTCGCGGTGACCGCCTTCTGCCTCGGCGTCTTTCACCTCGCTGTCGTTTCTGGAATTCTCCAGATGTCGACGCTGCCCATGCGCATCATCCACGTTGCGCTGGCCTTCTCCCTGTTGTTCGCGATCAAGCCAATGTCCGAGCGGATGAAAGGGACGGCGCTCGATCTTGCGGTCAAGATACTTCTGATCCTCGCCATTCTCGGCGCATCCTGGTGGATGCTGACGCGGTGGAAGGCCATCGCCTTTAGCGGCGGAATGACCCAGCCGGGAGATTTCTGGGCCGGGCTCGTGATCCTGATCGTCACCTTCGAGGCCGCGCGTCGCGGCATCGGCCTGATCCTCGCGGTGATCGCACTGGTCTTTTTCTCCTACGCATTCATAAGCCCTCTGCTGCCCGGCGTTTTGGAAGGGCGCGGCTACGGCCTCAATCGCATGGTGCTGTTCCTGACGACAGACACGGCGGGTGTGTTCGGCATCCCGATCGGGGTTGCCGCCACCTACATTATCGTCTTCACGATATTCGGGGCGCTCTTGTCGAATTTCGGAGCGGGCGACTTCTTCTTCGAGGTGTCGAGACGGGCAACGCGGGGCCTGCGAGCCGCCAGCGCGAAGTCGGCGGTGCTGTTTTCAACGCTTATCGGGATGGTCTCCGGCTCCGCAGCAGGCAATGTCGCTGTCACCGGGGTCGTGACAATTCCCCTGATGAAGCGGGAAGGCTACGCGCCCCATCAGGCCGGCGCGGTCGAGGCGGTTGCGTCGACGGGCGGTCAGCTGATGCCTCCGGTCATGGGTGCCGCTGCGTTCATCATGGCGGAAATCGTCGGCGTTCCCTACACGCAGATCATGGCGACAGCCATCCTGCCGGCGCTCATGTTTTTTGCCTCGGCCTTCATTATCGTGCATCTGCTGGCCGTCAAATCCGGCATTCAACCCAGCACGGCCGAAACCGCAGACGATCGGCCCCTGTCGAAAGTCCTCTGGCAGGGAATACCTTTCATCGCGGCCTTCGTGACGCTGCTGTCGCTGATGCTCTTGGGGTATTCGCCGTTCAAGGCTTCGCTCTGGGGCATGGTCGCTTTGCTTGCCGGAGACATCGTCCTGCACCGGAAGATCGACGGTAGCTTTCTGAAGCGTGTTGCAACCGGCATTGCCGAAGGAGCTCAGAGCGTTGTGACTATCTCCGCGGCCTGCGCGGCCGCAGGGATCATCGCCGGCACGCTCGGCATAACCGGCCTCGGCTCCAAGATCGCGGTCTTGATCGAAGCGGCATCCGGCGGATGGCTGTTTCTGGCGCTTCTTTTCACGATGATCACGTCGATTGTCCTCGGTATGGGCCTGCCCACCACGGCCGCCTACCTGATACTGGCCACGGTCGTGGCGCCTGCACTGGTCAAGCTCGGTGTGCCCGTCCTGACCGCGCATTTCTTCGTCTTCTACTATGGGTGCATATCGACCATCACACCGCCCGTTGCCCTGGCCGCCTACGTGGCCGGCGGCATCGCAGGGGCCGACGTCAACAAGGTCGGCTGGACCGCCGCCGCCTATGCGCTGACCAGCTTCGTCCTGCCATTTGCATTTGTCTTCGCTCCGTCGCTGACGCTGCACGGCAATGCGATAGAGAACATGATGGCCGTGGTCACCGGTTTCGCGGGGATCGCCGCCGTCGCGATTGGTCTTGTGGGCTGTGTCAGCAAGCCATTGACGTGGCCGCTGCGCATCGTGGCGCTTGTCTCTGGCGGATGTCTTTTGTTTCAGGGCTGGGGCTCGGCGCTGATTGGCGGCGTCTTGCTGGCCGCAGTCGTGATCGCCGACCGGCGCCATGCGATGCAAACCAAGGAGGTATGAGCGATGAGGGAATTCCGCAGGATCGTCACTGGCCACGATGAGAATGGGAAATCGGTCGTGATCAGCGACAGTATCGCCACCCAATACCTCGAGCGGCCAAACCGCCCGGGCGTGCGCCTGACGAATTTCTGGATCGAGCGTGGCAGCCCGGCCGAGTATGATGGCCCAACCGAGACCTGCACCGGCGATTTCGTTCTGCATCCACCGCCCCTCGGCAGCACCTTCCGCTGTGTTGAGTTCCTGCCGGAAGACACGAAGGTGCTGGCCACGCTGGACGGAAGATCGGCATTCGCCGAAATGGGCGCCGGCGACAACATCGTCGAGGGCGCGCGGCATCCATTCCATCACCGAACCAACAGTCTTGACTATGCAATCGTCCTGACCGGCGAAATCTGGATGGTGATGGACTCCGAAGAGGAAGACACGCTGCTCAGGGCAGGCGATGTCGTCATCCAGCGCGGCAACAACCATGCATGGTCAAACCGAGGGACGGAGCCGTGCATTATCGCCTTTGTCCTGATCGACGGTGTGACCCGAAGAGATGCGCCAGAGGCCGATCAGAAGGGAATTCCGCGCCGGTGACGAGGACCGCCGGAGAGTAGTGGGATCAAACACTTTGGACAGGAAAGCGTGTTTCTGGGGCGTCCCGGCCAGAGCCGCGCATCCTTCTCAAATTCGAAATCGCGCAAGCAATCCGTGGTGATCGGATCCGAGCAGAGGCCTCTTTTCGACCTCCGCACCTGAGGTCGACGGAACAAGCACGTGGTCGATCGCCAGCGGGACCAGAGGGCTGAAGCGGGGGAAGGTCACAGAGATGCGACCGACAACCCTCGATCCGGCAGCGCGTTCTATTCGCGCGACGCTGTATCCACTGCGTACCATGTTGAAGTCTCCGCCAACCACGATCTCGCCGTCGAGTTTGGAAATCACCTCTTCGATCCCTTTGGCCTGTGACCATTGCTTGTATGGGAAGGGCCAGCGCAGATGTACGGATGCGACCCAGATCTTCTTGTGACCAAGGTCCACCCGGGCAAGTGCGAGATTGAGATCGGGGTAGCAGCGGGTCTCGACCTCCGAGAGTTTGTGCCGCGTCAGGACGGCGACGCCCCTTGGTCCGTTGCCTCGGCAAATGATGCTGCCCGGGTACTCCACAAGCAGGCTCTCCAACGCGTTCAGGTTCCGCTCCGACAGTTCCTGCAAGGTGACGAAGTCAGGAGCGGTTCTCGCTATGTCGGACCGGACCATCCCGGGCGTGGCGTTCGAGAAAAGCAGGTTTTTCTGGTACAGCGAGTACTCACTATGACCGACCGACCTCGGCAGGGTCGCCGTGGCCAGTTGGGGGATGGCGCTTCCGACCGCGGCTAGAGCGAGAATTGCTCCGAATGCGGTTTTGCCTTTTGCCGGCAAAAGCAGCGCCACGGTTCCGGCCATGATCGCAAGGTGAAGGCGAAAGACCGCCAAGGCATCCGCCAGAGGCAACCACTCGCCGAGATAGCTGAGCAAGAAAAGCGACATGGCAACGCAGCCGAAAGCGTACAGCAGTACGACCGCCGACAAGCGGCGGGTCTTCCGGGAAACGGTTGCCGGGGACGAGAACGACGTCCAGCCGTTGACGGCAGAGGAGAGGTTTCGGGAGACCTGTGCGTACATCTGGCAGTTTTCTTCAAAAGCGGCTGTCGGTGCTCTCTTGAAGGGAGCCGCGCAGAGAGACCAGTCGGCTTTGGTATTGTGTCGCTCTCTTTCGTAGTGCGTGTCCCGCGAAGGTATTGGCAGAGCAGGATGGGGATCGCGCGGAGCCGGTGAACGTCCAACCGGCCGCTGCCTTGATCCGGACTTAACCTTCGTTACCGCGCGCACCACATCTGGTTGCGCGAAAGAGATGGCGCATACCGTTGCCATACGTTTTGCCGACGGATTGCATACGCTTTGCAGACCGGTGCTTGCGCCCGGAATCTCGAAAAAACAAAGGGTTAATCCTTGAAAGGGGGTTGCGCGACGCCCCGACAGCGGACGTTGCGCCCGCTCAGCAGTTTGGCACGTTCACGGCCAGTCCGCCGAGAGCGGTTTCCTTGTATTTCTCGCTCATGTCGGCACCGGTCTGGCGCATCGTCTCGATAGCCGCATCCAGCGGGACAAAGTGCTTTCCGTCGCCCCGCATCGCCAGCGAGGCCGCGCTGACCGCCTTGATCGCACCCAACCCATTGCGCTCGATACAGGGCACCTGGACCAGCCCCTTCACCGGATCGCAGGTCATGCCCAGATGATGCTCCAGTGCGATTTCTGCTGCGTTTTCAACCTGCTCCGGTGTCCCTCCCAGGACAGCGGCCAGTCCTGCGGCGGCCATGGCGCTGGCCGATCCCACCTCTGCCTGGCATCCGCACTCGGCCCCGCTGATCGAAGCGTTGAACTTGACCAGTCCCCCGATTGCCGCGGCCGTCAGTAGGAAATCCCCCAGTCGTTTCTCGGAAGCGCCGGGCACATGGTCAAGCCAGTAGCGGATCGTCGCGGGCACCACGCCCGCCGCCCCGTTGGTGGGTGCGGTCACCACCTGGCCTCCGGCGGCGTTTTCTTCGTTCACCGCCATGGCATAGACGCTGATCCAGTCGTTGATCGTGTGCGGTGCATTCAGGTTCATCCCCCGCTCAGCCTCCAGCGCGCGCCGAATTCCAGCCGCCCGCCGACGCACTTTCAGCCCGCCCGGAAGGATGCCATCCGTCTCTAACCCTTTGTCCATACAGGATTTCATGACCTGCCAAATGCGCGACATGCCGCGCTCCAGTTCAGCCGGACCCATCCGCGAAAGCTCGTTGGCACGCTTCAGTTCGGCCACGGTCTTTCCCGTCGCCGCGCACATTTCCAACATCTCGGCCGCAGTCTTGAACGGATAGGGCACCGGTGCGCCGTCGTCCGTGTCTTTGCCCTCTGCCAGCTCCTTTTCGCTCAAGACAAAGCCGCCGCCCACGGAATAGAACGTCTCCTGAACCGTCACGTCGCCCTGTGCATCCGTGGCCATCAGGATCAGGCCATTGGCATGACCGGGCAGGGGCGGACCATAGTCGAAGATCAGGTCGGCTTCTGGGTCAAAGGATAGGGCGTCGAACCCTTCGGGTGAAACGTGTTTCGTCTCCTGTATTGCCGACAACGCGGACTCAGCCTTCTCGGCGTCGTAGCTATCAGGCAGAAACCCGGCCAGTCCAAGAATTACTGCACGGTCAGTTGCATGTCCCACGCCGGTGAAGGCGAGAGACCCATGAAGGGAGGCCCTCAAGCCCGACACGCGAAACGGCGACACTCGCAACTGATCCAGAAAACGCGCTGCCGCCACCATTGGCCCCATTGTATGCGACGAGGATGGACCGACTCCGATCTTGAACATGTCGAAAACGCTTAGAAACATCAGGCTGATCCATCTTGCGGGCTTCGAGATTGATGCCCTTTTTCTCGCAGTCAAGGACGCTGGTAAACGGCGTAAAGCGACCCATTTTCGCCCTCGTTCCGTCCTTCTTCGGCCCAGTGCCCCGGTTATTCAACCTAAAGATGGTTCACTAGGATTTTTGCTGCATGTCGCTTCTCGAAGATGTCGCCGATGGAATGGCCCAGAGGGCCGTCAAACTCGTTCTCAGCACCGGGAACGACAGTCTCGAACGACGCGTCGCCGATGAGATCGGTGCCTCATCACCGACTTTGCAGGAGGCATTCCTGACCGCCATGCGAATTCGAAAGGCCGAGGCTCGCGGTCACGCTCTCCTGGACAAGTACGAAAGGGGCGAAAACATCCCGAAAGCAGCGATTTCGGCGCAACCTCAGGACAGCGGGCACTGACGTCGGGTCAGAAGCCTCCCTGAGCCAGCCAGACGAGAACGATACCGATCGCCATGGCCCCGAGGCCGATCGTGCGTCGGGTCTCGATCGGCATCTCCGAAATGAGTTTTATCAATTCCTCGAGACGTGAAGGGGCCAGTGCGAACACCAGCCCCTCGAAAACCAGTACAAGGCCAAGGCCGAGTAGAACAAGTTCCAAGCCCGTCCCTCGTCAGTTCGCGTTTGGAGTGCCGGAAAGACCTGCGCCGTCGAGGAATTCGAAGAATTCGCTGTCGGGCGTGATGACCAGCGTCGAGTTCGAGCCCTTGAGCGCGTTCTCATATGCGGTCAACGACCTATAGAACCGGAAGAATTCTTCGTCGGCGCTGTAGGCCGCGGCAAAGATTCCGTTCCGCTCGGCATCGGCTTCACCGCGAATGATTTCGGCTTCCCGCTGTGCGTCAGAGACCAGTTCGACCACGGTACGATCGGCCTGAGCCTGTACGCGCTGCGCGGCTTCTGCGCCCCGCGCGCGTTCATCCGTCGCCTCACGTTCCCGCTCGGCCCTCATCCGGTCGAACGTTGCGCCAAGGTTCTGGTCCGGAAGGTTGGTTTGCTTGAGGCGCACGTCAACCACGTCCAATCCGAACTCGGCGGCACGGCCATCGGCGCGAACCCTGATGCGGTCCATAAGGGTAGAACGCTCTGCGGAAAGAATGGTGTTCGACGTGACGCCCTCGGCACCTAGCACTGCCCGGATGTTGTCATTGAGCACGTCAGCAAGTTGGCTCTCTGCTTCGCGCAGGCCACCAGCGCCGACAGCTTGGCGGAACCGGACCACATCGGCGATCCGGTACCGAGCAAACGCATCGACCACGAGACGACGGTCATCCGACGGCGTTACCTCGATCGGAGGTGTATCGAGCGACAGGATCCTGTCGTCGTAACGCACGACTTCCTGGATGAACGGTATCTTGAAAGCCAATCCGGGGTCTTCCTTGACGGCCTTGATCTGACCGAACTGAAGGACCAAGGCCTTTTCGCGTTCGTCGACGATGAAAATGGAGGACAGAACGCCCACAACGGCTACGAAAAGCGCGCCGACCAAAAATGTTCCGCTACGCATATCAGTTGCCTCCCGTTTGTGCGGTGCCGCGACGGAGTTCGTTCAGCGGCAGGTACGGCACAACGCCCTGCCCACTTCCTCCTGCACCTTCGTCCAGAATGATCTTGTCGACATCGCCAAGCACCTTTTCCAGGGTTTCGATGTAGAGCCGGCGGCGGGTCACGTCGGGAGCCTGAAGATATTCTTGAAGAACAGCTGAGAAGCGGCTGGCTTCACCCTGTGCTTCGTTCACGACGCGAGCACGATAGGCTTCGGCCTGTTCGAGAACTTGCGCAGCTTCACCTCGCGCTCCGGCGAGAACCCTGTTGGCATAGGCATCCGCCTGGCGTTCAAGACGGTCGCGCTCCTGTTCGGCAGCCTGAACATCGCGGAAAGCATCGATAACCTCGCCCGGCGGATCAGCCTTGGCAAGGTTCACACGTACGATGTTGATGCCGGCGTCGTAGCTGTCGAGCGTTTGCTGGATCAGTTCTTCGGCTCGCTGCGCGGTTGCTTCCCGGTCCCGGTTGAGCAACGGGGCCAGCTCGCTGCCCGCTACAATCTCGCGCATCGCGGACTCTGACACAGCCTGTACGGTCTGACGACCGTCACGCAGATTGAACAGAAAATCCGCAGGGTTCTTGATGTTCCAGACCACCTGGAAGTCGATATCGATGATGTTTTCATCCGTGGTAAGCATCAGCCCGTTCCCACCCGGGGACCCGGAGCGGCCCACGCCGATCTCCTCGGTTTGCTGGGTCGTCACAGGAATGACCTCATAGGTCACCACGGGCCAAGGCGCAAAGTTCAGACCGGGTTCACCGATTGCGCTGAACTCACCGAGGAACAATTCGACCGACTGTTCTTCCGGCCTCACCGTGTAGAAGGACGAAAAAGCCCAAAGGCCAACAAGGATCAAAGCTCCGAGCCCAAGTGTACCACGGGTCAGCTTCGGTCCGTCGCCTCCGCCGCCGCCGTTTGGACCGCGCGGAGTGCCTGAACGGCCGCCCATCAGGACCTTCAGCTGCTCCTGGCCTTTCTTCATGATCTCGTCGATCTCAGGGATCTGCGGGCCGTCCTGACCCGGACGTCGTCCCGGCCTGCGGTCGTCGTCATCCCCGCCGCCGCGGTTTCCACCGCCGCCACCCCAGGGTCCACCGTTGTTACTGGCCATTAAGGTCGTTTCCCTTCTCTGGTCTCGTTCTTTCTGGTCTTGGTAGGCTAACTGTAGCCTTCGAGCCGCTTTTTCAAGCGGTTCTGACCGGCGAATGCATTGTCACCAATTCTTCGGACATTGTCGGGTGAACCGCGACGGTGCGGTCGAAGTCCTCCTTTGTCAGGCCAGCCTTTACCGCAATTCCTACCATTTGGATCAATTCGCCGGCATCTGGCGCGACGATGTGACATCCCAGGACTTTGCGGGTGGCCTTCGAGACGATCAATTTCATCAAGACTCGATCAGGCCGCTCGGCAAAAGCTGTCTTCATCGGCCTGAACGAGGTGCAGTACACCTCAATTGGCTCCTGTTCGCGGGCCTGTTCCTCTGTCATCCCGACGGTCCCCAGCTCCGGCTGCGTGAAAACAGCAGATGGGACCAGTGCATGGTCCACGGCCGTGGGGTTGTTTTTGTAGACCGTCTCGGTGAAAGCCATACCCTCGCGGATGGCAACGGGCGTGAGCTGGATACGGTCGGTCACGTCGCCGATGGCATAGATGTTCTCAACGGACGTTCTGGAATATGCGTCGACTTCGATCGCGCCGCGGCGATTAATCCCGACACCAAGGTCTTCGAGGCCCAGGCCGTGGCTGTTCGGTGCGCGACCCGTGGCGAAGAACACATAGTCGAAGACCCTCTCGGTCCCATTCGTCGCCTTTACCCAGACGGTTTCGCCGGGCGCGCCTGCCTGCTTGTCCTCACGGTCGATGCCCAGTTCCTCGACGGGCATCGTCATGCCGCCTTCAGACAAACGTGTGGCTTCGGCTGTCATCTCGACGATATTGGTTCCGAGGTGCAGGTCGATCCCGCGCTCGCGCATCATTTCCGCTACCAGACCACGGGCTTCTTCATCGAAACCACGCAGGATCTGCGCGCCCCGATAGTATTGGGTCACTTCGACACCGAGGCCATTCAGGATGCAGGCGAATTCGCAGGCGATATATCCGCCTCCGACGATCAGGATGGATTTCGGAAGGGAGTCGAGATTGAAGATGTCGTCCGAGACCACGCCAAGATGCGCATTTGGCATGTCAGGACGCATCGGACGGCCGCCTGTGGCGATCAGGATGGTTTCCGCCGTTGCCGTCGTGCCATCCGAGAGACGAATGGTATGGGAGTCTGCCAACTTTGCGCGACTGTCGAAAATCTTGACGTTCGATCCGTTCAGCAGCCTGCGATAAACACCTTCCAGTCGATCAAGTTCGCCATGCAAACGGGTGCGGAAACCTGCCCAATCGAAGGCGCCCAGTTTCGCGTCCCAGCCGTATTCCCGCGCCAGTTCAGACTGCTCCCGGAACTCGGAAGCGAAGACCATGAGCTTCTTGGGTACACACCCGCGAATTACGCAAGTGCCGCCCATGCGGCTTTCCTCGGCGAGAGCGACTTTTGCTCCCGTCGCAGCCGCGGTGCGCGCCGCCCTGACGCCTCCCGAGCCTCCGCCGATAACAAACAGATCGAAATCGTAGGGCATGAAAACCTATTCTGCTATATTGAGAAAGACGTTGTCGTCACCGGCCGTACCCACGCGGGAAGTTTCGTTCTCGCCCGAGTTGATGTCGCGCATCTCGACTTTCCCGTCTCCATGCCCGGTGATGATCACGTCGCAGATGTCTATGAACAAGCCGTTCTCAACGACACCTGGAATCTGGTTGAGGATCAGCGACAGTTGTCGGGCATTTCCGATCCGGCCGAGCTTCAGGTCGATGATGTGGTTGCCCTCGTCGGTGATGAACAACTCGTCGCCCTTCCTCCGGAATGTGCCGGTGTTGCCCATGACGTCTAGACCCTCGAGCATTTCCTCGAGAAGGCGTTTGGTGGTATTCATGCCAAATCCGATGACCTCGACGGGCAGAGGAAAAGCGCCCAGCGTTTCAACCTTTTTGGTCGCATCCGCGATTACGATCATGCGGTCGGATGCCGTTGCCACAATCTTTTCCTGCAACAGCGCGCCTCCACCGCCCTTGATCAGATTCAACTCGCTGTCATACTCATCGGCGCCGTCGATGGTCAGATCCAACCATCCTGCATCGTCCAGAGTAGTGATCGGAATGCCCAGCTCAGTTGCCAGACTGGCCGTCGAGCTGGAGGTCGGAACGCCGGTAAATCTCAGGCCCTCCCGATCTTTGCGCTCCGCAAGACACTTGACCAGCCATGCTGCGGTCGAGCCTGTGCCTAGGCCGACTTTCATGCCGTTCTCAACAAAGGCCGCAGCGCGCTTTGCCGCCGCGAATTTGGCTGTATCTACAGGGGACATTGGCTGTGTCATGGGGTCTCTCCGGCAGCTGACGCGTGCCTTATAGGAAGAATGACAGGGAAGGGCGAGAGGGATGGGCGAGATTTCACTCGCATCCCTCAGAATGCTTTGCTAAAGACCGCGCCCAGTGCGGGTGTGGCGAAATTGGTAGACGCACCAGATTTAGGTTCTGGCGCCGCAAGGCGTGGGGGTTCAAGTCCCTCCACCCGCACCAGACTTCTAGCAAATCTGAGGCATGGCCTCGTTGGGACAGACGTTCACCAGATTGATTTTGCGCGTGTGCGGTTGCCTGTTGCTGGCGCCACTAGCCAATGTCTCTCGCCATGCGTGATGCGAGTAATTGCGGCCATCTGAAGGAAACTCCGGCATTGCCGGTTTCGCCTTGCGCCCTCGCTTTCTCTTGCCTAGAAGGGCCGCTGATTTTACGCCCACCCGGAATCCGTCCGGCCGGGCCATCGAAGAGGTAAGACATGCAGGTCACCGAGACCCTGAACGACGGGCTGAAGCGCGGTTACAACATCACTGTTACGGCTGCCGAACTGGAAGCGAAGGTCAACGAGAAGCTGGCCGAGGCCGCTCCCGAAATCGAAATGAAGGGCTTCCGCAAGGGCAAAGTTCCCATGGCCCTGCTGAAAAAGCAGTTCGGCCAGCGCCTGCTGGGCGAGGCCATGCAGGAAAGCGTCGACGGTGCCATGAACAAGCACTTCGAAGAGTCGGGAGACCGTCCTGCGATGCAGCCCAAGGTCGAGATGACCAACGAGGACTGGAAAGAAGGCGACGATATCGAGGTCGCCATGTCCTACGAAGCTCTGCCCGAAATCCCGGAACCCGATCTTTCCAAGATCAAGCTTGAGAAGATGGTCGTGAAAGCTGACGACAAGGCGATCGAGGAAGCGCTGGGGAATCTGGCGGAGAACGTACAGAACTTTGAAGATCGCAAGAAGGGCTCGAAGGCGAAGGACGGCGATCAGGTGGTGATCGACTTCGTCGGAAAGGTCGATGGCGAAGCGTTTCAAGGCGGTTCTGCAGAAGATTTCCCGCTCGTTCTGGGATCGGGGCAATTCATACCCGGCTTCGAGGAGCAGTTGGTCGGTGTGAAAGTCGGTGAAGAAAAAGCCGTCGAGGTCACCTTTCCGGAACAGTACGGCAATGCCGATTTGGCAGGAAAGGCCGCGGTTTTCGATGTGACAGTTAAGGGTGTAAAAGAGCCGAAGTCCGCTCCGATCGATGACGAATTGGCGAAGAAGTTTGGTGCTGAAGACCTTGAAGCCTTGAAAGGGCAGATCGCGGAGCGCCTTGAATCTGAGTATGCCGGTGCTGCACGGGCGGTGATGAAGCGCGCGCTTCTCGATGCGCTCGACAAAGCGGTCAAGTTCGACCTCCCGCCGTCACTTGTGGAGGCGGAAGCTGCTCAGATCGCTCATCAGCTTTGGCACGAGGAAAACCCGGACGTGCACGGGCACGACCATGACAAGATCGAACCAACCAAAGAACACACCACCCTAGCGGAGCGCCGCGTGCGCTTGGGTCTGCTTCTGGCGGAAATCGGTCAGAAGGCCGCAGTTGAAGTCAGCGATGCCGAGATGACCCAAGCGGTTATGAATCAGGCTCGTCAGTATCCTGGCCAGGAACGCCAGTTTTTCGAGTTCGTGCAGCAAAACGCGCAGATGCGTCAGCAGATTCAGGCGCCGTTGTTTGAGGAAAAAGTCGTCGACCACATCTTCGAGCAGGTTTCCGTGAAGGAGAAAGAGGTGTCGAAAGACAAGCTTCAGAAGGCTGTCGAGGCTCTGGAAGAAGAGTGATCCTCGGGGAGTGCCCGAACATCTTTATGGATAAGGCCGGCCGATTGTGTCGGCCTTTTTCGTTTCAGGCGAACCGCCCGGCGCCGACGTCAACTTTGGCGGCAACGGATTGCAGGCTGCGCGGAAGGAAGGGGTTTGGTGCTCCAGCGTCTACCCATGAGGAGTACCTGCAGATGCGCACAGCCGTCAGAAGATACAGTGCGAACAGCATGAAGGGTGTCAGGCGCTCAAGAACAGGGAGCAAATTGATAAGTGTCACGTCGTATCCTCCAGAACCCACCAAAGAACTATCGATGACACCTTTAAAGCAGCCATTTGTGCCGGATTCGTGATCCGGCCAAGGTGATTTCAGGAAGATTCCCGGTCGTCATTTGTCAGAAGAGGCCGGCTTTCGCCCCAATTGCCGCTTCTTGCCCGAAATGGCACTGCAATTGTTCAGGATTCTAGGACAATTCCCGAAAGCGCGTAATTTTGATCTGATTTAACGAGTTCTAGGGCACTTGGGTTTGCCAACGAGCTATTGATGTTCTTGCACAGAAACTGATGCCGCGTTGGAATCGCAACTGCATTTCTTCGGGTTTACAGACTTTGATTTCGAGTTGCAGCGGGGGCTGCCATCAAATTCTCTGCGCGCCAAACCAAAAAAAAGGCCAATCCGTTTCGATCAAGACAGCGGGTCGCCCCTGAACGCTTTCAGTTTGATTCCGGCATCTTCAAGTCCGTCGCGGACGGACTGTGCAAGGCGGACCGCAGCGGAACTGTCACCATGGACGCAAATGGTATCAATTCGCGTCTCAAGGCGTTGTCCATCGCCAGTCAGGATGGCCCCTGCCTTGACCATGTTGACCATGTTTCTTGCTGCCTCTGCAGGGTCATGGATCATCGCGCCGGGCAGGCGACGGTCGACGAGTGTGCCGTCGGAGTTATAGGCACGATCTGCAAAAATCTCTCCAGCCCATTTGCAGCCAAGGTCTCGGCAGACCTCTTCCATCCTGGTGGCGGCCAGACCCATGATGATGATGTCAGGGGCAACATCCAGCGCGGCCTCATAGCAAGTCCGGGCCATCTCGGCATCGACGCAAGCCATGTTGGAGAGCGCCCCGTGCAATTTGAAATGCCTGACTTCGCCGCCGACGGATCGTGCCATCGCCTGCGCTGCTCCGACCTGATAGCGGACCTGGTTCGCAAGTGTTCCAAGCGGGACTTGCATACGGTTACGGCCGAACCCCATGAGGTCTGCAAAACCAGGGTGTGCGCCTATTCCCACGCCGTTTTCGGTGGCCATAGCCATCGTTTTGGCCATCGTATCGGGATCGCCGGCGTGAAACCCACAGGCAATGTTGGCCGAGGTGACGATCTTGAGGAGGCTGGCATCGTCACCCATTGTCCAGGGTCCGAAGCCTTCTCCCATATCGGAATTGAGATCAACGGAGAGTGTCATCCCCGAAGAATGACCGTGTCATTTAGGATTTGGCAAGTGGCATAAGCCTGTCACCTTTGGTCACACTTCGAAACATTACCAAGCCTTCGAGCGATTCCCGCTTTCACGGAAAAATGCGCTGGCCTAGGAGAGAATTGGTCGCTTCGTCGGAAGGCGAAGGTCTGTTTCGCCGGTCGTCGGGCTGCCGGGGATGCAGTTTCTCCTCTTTGGGCCCGATGCTGTGATCATGAACTCCGACCGGCACCAATCGACGCAATCCTACTCCAACCTGATCTTTCGGGCCGTTCACGATGCGTGGGAAACCCTGCGGAAGGAAGGTCCGGGGCAGTTTCAATTCTGGTTTATTGCGCTTTTGATCGGCATCGCTGCGGGCTTCGCCGCCCTGTTTTTCCGGAGCGGAATCGAATGGCTGCAAAAGGCTATGTATGGCACCACAGATCCGCAGCGAATCCACAGTTTTGCGGAAACGCTTCCTTGGTACATGATCCTGCTGATCCCTGTCTGCGGCGGCGCGGTGGTGGGAGTGATCCTTACGCGCTTTACCAAAGACGGGCGCGTCCATTCCGTTGCGGATGTGATCGAAGGCGCGGCGTTGAAGGATGGGCGCGTCGACACTAGAGCGGGTCTGGCATCGGCTGCCGCCTCGATGATAACTCTCGGCACCGGGGGGTCCACGGGGCGAGAGGGGCCCGTCGTCCACTTGGCCGGGGTGATTGCAACCTGGGTCTCGAACCGGATCGGTGCGAACGGGATCACTGGCCGCGAACTCTTGGGGTGCGCGGTCGCCGCCGCGGTTTCCGCCTCGTTCAACGCGCCGATTGCGGGCGCTCTTTTCGCGCTTGAAGTCATCCTTCGCCACTTTGCCGTCCACGCTTTTGCTCCAATCGTGGTGGCCAGTGCCGCCGGCACGGTCATCAACCGACTGGCGTTCGGCGACGTGACCGAATTTCGACTGATGGAGGAAGGTGGCCTGGCATTTTATGTCGAACTGCCGGCCTTTCTTATCCTGGGTATCGTCTCAGGACTTGTCGCTGTGGCGATGATGAAGTCGATCTTCTTTGCGGAGGATGTTGCAAGCCGGTTCCGGCGCTTTACCAAGATGCCGAGGTTTCTTAGACCGGCGTTTGCAGGGCTTCTGTTGGGCGCGCTGGCGATTTTCTACCCGCATATCATTGGTGTCGGCTATGAGACGACTTCGCTTGCCCTGACCGGCGCGCTCCTCTGGCACGAGGCGGTTATCTTCTGCATTCTCAAGGTCGTGGCCGTCGCAATCACAATGGCAGGGAGAATGGGCGGGGGTGTGTTCTCGCCGTCCCTCATGATTGGAGCGCTGTTAGGGCTCGCCTTCGGACTGACTGCAACGGCGATATTTCCGAACGTATCCGGTTCCGAGACACTCTACGCTCTGGCCGGGATGGGTGCAGTGGCTGCTGCGGTCTTAGGGGCACCGATCTCCACGACGCTGATCGTGTTCGAGCTGACAGGCGACTGGCAGACAGGCCTGGCTGTCATGGTGGCCGTGTCGCTTTCGACTGCCGTTGCCTCTCGAATGATCGACCGTTCGTTCTTTCTGACCCAGCTGGAGCGGCGGAACATCCATCTTGCAGCAGGTCCTCAAGCCTACTTGTTGTCCATGTTCCGTGTCGCAAATGTCATGCGTAGCCCCGAAGACCCGCGAGCCGCGCCGGACGACGCAATGTGGGAGGCGATAGAAGAGGGGCTTTGGGTCGAGCGTAACGCAACGCTCGAAACGGTCCTGCCGCTCTTTGAGAAGACTTCACGACAATTCCTTCCCGTTGTAACCATGGGGGAAGAGGGGAAGGCCCCTCAGATACATGGAGCCTTATTTCATGTGGATGCCTTGCGGGCTTATAACCGGGCGCTGGCCGCTACAGCTGCCGAGGAACATGGGTGATTGCGGTCTCAGACCCGCTCGACGGCCACGAGATCCCCGGTGAGAAACGCCAGGTGTCCTGCAATCTGTCCGACAGCGTCGTTAGGCTTTTCGTAGCTCCAGACAGAATCCTGTAGGGTCGTACTCTTGGTGACAATCGAGAAATAGCTAGCCTCGCCCTTTTCGGGGCTCACCGACTTCTTTTCGGACGCATCCAGGAATTCCATGGCGATATCTTCGCGCGGAAAATAAATGACCGGTGGATTCCCCGACTCGGTCAGTTCAAGAGCATTGTCGCTTTCGCCAAGAACGGCACCTCCGGCCCGGACAACCCAAGTGCCTTCTGCCGGCTTTATAGTGATGTGTTTGGCCATGAACTTTCCCTTTTCCCGGTCTTGTATCAGGCTTTCCCTGACAAGACCATGACACCTGATCAGAGGGGCTGTGTAGCTGCCTCCAGCCAATCCCTGTCCGCTCCATCCACGCGCGGACCGATTTTTTCCCTAACGTTTTTGTGGTAGGTATCCAGCCACTCGATCTCCCATGATGCCATCATCGTAGTATCCACAAGGCGTCTGTCGATCGGAACCCAAGACAACGTTTCAAAGCTCAGTTGGTCCCGTTTGTCGCCCATCTCAGCCGCTGCCTCGACTACGATGAGGTTCTCGATCCGGATACCAAAGGCTCCTTCTCGGTAATAACCAGGTTCATTCGAGAGGATCATACCCTCATCCAGTTTGACGTCCGAGATGCGACTGATGCGTTGAGGGCCTTCGTGGACGGACAGATATGCACCGACGCCGTGCCCCGTGCCATGGTCATAGTCCATTCCGGCTCTCCAAAGGGGCGCGCGTGCGAGCGCATCGATGTCGCGACCGGCAAGACCTCGGGGAAAACGAGCGTTGGAAATGGCAATCATGCCCTGAAGAACGCGGGTGAAACACGCGCGCTGTACGTTGTCGGGTTTTCCGATGACTACCGTGCGGGTAATGTCCGTGGTTCCGTCGGGATATTGCCCTCCCGAATCCACGAGATAGAGCTCGCCGGGGTTCAGACTACGATTGGTCCCCTCGGTCACTCTGTAATGAACAATTGCGCCGTTGGGTCCTGCGCCGGATATGGTTTCGAATGAAATTTCCCGCAGAGAATTCGTCGCGCGCCTGAAACCTTCGAGGGCGACCACCGCATCGATCTCGGTAACGCCGCCGCCGGGTGCCTTGCGATCCAGCCAAGCCAGGAAGCGAACCATCGCGGCTCCGTCCCGCAGATGTGCCTCGCGCATGCCCTGCAGTTCGGCTGCATTCTTCTTCGCCTTTGCCAGAATACATGGATCATCACCCCACGAGACTTCGATTCCGGCGCTTTCCAGAAGCTCCGAGACAGCCAGAGGCGCCGTCGCCCGGTCGACGCGCACGGGTCCCTTCAGCGCTTTGAGGGCTTCCGGAAATGCCTCACGGGGGGCGATATCGATAGCGGGATCCGGGCCAAGCTCATCGAACTTTGCGGGATCGGCGAAAAGTAAAACTCGGGTGTCCGCACGAAGGATTGCAAAGGCTTGAACAACAGGGTTCCGGGGGATGTCGTTTCCGCGGATATTGAGAAGCCAGCAGATCGAGTCTGGCAGGGTCAGGACCACGGCAGACTCCTTTGCGCGCACCAGAACATCGGCCATACGCCGGCGCTTTTCCCCCGAAGTCTCGCCGGCGAATTCGATCGGATGCGCGAATGCCGGCGCCGCTGGCGGAGCGGGCCGATCTGTCCAAATGCGATCGATAAGATTTGCGCACGGCACGAGGGTGCCGACCTCTCCGAGATCGTCGCGCAGTTTGTCGATTTCCTCGGCTGTGTGCAGCCAGGGATCGAACCCGACTTTCGCGCCATTTTCCAGGCGTTCGGCCAGCCATGGGCCCGCCTTCGTGGCGGGCCAGTTGACAGACGTAAAGACGTCCGCAACCTGCGTCCGAACCTGCAGCGTATATCGCCCGTCCACAAACACACCCGCCTCCTTTTCCGTGATCACCGCGAACCCGGCCGAGCCTGTGAACCCTGTCAGCCATGCCAATCGTTCATCACAGGGGGCGACATATTCGCCTTGGTGCGCGTCTGCACGTGGCACGATGTACGCATCGACTCCCTCGGCACGCATCATTTCGCGAAGCGCCTTTACTCGGGGTGGCCCCTGCTCGGGCGAAGTGGAGGCGGTAAAGGTTTGGAACATCGATAATCCCGCTTTGTAATTCGCTGACAGGGAACCGGGAAATCATGAGAAGGGCAAGTGACTCAATCTGCCGAGAGGAAAGACATAATGTCGTCGACATACCTGTCCCAAAGGCGATGGCCGGGGATCGGGACATGGTTCGCTGTGTCGTATACCAGCAATTCGGCATTAGGCAGCCCGGCAGCGATCTTCTGACCTTGGCCAAGCGGGTGCACCGGATCGTGGCGCGCATTGATTACAAGTGTCGGTGCGGTGATCCTTGGCAAGCAGTCCAGAACCGAAGCGTTGTTGATCATGTCGCGATCCAGCAATTCGTTGTGCGTCGTGGTGTTTCTTTGCATGAAGGCCGCACATGACCGGACCATGTCGCTTGGCCCCTCCGGCATGTAGGCCGCCATCATCGCCGCAATAAAAGCGCTGCGGGGCTTGTCCCAGCCTTCGGTGACCATCGTGCGGAAGATCTCGTTCTCGGTCCCGGTATGAGCTCCGCGTCTAAGTCGACCCTCCGCATATCCGCCGACCAGAACCATTCTGCGGATACGGTGCGGATATCGGGCGGCAAATTTGATGGCAGTCAGGCATGCTCCTGAATGGGCGTGGATCGCGAAGCGTTCGACTCCGGCCGCGTCAGCTACAACGCAAAGGTCTTCTGTGACCGTATCTAGGTCTAGGCGCTCGACATCACGCTCCGACATACCGCAGCCACGTTGGTCATATCTGACCAGGGTGAAGCGCGCGTTCAATGCATCGATAAGAGGACGCTCACTGGGCTCTTCCCATGCGCCAAGAGTGTCGGAAGGGAAAAAGTCCACATAGACAAGGGGTGGGCCTGACCCGGTCACTGTGTAGGCCAATGTTGTGCCATCCTTGGCCTTGGCATATCGCAGTTTGGGGAAGCTCGTACTTTTCGAAACTGCAAATTCGCCGGATGTATTGAGATTCTCCTCAATGTTGGCTGCGATCAGTCGAAATCCACGGCGCGACACAGTTTGGATGATGCGCTGTGCTTTTCCGTCGTCGCCAACGGCTTTTCGGGCGGCGGCTATGCGGGCGCTGATTGCGGACTCCGATACGATCCGTCCGTCCCAGACTTTGTCGACGATCTCATCGCGGTTAACCAGCTTGCCAGCATTGGCTGCAAGTACATGCAAAAGGTCAAATACCTGTGGTTCAACGGGCACGGCGACGCCCGAACGGGTCAGCGTCTGCTCCTCAGTATCCAGGACGCAATCGGAAAAGGTGTATCGCATAATGGAGATTAGCGGGGTTTTCGCCGAGTGCTCAACATTTTCGGGCCCTTTATGCGAAAATGCAGAAGATTCGACGTTTCATCTCCCGGCGCACAGGATTTGAGGTGGCAGCATTGGGTCGGCAAGTGGGGACACCCCAAGCACCCAAGCGAGCCGCCACTGTTTGGTTATCTGCGGCCGAACGGTCTGATCGAAAAGCCAGGAAAGGCTTTGTGGCCGGGGCTTACGAGGCTCTGCGCATTCTTTGGGCGCGCTTTCTTTTTCGTGGGTCAGCGTCGAAGAGCGCGGCAAGTTGCTCGGTCATTGCTCCGGCCAGTTGTTCGACGTCCGTGATCGTTACTGCATGGTCATAGTACCGGGTCACATCATGACCGATACCGATGGCCAGCAACTCGATTTGCTTTTTGCGCTCGATCATCGCGATGACGTCGCGCAGGTGCTTCTCGAGGAAGTTCGCAGGGTTGACCGAAAGCGTCGAGTCATCGACCGGCGCTCCGTCAGATATCACCATGAGGACGCGCCGCGCTTCGCGTCGGTTCACCAACCTGCGATACGCCCATTCCAGAGCTTCGCCATCGATGTTTTCCTTTAGCAGACCTTCTTTCATCATCAGGCCCAGATTGGGTCGCGCGCGGCGCCAAGGAGCATCGGCAGATTTGTAGATGATGTGCCGAAGGTCATTCAGGCGCCCGGGCAATTGCGGACGTCCCTCCTGCAACCATTTTTCCCGGGCCTGTCCACCTTTCCATGCACGTGTCGTAAAGCCGAGGATCTCCACTTTGACGTTACAACGCTCCAGAGTACGCGCGAGCACATCGGCGCAGATTGCGGCGATCGAAATTGGCCGGCCCCGCATCGAACCCGAGTTGTCGAGGAGGAGCGTGACAACTGTGTCCCGAAACTCGGTGTCTTTTTCCTGCTTGTAGGCCAGGGGTACGGTCGGGTTGGCGACGATCCTCGCCAAACGTGCGGCATCCAGAATTCCTTCGTCCAGATCAAACTCCCAACTGCGGTTCTGCTGAGCCTGAAGACGTCTCTGCAGCTTGTTCGCCAAGCGGCTTACGGCACCCTTCAAGGGCTCGAGTTGTTGGTCCAGATAGGCCCGCAGCCTTTCCAGTTCGACAGGCTCGGCAAGGTCTTCGGCCTTGATCTCTTCGTCGAACTCGCCTGTGAACACCTTGTAATGAGGATCGGCATCGCTGAAGGGCTGGGGAGGCGGTGGTTCCATCTCGGCTTCGCCGTCGGGCAATTCGGCTTCATCGCCGTCCTCCATATCGGCCATATCGTCCATCGATATTTCGGCCTGGCTGGCGTCATCCTGCGCCTCCTGGCTTTGTTCTGCCGAACTCTCTGAGGCGTCCTCGTTTTCGCCGTCGTCTTGCTTGTCCTGATTTTCGACCTCTTCGGACTGCTCGTCTTCGCTGGCCTCGTCTTCCTGATCCTGGTCTTCCTGATCGGGGTCGTCGCCCAGTTGGTCTCCATAGCCAAGGTCGCTGATGACCTGGCGTGCAAAACGCGCGAAAGCCGCTTGGTCGGCCAATGCTTCCTTCAGTCCGTCAAGTGTACCGCCAGCTTGTTCCTCGATAAATGGCCGCCAGAGCTCGACGACGTTGTCCGCGCCTTTCGGAAGGGGGCGCCCGCTTGCCAGCTGCCTGACGAGATAGCCCGCCGCAGCGGCCAGAGGAGCCTCGGAAGCTTCCCGGATCTGGGAATAGCCTCGCCGCTCGGCCTCATGAGCAATCTTGTGATCGATATTTGATGCCGTTCCCGGCATGTCGCGAGCTCCAACTGCCTCGCATCGTGCCCACTCCATCGCCTCATAAATATCGCGGGCCATCTGCCCCTGCGGTGAATAGCGATTGAAGGTCTTGTCGTTGTGATACTTGCGGCGAAGCGCGAAGCTGTCAGCCGTTCCTCGAGCGAGAAGCACTTCCTCGCGGGTCATGCGTCGGGTTACTTGAGGCAGCCTGATGCCCTCGTTCGACATACCCGGCGGATCTACCGTGAAAGTGACCGACATTTCGGAATCGTTCGCAAGCGTCTTGGCCGTTTCGGCAAGCGCTTTCTTGAACGGGTCCGCAGGGTTGTCTTTCGAGCTACTCATGGCATTGATAAAGCACGCTGTGCGTTTGCCCACAAGGCTCCGCTGCTGGAATGCGTCAGCTTAGGATCAGGCTGTTACACGAACCGATCATCATCTGGGCCTGTCGTTCCGCCCAGGCGGCGTCTTCGGAGTCGTCATTGAATGTGGCCCGGGTCAGTAGCGACGCCAGTGCCATCTTCGCCTCAATTCTCCAGTTCAGAATCTCGGGTCCGCGGTCTTCGGGGGTAAGAGCGTCGAGTATTGCGATCACGGAAATTCGGCGACGTTCGGTGAGTTCGGCTTCGCCGTCTCCCATTAGCCACTGATGCTCCATCGTGGCTGAGAGTCGCCCGGCACAAGTAGCAAACGTGCGTACCAAGTCGTCATCCGCCCTAACGGGCGCTGCAGACGTTGCGGTGACGGCGAGGGCCGCCAGAAGTGTTTTCAAACCGCCCATGAATTCATCTTTGTGGGCAAAAAACTGCGTTTCAATTAGTCAGTTTGAAAACTCTCAGGCAGTGACGAAAAGGCCACTGGCCGCAGACGAAGAACGCCCGGTCCACAAAGGGCCGGGCGTCCGTCGTTTTATAGTTCCTGATTTCCTAGGGTTAGCCTAGGGCGACGTTGGCTGCGCTTTCGGGCAATTCTTCGTCGAAGCAACGCTGATAAAACTCAGCGACAGTTTCGCGTTCCAGTTCGTCGCACTTGTTCAGGAACGACAATCGGAACGCATAACCCACGCTGCGGAATACTTCCGCATTCTGCGCCCATGCGATGACGGAACGCGGGCTCATGACAGTAGAAAGATCACCGTTCATGAAGGCCGTGCGGGTCAGGTCGGCGACAGTCACCATCTGGCTTATGGTTTTCCGGCCGCGTTCGGTATTGTAGTGCGGTGCCTTGGACAGAACGATCGCAGCCTCTGCATCATGCGACAGGTAGTTCAAGGTGCAAACCAGCGACCAGCGGTCCATCTGCGCCTGGTTGATCTGCTGTGTGCCGTGATACAGCCCAGTCGTGTCACCCAAACCAATGGTATTCGCGGTTGCGAACAGCCGGAAATATGGATGTGGATCAATCACTTCATTCTGATCCAGCAGAGTCAGCTTGCCATCGACTTCGAGAACGCGCTGGATGACGAACATAACGTCGGCACGCCCCGCATCGTATTCGTCGAAAACGATTGCAGTGGGATTCCGCAATGCCCAAGGAAGAATACCTTCCTGGAATTCGGTATACTGCACGCCTTTGTCCACCTTGATCTGGTCTTTTCCGATCAGGTCGATCCGGCTGATATGACTATCAAGGTTTACCCGTACACACGGCCAGTTCAGGCGAGCGGCAACCTGTTCGATATGCGTCGATTTGCCGGTGCCGTGATACCCTTGGATCAGCACGCGACGGTTGTATTGAAAACCAGCCAGAATCGCCAGGGTAGTGTCCGGGTCGAATTTATAAGTGGGGTCGATTTGCGGAACCCGCTCGTTCGACTCGTAGAAACCCTTAACCTTCATGTCCACATCGATGCCAAAGACCTCGCGAACGTCGATGTCCTCGAGTGGTTTGGCGTCCGTGTCTATCCGCCTGTAGTCCATGACAAATCCTTGCAGCGTGTGTTCGGGCGGTCAGCGCCCTAGTCTTCAGGTGCCTTATATTGGCGTCGGGTGCAAGGCAAACGACTTAAAGTTCTTTGCAGAGTGGATTTCTTGCCTTGCGCCTCCCGAGTCTTTGTTTCTCGAGGCGCTTGCCGAATGCGGTTGTAACCCAATCGCGCGGGCTTGTGATTTCTTCGTTACTGAGCAGCCAGCTATGGTGTCCGGATGATCAGGAGATAGTTTATGAAGAGAAGAGAATTACTCGGAGCAGCCGTTGTTGGCGCCCTCGTCGGAATTCCGGTCGAAGAGCTGAACGCTGCGTCAGGATCGTTCGAGGTGACGCGCTCCGACAATGAATGGCGGGCAATGTTGACGCCTCTTCAATACAAGGTCATGCGTGAGGAGGGCACCGAGCGAGCAGGTTCAAGTGCGCTCGACAAGCTTTACGATGCGGGAACCTACCATTGTCGTGGCTGTGATCTGCCACTCTATTCGTCAGAGACAAAGTATGACAGCGGGACAGGTTGGCCCTCTTTTTGGGAGTCGCTTCCGAATGCTGTCGGCACGAAAAAAGATAGGCGCCTGCTGATTGTCCGGACCGAGGTCCATTGTCGTCGCTGCGGTAGCCATTTAGGTCACGTTTTCAATGATGGTCCACCACCAACCGGCAAGCGCCATTGTTTGAACGGCGCAAGTCTCGTTTTTCGGGCTGCCTGAAGATTACCGGCTGAAATGTGCGGATTGTCCTTTGCCACTTCGATCGGATCCAAAGATGGCGGTCCTGCTCTCCATGGTAATGTGAACCCGAACAAGACACTTCAACTCTGGAAGTTTCGGCTGTCCTTTATCTGGTCCCATGCCCAAACCACTTCCGACAATTGCTCTTCATGGCCCCTGTCGCCTCCGTTCATGTCGGGGTGCAGGACCTTGATGAGTGCCTTGTAGGATTTCCGTATCTCGGCCTTCGTCCAATGGTCTTTCGCTTCAAGGATATCCAGCGCACGACGTTCGGTCGGCGGTAGCTTGCGCGTGCCCGTTATCGATTTACCAGGGTTCCGCGTGGCGTTCTCTCCAAGGATCTGATGCGGATCGTCGACTCCAAGGCGAGCCCACGCACGGGCCTCTTCACCCTTCTTTCCGAATGGCCGTGTTTCGCGCTCCCAAACCCGGTCCTTGTCGACTTGAGCTGCAAACTCCTCTTCGGTCTGGCCGTTAAAGAAGTTCCATCTCAGATTGTACTCGCGGACATGGTCTTTGCAGAACCAGTAAAAATCATCGAGATCGTCCGGACTCTTGGGTGCGCGATACTGGCCGGTTTCTTCGCAGCCGGCATGTTCGCATACGCGTGTGGATGTTTCGAAAGCGCCCGACATGCCGCGGCGTGTGCGCGAACGCTTTTTCTTGTCTGATGACACACGAAGATCAAAACCGAACGGGTCGTCGTTCATGGGTATCCTGCCTTTCCGACTCGGACCGAAGAGTTTACCGTTTTGCTCCGAAACTTGAAGAGGCAAGGTGTGAAAAATGCGTGTTGCGGATGAGATGAGAAAGAAGCTCGAAGCGGCGTTCGAGCCGCATGTTCTTGAAATAGAAGATGAAAGCGAGCGGCACCGCGGACATGCAGGTTACCAGGAAGGTGGTCAGAGTCACTTCCGGGTGACGATCGGGGCGGGGGCGTTTGGGGGGATGAGCCGGATTGAGAGGCATCGGGCGGTTCATCGGGCCCTTGGCGAGGAGCTTGTGGGGCGAATCCACGCGCTGGCGCTGAAGATTTCCGACTAGTCCTCGCGCGCGGCCCCGAGGGGGGGTGCATGGTTGTCTTCCTCGGGCGGTCGCGTGGTGATCCTGCGAGGAACCACGGGTTCGGACACGGCCCGAGGCGCGACAGGCGCGGGGGGTGTTTCCGGCTCGACGGGCAGCGGGCGGGACGTCGTTCTGGCGTCGAGCGGCAACGGCTGTGTCGTCTGCTTGAAACGCTTGAAAATCAATATGTTCTGATATGTCGTCTGGGTGCCGGTCAGGCCTTTCCGCTCGTCACATGGCAGTGTTTCCGCGCGCACGTATTCCCAGCCTTCGGCGGCCATGTCGTTCAATGTGTCCGTGATCGAAAGAGCGAAGCGCTCCTCGGTGGACTTGGCGGTTTTTGCCTTGGTGCCACGGGTTGGTGCGGGCACGGCCCTGTATTCGAATTTGCTCATCTTGGGGTCTCCCCGACTGCTCGTTCCCGGTTCTAGCAGAGCACGCGGGACGGGGAAAGCGGCGGTCGGCAAAGCGTCGGCGAAACGTCGGCAAAACGTATGGCACGGGCGCGCGGTGGGTTAAGGACATGTGCGGTGGAAGAGCCGATCTCAAGTGCGGCGGGCCGGGCCCACGGGCCCGGCACCTACCTGGGTCAAAGACCGATCACGGTCTCGGCCAGCGCGATCCAGAGCGGTATCGAGAGGATCGCGACCGGCGTACCAAGACCGGTGGAGGCCCCGACGTATGCCGAGGGATTGGCCTCGGGCAGCGCGGCACGAAGTGTCGGCGGGCCGGATATATCGGAACTGGACGCGGCCATGACGCTGAGGAGCACCACGCCACCTGCGGAAAAGCCTGTCAGGTGGTGTGCGGCCAGTCCGAGGACGAAGCCGAACAAGCCGTGCACCAATGGCGCGGTCACTGCATAGACTACGTAGGCGTGTGCGACCTTCCTCAGTTCAGAGAGCCGCGACCACGCTTCCATTCCCATGATCAACATCAGGATCGACAGAAGGCCGCGAAAAAGAAGTTCGTAGAACCCTTCGTAGAGCGCCTTGGTATCGGCAAAAAGGCCGAGGGCGAGGCCCAGGATGAGGGCGGAGATCGCCGGGCTGCGGAAGGTATCGGCGAGGATCTCGCGGATGACGCCTGTGTCGATGCCCGCCGTGCCGTTGCCGAGTGCCAGAGTCGTGCCGCCGCCCGCAGTGGTCGCGCTGGCGCGTGCAAGGCTGATCCGACCGAGGATGATCGCGGTGACCAGCGCCGCGATGTCCATGAACGGGTAGAGCGCACCGATGAAGCCTTCGTAGGCGACGCCCTCGGCGTCGAGAACGGCCATGCCCGCAGCGAGTGTCGAGGCGGAGACCGCTCCGAAGAGACCGGCGGTGGCGAGACCGTCGACCCGAGCCACGCCGCGCCAGCGTGCGAGCGTTGCCGCGCCTATCAGGACGATACCGATGCCAGCCAGAACGGCCGCCAGTGCGGGCGCGGCGAGCGAAACCAGGTCGGCATCGCGCATGGCGAGGCCGCCGGAAAGGCCGACCTTCAGAAGCAGGAGTATGACGATGAACTTGTAGACGGGTTGGGGTATTTCGAAGCGGCTGCCGAGTGCCGCGAGCATCATCCCCCCGAGGAGGAATGCGAGCGTGGGTTTCTGAAGCTGAACGGTCAGCGTCGTTACGATGGTGATGAAGCTATCCATTGGTCTTGCCCTTTGTTCGTGACTGCGGGCACGCCTAGACAAGTCAAAAGAATTTAAAAAATACTTCTTTTGTTAGAAATCGTTCGATAAAAACGAACAATGAATCAGATCAACTATCGTCATCTGGGATATTTCCGCGCTGTCGCGCATGAGGGTCATCTGACCCGGGCGGCGGAAAAGATGAATCTGTCGCAGTCCGCGCTTTCTGCACAGATCAAGGCGCTGGAAGATCAATTGGGACATGCCCTGTTCGAGCGCGCCGGGCGGCAACTGGTTCTGACCGAGGTCGGGCGGATGGCGCTGGACTATGCCGACCGGATCTTCGGTACCGGCGCCGAGTTGCTTGCGACCCTGCGGCGGGCGGGTGACACGGTTCCGCCTTTGCGCGTGGGTGCCATTTCAACATTGTCGCGCAACTTTCAGCTTGAGTTCCTTCGCCCGGTTCTGGCTCGCGGGGACGTTCGCATCGTTTTGAGGTCCGGCGGAGAGGAGAGCCTACTGGATGATCTTCGGGCGCTGGCGCTCGATGTCGTCCTCACAACGGAGCCTCCCGCGGCTGCCGCCGAAGCTGGCCTGATCGCACATCGTATCTCCGATCGGCCGGTTGCGATCCACGGACTTCCGGGGCGGATGGTTCACGCCAGTCTTGCCGATCTTCTGGAGGCGGAGCCGGTGATCGTGCCGACCGAGAGCTCGATCCGCGTCGGATTCGACGCGCTGGTGGCGCGGCTTCAGGTGCAGCCCCGGATCGTTGCCGAGGTGGACGATATGGCGATGGTGCGGCTTCTGGCGCGCGAGGGCACCGGCCTTGCCATCGCGCCGTCCGTCGTCTTCGCCGACGAGATCCGGGCCGGAATGCTGGCCGTCGCGCCGTTCGATCTGAAGATCGAGGAAACGTTCTACGCGATTACGGTGTCGCGGAACTTTCCGCATCCGGTTCTGGACGCGCTGATTTCCGGCACGCTGCCCGGTGCGGGACCGGACGGCGCGCGGTAGCAGAGGGGCAGTTGCGGATCAGAGGCCGAGCTTCTGCTGCACCAGTTGGTTGACCGCGGCCGGGTTGGCCTTGCCGCCCGTGGCCTTCATAACCTGACCAACGAACCAGCCGGCCAGCTTTGGGTTCTGCTGCGCCTTCTCGACCTGGGCCGGGTTCTCGGCGATGACCTTGTCGACGGCGGCTTCGATGGCCCCGGTGTCGGTGACCTGTTTCATTCCGCGGTCTTCGACGATCGCCGCGGGATCGCCGCCTTCGGTCCAGACGATCTCGAAGAGGTCCTTGGCGATCTTGCCCGAGATGTCGCCCTTGCCGATCAGGTCGATGATTCCGCCCAGTTGCGCTGCCGAGACGGGGCTTTCCGAGATGGCGAGGTCTTCCTTCTTGAGCCGGCCGAAGAGTTCGTTGATCACCCAGTTGGCGGCAAGTTTGCCGTCGCGGCCCTGGGCGACCTCTTCGAAATAGGTGGCGTTCTCGACCTCGGCGGTAAGGACGGAGGCGTCGTATTCGGTCATGCCGTAGTCACCGACGAAACGCGCGCGCTTTTCGTCGGGAAGTTCCGGCAGCGAGGCCGCGATGTCGTCGACCCAGGCCTGCTCGATTTCGAGTGGCAGAAGGTCAGGGCAGGGGAAGTAGCGGTAGTCATGCGCTTCTTCCTTCGAGCGCATCGAGCGCGTCTCACCCTTGTCGGGGTCATAGAGCCGTGTTTCCTGGTCGACGCTGCCGCCGTCTTCGAGAAGCGCGATCTGGCGGCGCGCCTCGTACTCGATGGCCTGCTGGATGAAGCGCATGGAGTTCATGTTCTTGATCTCGCAGCGCGTGCCGAGAACGGAGTGGTCGCCCGTCGCCTGATACTTCTCGTAGTCGCCGGGGCGGCAGACCGAGACGTTGACGTCGGCGCGGAGGTTGCCGTTCTGCATGTTGCCATCGCAGGTGCCGAGGTAGCGGAGGATCTGTCGGAGCTTGCCGACGTAGGCGGCGGCCTCCTCGGGGCCGCGGATGTCGGGCCGGCTGACGATTTCCATCAGTGCCACGCCGGTGCGGTTCAGGTCGACGAAGGACATGTGCGGGTCCATGTCGTGGATCGACTTGCCGGCGTCCTGTTCGAGGTGGATGCGCTCGATCCGCACGAGGCGGGCCACGCCGGGGCCCATGTCGACCAGCACTTCGCCTTCGCCGACGATGGGATGGTAGAGCTGGCTGATCTGGTAGCCCTGGGGCAGGTCCGGGTAGAAGTAGTTCTTGCGGTCGAAGGCGGACCAGAGGTTGATCTGTGCTTTTAGCCCGAGACCGGTTTTTACCGCGAGCGCGACGCAGCCCTCGTTGATAACCGGCAGCATGCCGGGCATCGCGGCATCGACGAAGGAGACGTTCGAGTTGGGCTCTGCCCCGAACTGTGTCGATGCGCCGGAAAACAGCTTGGCTTTCGACGCCACCTGCGCGTGAACCTCGAGGCCGATGACCAGTTCCCAGTCGCCGGTCGCGCCGGCGATCACTTTCGGTTTCGGGGTCTCGTAGGTTAGGTCAAGCATGGTTTTCCCCTGGCATCTGTCGCGAGGGTTTCTAGGGCAGCGACCCGCTCTGGACAAGTCGGGATTCCCGATCGCCAAAGGCGGCTTTCCGCCAACGAAATATCGGCGGGCTTGGCGGCAGGGCAATTTGATGCTTCTGTGTCTGGCCAGGGGGGCGCAACGCACGGTTCGATACGCATGAAACTCAAGGTATTTTCCTGCCTTACGTCGCTTTCTATTGTCTTTCTTTCTGCCTGCGGCTCCTCGCCTGAGCCGGAGAAGTCCGCGCCGGCTCAGTTTGAGGCGAGCCTTTTCGGTCAGCGGAGCGAGGCGCGCGTGTGGACCGCCAGTGCGCTGGCGGCGCTTGAGTCGCATGGCAACCCCCTGGTCCAGACCGTGCCGGCCGACATCGATACATATTGCCCGGGCTACCGGGATGCGGACCCCGAAGAGCGCAAAGCGTTCTGGGTGACGTTCCTTTCGGCGCTTGCAAAGCACGAAAGCACATGGCGGCCGGACGTGTCGGGAGGCGGCGGTGCGTGGCACGGTCTTCTGCAGATATCGCCGGCGACTGCCCGGGGATATGGCTGCGGTGCACAGAGCGCCGATGCTTTGCGCGATGGTTCCGGAAACCTGTCTTGCGGCATCCGGATCATGGCTTCAACCGTGCCGCGCGATGGGGTGATCTCGGCCGGAATGGGTGGCGTCGCTGCCGACTGGGGGCCTTTCCATGATCCGTCCAAGCGCGCGGACATTCAGGCCCGGACGCGGAGCGCGTCTGTTTGCCGGGGGTGATCCCGAAGATCGCATTGTCGGGATTGCTGGCCATTCTGGCCGGAGCGGCTCTCTCGGATCCGGTTGGGCCCGAGGGCCGCAGCCTTCCCGTTGTGGAGGAAGAGCCTGTCTCGCGCCAGCCCGGCGACCGACCCGCAGCCCGCGGCAATCATTTGCCCCGGGCGCGCTGGGAGCATAGGCGAAACGGAGAGCTTTGGACACGTGTCGCGCTGTCGGCGGTCACGACACACGGCGCGGCTTTGCTTGAGTCGGTTCCCGAGGACATTGCCGATTGGTGTCCGGCCTATCCCGAAAACGAAAAGGCCGAACGGGCAGCGTTCTGGGCTGGGCTTCTGTCGACACTGTCGCGCTATGAGAGCACCTGGAACCCGAAAGCTGTCGGAGGAAATGGTCAATGGTTCGGGCTGATGCAAATCTACCCGAAGACTGCGGAATTCCGGAGTTGCAGGGCGCGGTCGGCCGACAGTCTGAAGCATGGGCCCTCGAACCTGAACTGCGCCATCCGGATCATGGCCGCTACGGTGCCGCGCGATAATGCGATCTCTGTCAGGGACGAGAGATGGCGTGGCGTTGCGGCCGATTGGGCGCCTATCCGGAACGACAGGATGCGGCGCGACATGCAGCGTTACACCAAGCGTCAGACCTACTGCCGTTTGCTGTCGGAGGTGCGTCCCAAGCGGCGTCCCTGAAGAACTTAAGCCGCGACGCTTTGGGGGCGCGAAGTAACGAAAGAAATCGGCTCTTCAGGAAGAATGTCGGGCGCGACCAGCGCGGCTTCGGCAACCAGTTCCTGAATTTCCTCCACGGAAATCGGCCAGAGACGCGGATAAATGACCTGGAGATGCTGACGGATCATCACCATCAGAGTTTCGCGGCAAGCGGCCGCTGTCGCTTCGTCGGATGACTCGACTTCTGTCAGAAGCGCCGCAGCAGAATTGTTGATCTCGGCTTGGGTCGCTGACGCGGACGCAAGGTCCATGAGCGCAGCGGCATAGAGTTCGGGGTCAAGGTGGTCGCGGGCGGTATCGTACTCGCTGAGCAGTGGCATGAAGAATACGGCATAACCTCCCAGTCCAATACTGCTTTCCGTGCGCAGCATGGCCTGTTCCGCCTCGCGCAGCACGTCCTCGCTGGAAATCAGGTCCTGTGCGACGAGCGCATCGATATGCGTGGCGTATATCCGGGGGTTGGAAGGGTCGAGGTCTATCCACTGTTCGAAGAGTGATGCCAGCCTCTCTTCTACTTTCGGACTTCCGAGCGCCTGGAGGTAGTGCGCTTCAGCCAAAAGTGGCGACATCAGGGCCAGCGCGTCGAAATCCTTGATGATTTCTCCCGCGGCAATGAAATGCTGGGCCATCTTGCGCCATGCGCCTTTTCGTTCGCCTTCCGGCCAGTCGTCGGCCGCGCAAGCTTCGCCGACCTTCATGTGCGCACGGGCGGCCAGAACGGCCAAAACGTGATTGTCGGGCGACTGGCGATGCGTGTCCACGAAATGAGCCAGCTCGGTCAGGGCGTCATCGAGATCGGCGAGGCTGTTGCGCGGAGCATCGCCCAGCAGTCCCTGCAGGCCGGAGAGGCATGTCTTGACCGCAATTTCGTGATAGCGGAACCCGCCGGGAGTAGCGGTCAGGGTTGCCTCCCAATCCGAAATTAGATCAGCGATTTCAATCCATTCCTCGGCAATCATCAGGTCTGCGATGCGATGGGACAGGGCCACGCTCTCGCGCAAATCGGGATCTTCGTGCTCGACCGGCAGGTCTGTTTCGCCAGTCGATATGGCCGTTGTGCGTGTCTGTTTTGCAGAAATGGGGGCCGCGACCGCCGTTTTCCTGCGAGAGTTGCGCAGACGCGGCGTCAAAAATGACAATGCAACTGTCAACAGAAATGCGACAGCCGTCGTTCCGGTCACTAGCGAGTCGATCTCTGGCAATGTGTCTACCCGAATGTCGTTTTTGTTCGGTTCAGACTCGGCTGCTATTTCGGCACAAATGTGGCGAAACCACCGAATTTTCGTGGTATTTCGGGTCTTTACCTCACCCAGCTCGGCAAGCGCGTGTTCTGGACCAGAGACACCGTCGGGGCATGCCTGCCACCAAGGGCAAGGGTCGTACATTTCAGCATGTGGATCGCGTCTTCCGACTTTCGGGGCAAGGCCGTGGCCGAGATCGGCTCGCCGAACGTCAGGCGGTAGGGCTGGCGGTCCTTGTTCAGCGTCTCATGGAAAAGCGTGATGTCCCGCAGGGTCGGATGTATGAGATCGAACAGGTAGAACAGGGCCGAGTTCCGCGCCCGGATATTGAGCGGTACGATCGGGAGGTCGTACTTGCGCGCGATCATCGCCGCCGACGCCATCCAGGGGCGCTCATGAAGCCTCAACCCGCGACGTTTGGCCAGGCGCCCGGATGGAAAAATCACTCCGATGCGACCGGCTTCGATGGCGCGCTTCGTATACTCCATCGTTTCGCGGGTCTTGGCCCGTGTCCGCTTGTCCGTGCGCCATTCGACGGGAGCAATCAGGCTTTCGAGCTGGGGAAGTATCTTCAGGATGTCCGAATTGGCGTAGATGAACATGTCCGGCCGCAGCGGATAGAGGGCGTGGTGCAGCATGATGCCGTCCGCGATCCCCGTGGGGTGGTTGCATACGATGATGGCCGGTCCGTTGCGCGGGACGTTTTCCAGTCCCTTCACGCTGAGATCGCGGGCAAGGATGCCAGCGAGATGATGCATGATGTGGGCGGTGGGCCAGTCGGCGTAGAGTTCGCCAAGTTCGAGGGTGCGTTGGTATCCGAGGAGGGACATGAGCGCCCGCCGCGCTGTCCAGGCAGGACTGCCCTTGTGGAAGAGCCAGGGGGCTCTCTCGGCGATCAATGGGTCAAGTCGGTCCTTCATGGCAGCAAAGTGACCAGTCAACGCAACATGGATATGACAGAAGAATACACTCTCGAGCTGAATCTGCACGCTGGCGGCTTTCATCACCGCGGAAATGGCTGAAATTCGCTGACGACATAGGAGATATTTTTCGGGTTGGTTGGCCAGGAGAGGGAAAGCGCACCTTAAGTTCGAAGTCCGGTCTGGCGGAGCGTAGAACTCGATCTATGTCGCTGCTTTATGAGAAAAAAATCCGATCTCCCCACGAAAATCTGTGCTACTTGCGGGCGTCCTTTCACATGGCGGAAGAAATGGGCGCAGGCGTGGGCCGAGGTGCGGTATTGCTCTGATCGGTGCCGAGGTGCGCGAAATCGAAAAATTGGTAAGAAAATCTAACCAGAGGTGGCTTGCCTCTTTGGCTGCTTTTCCATAGTGTCCGCGCGATTCAGTACACGATCGTATGCAGGGACATGTCCATGACCAGTTTCACCGAAAAGAACGGATTAAAGATCGCGCCGGAACTGGCCGATTTCATCGAGACCGAAGCCCTGCCGGGCACCGGGGTTTCCGCCGATGCATTCTGGGCCGCGCTGAGCGCACTGGCGCATGATTTCGGGCCTCGCAATCGCGCGCTGCTTGAAAAGCGCGAGACCTTGCAGAAGCAGATCGATGAGTGGCACATCCGGCATCGGAACCAGCCGCACGATCACGAGGCCTACAAGGCGTTTCTGCAGGAGATCGGATACCTTCTGCCCGAGGGTGGAGAGTTCGAGATCGACACCGCGAACACCGATCCCGAGATCGCCAGCGTTCCTGGTCCTCAGCTGGTCGTGCCTATCACCAATGCGCGCTACGCCCTGAACGCAGCCAATGCGCGCTGGGGCAGCCTTTATGATGCGTTCTACGGCACCGATGCGACGGACGGGGCTGCACCCAGTGGGCCCTACAACAAGGGCAGGGGCGCGCGGGTTGTGGCAAAGGCGCGGGTCTTCCTTGACGAGGCGTTTCCGCTTGAAGGCACGAGCCACGCCGATGCGCGGCGCTACCATGTCTCGAATGGCCAGCTTCTGGTCGATGACATGCCTCTGGTCGATCCTTCAAAATTCATCGGCTACCAGGGTCATCCGAAAGCGCCCTCGGCGGTTCTCTTGCGCAACAACGGGCTTCATGTGGAGCTGGTCTTCGACCGGACGCATGCCATCGGTGCGCGCGATCAGGCCGGGCTGGCGGATGTGCGCCTTGAATCGGCTGTCAGCGCAATCATGGATTGCGAGGATTCCGTCGCCTGCGTCGACGCCGAGGACAAGGTTCTGGCCTACCGCAACTGGCTGGGCCTGATGAGAGGCGATCTGGCCGATACATTCGAGAAGGGGGGCAAGTCCGTCACCCGGAAACTGCAGGCTGACAAGACATTCACTGCGCCCGATGGCGGCGAGGTGACGGTCAAGGGCCGCGCGCTGATGCTGGTGCGGAACGTCGGGCACCTGATGACGAACCCCGCGATCCTGACCCGTGATGGCGGCGAGATCTATGAAGGCCTCATGGATGCGATGGTCACGACGCTGATCGCCATGCACGATCTTCAAAAGGGCGGCGGCGACAGGAACTCGGTACGGGGTTCGGTTTATGTCGTGAAGCCGAAGATGCACGGACCCGAAGAGGTGGCGTTCGCCGACGAGACCTTCACGAAGGTCGAAGAGGCGCTGGGCCTTCCGCAATACACGGTCAAGCTGGGCATCATGGATGAAGAGCGGCGCACAAGTGTGAACCTTAAGGAATGCATCCGGGCGGCGAAGCATCGGGTGGCCTTCATCAACACCGGTTTCCTCGACCGGACCGGTGACGAGATCCATACTTCGATGGAAGCGGGTCCCTTCAGCCGTAAGGACTGGATCAAGCGCAAGAGCTGGATCACGGCCTACGAGAACCGGAACGTGGATATCGGGCTGGAGTGCGGCCTTTCCGGCAAGGCGCAGATCGGCAAGGGCATGTGGGCCATGCCGGACAAGATGGCGGCCATGCTGCAGGCCAAGATCGAGCATCCTCAGTCGGGCGCCAACTGTGCCTGGGTGCCGTCGCCGACTGCCGCGACGCTGCATGCTCTGCACTATCACAAGGTTGATGTGTTCGCCGTTCAGGCCGCGTTGAAGAAGTCCGGACCGCGTGCGCATGTGGATGGTATTCTTGATATACCGCTCGCCACCTACCAGAAGTGGTCCAAGGACCAGGTGCGCAAGGAAGTCGAGAACAACGCCCAGGGCATCCTTGGCTATGTTGTTCGCTGGATCGATCAGGGTGTCGGCTGCTCGAAGGTGCCGGACATCAACGACGTTGGCCTGATGGAGGACCGTGCCACCTGCCGGATTTCGTCACAGCACATCGCAAACTGGTTGCACCATGGCGTGATCTCGAAAGACGAGACCATGGCCATCATGAAGCGCATGGCTGAGGTGGTGGACCGTCAGAATGCCGGTGATCCGGCCTATCGACCGATGGCTCCCGCTTTTGACGGCATCGCATTCAAGGCCGCGTGTGATCTTGTGTTCGAGGGGCGTGTGCAGCCGTCGGGCTATACGGAGCCCGTTCTGCATGCCCGGAGGCTGGAACTGAAGGCGACCGGGTAAGGCGAACTTTCCCCGGACGGCCCGCCGGGCCGTCCTTTCCCGGCGAATTTTTGATATGATGAAGCGCGGTCTTGTATCTGGCTGTGCGTTTTAACGGAGAATACCATGGCCGAGATCAGCTTGCCGCGCGCGCGGAGCATCATCAGGGGAGCGCTCAAGAAGGGGCGCGAGCTGGGTTTGAACCCGCTGTCGGTGGTGGTTCTGGACGCGGGCGGTCATTTGAAGGCCTTCGAGCGCGAAGATGGGGCAAGCCCGGGCCGGTTCGATATCGCTCGTGGCAAGGCTTACGGCGTCATCATGACCGGGATGACAGGTACCGCTCTGATGCAGCGTGCCGAAACCCAGGCGTATTTCGTGAATGCGCTCAACGGTCTTTATGACGGCAAGATCGTGCCGGTTCCGGGTGGTGTGCTGGTCAAGGACAAACAGGGGCGCGTGATCGGTGCCGTTGGCGTGACAGGGGACACGTCGGACAATGACGCCATCGCCGGGCTGGCGGGCATCGAAGCCGCGGGTTTGACCGGCGAAATCTGAGGCTGGGCCCAGTTCGGGTCGCGGCTTGCTCACCGACCGGTGACATGTGCCGAAAATTCACGCATCGTCCAGAAATTGCACACGGCGTGTGCGATACAGTTGTTTTCGTCCTCGAGTAACGGCACTAGATAGAGAAGGGGAAAGGAACATCGGGAATGGCGCGTCCAGTCGTCGGAATCATCGGTAATCACCACCTCATCAATGATGAGTACCCAACCCATGCAGGCGGCAGAATGAACTGCGAAGCGGTCCGCGACATCTCGGGCGCATTGCCTCTGATCGTTCCAGCCGATCCTTCATTGGTGGATATCGAAGACCTCAAGCGGACCTGTGACGGGTTCCTGTTCACGGGCGGTCGTCCGAACGTGCATCCCGAGGAGTATGGCGAGGCGGAGACGGAGGCGCATGGCACCTTCGACCGGGCGCGCGATCGCCTGACCCTTCCCCTGATCCGCGATTGCGTGGCTTCGGGCCAGCCGATCCTTGCGATTTGCCGGGGCTTTCAGGAACTGAACGTGGCGATGGGCGGATCGCTTTATCCGGAGATCCGCGACCTTCCCGGGCGGATGAACCACCGGATGCCGCCCGACGGGACCATCGAGGAAAAATTCGCGCTGCGGCATGACGTGACTTTCACGACTGGCGGAATTTTCCATCGGATCATGGGCGCCGAAATTGTTCGGACGAACACCCTGCATGGTCAGGGCATCAAGCAGAAGGGCGAACGGATCGTCATCGACGGCGTTGCGCCCGATGGAACCCCGGAAGCGATCTATGTGGAGGGCGCGCCGGGCTTCACGCTGGGCGTTCAGTGGCATCCTGAGTATCGCGCTTGCGAAGACCCTGTATCTCGTCCGTTGTTCGAGGCCTTCGGAGAAGCTCTTCGAAACTGGGCGGCGGGAGAACGTCCGAAACGGCTGAAAAGCGCCTGAGCGGGGGCTAGCCGGTCGCGAGGCGGCGGGTTTCGTTCTCGTTGAGGCATGGACGGCTGACCGGACCGTATGCGCCCGTATCTGCTCGCAAGTCGGGGAAGACTTTGAACAGGCTCTCGAGGGCATGCGCTTCCAGGGTATCCAGACCGAATCCTCCTGGATGGAAGCTTTCGCTCGGCGCGCCATTGGCGATGACAACCTGGTGCCGGTCGAACATGATGTGATGATAGCTCACCATACCGCCATAGATCACGGAAACGCGGAAATCATCGACGAGGGCTCTGGCCGGAGCCAGCACTTGTTCGCGGTCGAAACGGCCCGGTGCGAACTGGCTGGACAGAAGCATCCTGTGTTGCGGCGACACCAACAGGTCCCGGTCGTTTCCGATCGTACCCCGCAGAAAACGGACAGGGGCGAGAGCGCCACTTGCGCGGACGGTTCTGCTTCCGGTCCACCTGATCGGTTGCACGCCGTTGTCGAGGGTCAGAACCATGTCGCCTTCGACGAGGTGCTCGACCCGGCGCTCTCCGTTCGGCGTGCTAATCATGGTGCCCCGTGCAAAGCAGATCAGCGCATCGCCGTTGGATGCGCCGCTGCCTGAATGCGCGGAGTTGCCTGTGACCATCAGCCTGTTCCTTGACACCGTCTCGATGGGTGCCCCGATCTGTTTTTTCTTGGCGAGTCTTAATGAGCACGCTCAGTTGATTTTGCAGTCTTCCAGCGCGTCCCGCAACACTTATGTCCGAAATTGGCCCGACCTACGATATCTGGGGTTGAGTCGAAGTGGTCAGGTGACCGCCTGACGGGTGCGGAACCGAGGTTGGTCCCAGGTTCCGGCCTCCAGGATACGGGAGAGGACCGCGATGGCGCGGTGAATATCGTCGGTCGAGAGATAGAGAGGAGTGAATCCGAAGCGCATGATGTCAGGGGCGCGGAAATCACCGATGATGCCCTCTGCGATAAGAGCCTGCATGAGCTCATAGCCATGCTCGAACCGGAAGGAGACCTGGCTGCCGCGGCGTGAGGGATTGCGGGGCGACGCCAGTTCGAGTTGGGGGCAGGAGGCTTCGACGCCAGCGATGAAGAGTTCTGACAACTCGATCGAGCGCGCCCGGACGTCCGCCATGTTGACGCCGGTCCAGACATCGAGTGCAGCATGCAGTGCCGCAAGCTGGAGTATCGGTGGCGTCCCGACGCGCATTCGGTCGATGCCGGCTCCGGGGCGATAATCGAGATCGAAGGCGAAGGGCGCTTCGTGTCCCAGCCAGCCGGAAAGAGGGGCCGGTGCCACGTCTGCGTGTTCGGGAGCGACATAGATGAAGGCCGGGCCGCCGGGTCCGGAGTTGAGATACTTGTAGGTGCAGCCGACGGCGAAATCGGCATGGCCGGTCGTGACATCGACTGGCAGGGCACCTGCCGAATGGGCGAGATCCCAGATGAACAGCGCGCCAAGTTCATGGGCTCTTGCCGTCAGGGCGGGCATGTCATGTCGCCGCCCGGTTCTGTAGTCGACCTCGGTCAGCATCAGGACGGCGAGGTCGTCGTCCATGGCCGCTTCGACGTCTTCCGGGGGCACGACACGAAGTTCGTGGTTGCCACCGAGCGTTCGGACGAGACCCTGTGCCATGTAGAGGTCTGAGGGAAAGTTCCCCGTATCGGAAAGGATCACACGACGATCCGGGCGCATCTGCAGCGCCGCGGCCAAAGCCTGGTAGACCTTGATGGAGAGGGTGTCACCCATGACGACCGTTCCCGGCGCGGCGCCGATCAATTGTCCGACACGGTCACCAACACGGCGCGGCATCTCCATCCAGCCGGCGCGGTTCCATCCGGTAATCAGCATTTCGGCCCATTCGTCGCGGATCACACTGTTCACGCGCTCGGGAACGGACTTCGGCATCGGTCCAAGAGAGTTGCCGTCGAGGTAGACAACGCCGTCTGGCAGGTCGAAGAGGCGGCGGGTGGCATCGAAATCAGTCATGGTCGAAAGCCATAGCCGAGGGACCAAACCGAGGCTAGGGTTCGCGGCATGAAGTGGATCGATATACCTCCTGCGTGGTTGCTTGCGGCTTTGGCGGTCGCCTGGTCCTGGCGTTGGCCCGAGGCGTGGATGGGCAGCTTCTGGTCCGGGGTTGTCTGCCTGGGCGTCGCGGGAGCTCTTGTCCTCGGGGCAATCCGCGAATTCCTGCGGGCCCGAACCACGATCATTCCGCGCGAGGCGCCCTCGGCGTTGATCACCGGAGGAATTTTCAAATACAGCCGGAACCCGATCTATCTCGCGGATCTTCTGATTCTGCTCGGGGTCTCACTGATTTGGGGCAGCGTGCCGGGTCTGGTGCTGGTTCCGGCTTTGGGGTGGTTGCTGGAATCGCGTTTCATTCGGGGCGAAGAAGCGCGACTTGCGGAGACGTTCGGCCCGAAATTCGAGGAATACCGGTCCGAAACGCGCCGTTGGATCTAGCGCAGAATGATGATGCGCTGTTTGATCCGCTTGTGAAAGATTCATCCGACCGCTAGACAGCGCGGGATTTCGACCCATGTTCGGGCAAAACGAAAGTGACGGGGGACAGCCAATGAAGATCGGTGCGCCTAAAGAGACCGCCGCCGGCGAAGCGCGCGTTGCGATGACGCCGCAGAGCGCCAAGGACCTGCAGAAGTTGGGCTACGAGTGCCTGATCGAGAAAGGTGCCGGCCTCCTGGCCGGGTTCGGCGACGCGGCCTACGAGGCTGCCGGTGTCAAGGTGGTCACGGCTGCGGCGCTTTGGAAGGAAGCCGATGTTGTCGCCAAGGTGCGTCCGCCTTCGGATTCGGAGACGAAGAAGCTGTCCGAAGGCCAGACGCTGATCTCCTTCTTTTACCCGGCCGCGAACGAGAAGCTTCTGGAGGCCGCCAAGGCTCAGAAGGCCAACGTCATCGCGATGGACATGGTCCCCCGGATCAGCCGGGCCCAGAAGATGGACGCGCTGTCGTCCATGGCGAACATCGCCGGATATCGTGCTGTTATCGAAGCGGGAAACAACTTTGGCCGTTTCTTCACGGGGCAGGTTACCGCGGCGGGCAAAGTGCCCCCGGCGAAGGTCCTGATCGTCGGCGCCGGCGTTGCCGGCCTTGCCGCCATCGGTACGGCCACATCGCTTGGCGCGATCACCTACGCCTTTGACGTGCGCCCCGAAGTGGCCGAGCAGATCGAATCGATGGGCGCCGAATTCGTGTACCTCGATTTTGACGAGCAGACGCAGGATGGTGCCGCGACAGGTGGCTACGCCGCGCCATCGAGCCCCGAGTTCCGCGAGGCACAGCTCAAGAAGTTCCGCGAACTTGCGCCGGATATCGACATCGTCATCACCACGGCCCTGATCCCGAACCGGGACGCGCCGGTTCTCTGGACCAAGGACATGGTCGAGATGATGAAGCCGGGCAGTGTGATCGTCGATCTGGCGGCCGAGCGGGGCGGCAACTGTGAGATGACCGTCAAGGACGAAAAAATCGTGACGGATAATGGGGTTACCATCGTCGGTTACACCGATTTCCCGTCCCGCATGGCCACGCAGTCTTCGCTGCTCTACTCGACCAACGTGCGTCACATGATGAGCGATCTGACCCCCGGCAAGGACGGGCAGGTCGTTCACAACATGGAAGACGACGTGATCCGCGGCGCGACGGTGACCCATGCGGGCGAGATCACGTGGCCGCCCCCGCCGCCGAAGGTGCAGGCCATCGCGGCCGCTCCGAAGAAGGAGAAGCCGAAAGAACTCACGGTCGAGGAAAAGAAGGCTGCGGAAATTGCGGCGTTCAAGAAGGAGACGCGGAACCAGTTCGCGCTTCTGGGCATAGGCGGCGCTTTGATGCTGCTTGTGGGGCTTTGGGCTCCGGCGAGCTTCATGCAGCATTTCATCGTCTTCGTGCTGGCGGTTTTCGTGGGCTTCCAGGTGATCTGGGGCGTGGCGCACTCGTTGCACACCCCGTTGATGGCGGTCACGAACGCGATCTCGTCGATCATCATTGTCGGTGCGCTGATGCAGATCGGATCGGGATCGTTCCTGGTTATCCTGCTGGCCGCGCTTTCGGTCTTCATGGCCGGCATCAACATCTTCGGTGGCTTCATGGTGACGCGTCGCATGCTCGCCATGTTCCAGAAGTCTTAAGGCGAGGGGCGGAGACATGGATTTCGGATTCACGACAGCGGCCTATGTGGTCGCGGCGGTTCTCTTCATCCTCGCGCTGGGTGGTCTGAAGAACCAGGAAAGCGCAAAGCGGGCGATCTGGTATGGCATCGTGGGCATGGCGCTGGCCGTGCTGGCCACTCTGATCGGACCGGGCGCTGGCCTCTGGCTTTTGTCCATCATCCTGATCGCAGGCGGAGCGGTGATCGGCGTGATCCTCGCGCAGCGCGTGCAGATGACGCAGATGCCGGAGCTAGTGGCTGCAATGCACTCTCTGGTCGGTCTGGCCGCGGTCTTCGTGGGCTTCAACGCCCATTTCGAGATCGGCAACGTGGCGGGTGTGCTGGCCAGCGGCGGTGACGTCAAGGAACTGGGCACTTTCGGTCAACTGATCGCCAAGAAGACGACGGTCGAGCTGAACATCCTGGCTGTCGAGCTGTTCCTAGGTGTCTTTATCGGCGCCGTGACCTTCACAGGCTCGGTCATCGCCTATGGCAAGCTGTCGGGCCGCGTGACCAGCGCTGCCGAGAAACTGCCCGGCGGACATCTTCTGAATGCCAGTGCGGCGGCGATCTCGGTTTTCTGCCTGATCTGGTACTTCAATACCGGCGGCTTCATCCCGCTGTTCCTGATGACGCTGGCGGCGCTGTTCATCGGCTATCACCTGATCATGGGGATCGGCGGCGCGGACATGCCCGTGGTGGTGTCGATGCTGAACAGCTATTCCGGCTGGGCCGCGGCGGCGATCGGCTTCTCTCTGGGCAACGACCTTCTGATCGTTGTCGGTGCGCTGGTCGGCTCGTCCGGTGCGATCCTGTCCTATATCATGTGCAAGGCCATGAACCGGTCCTTCGTCAGCGTGATCCTGGGCGGCTTTGGCGGCCCGCAGGGCGCGCAGGCGGCGGTCGAGGGCGAACAGGTGGCGATTGATGCGGATGGCGTGGCGGCGGCGCTGAACGACGCCGACAGCGTGATTATCGTGCCGGGCTATGGCATGGCGGTGGCGCAGGCGCAGCAGGCCGTGGCCGAACTGACGCGCAAGCTGCGCGCGGCCGGCAAGGAGGTGCGTTTCGCGATCCACCCGGTTGCGGGCCGTCTGCCAGGGCACATGAACGTGCTTCTGGCCGAGGCGAAGGTTCCTTACGACATCGTGCTGGAAATGGACGAGATCAACGAGGACTTCCCCTCGACCGACGTGGTGATCGTCATCGGTTCGAACGACATCGTGAACCCGGCCGCGCAGGACGATCCGAATTCTCCGATTGCCGGCATGCCGGTTCTGGAAGTCTGGAAAGCCAAGCAGGTGTTCGTCTCGAAACGCGGACAGGGCACGGGCTATTCCGGTATCGAGAACCCGCTCTTCTACAAGGAGAATACGCGGATGTTCTATGGCGATGCCAAGGCTTCGGTGGATAGCCTCCTGCCCAAGGTCGAATAGGATTTTGCGCCGCCTTCGGCGTCGCGAGAGGGCCGTGGCTGACGCCACGGCCCCTTCTTTCGTGCCGTTGGCGGGAGTGTTCCCGAAAGGATGAACGCGGGAGTTGCGCCTTAGAGTGCCACAGCAGAAACCCGGTGCCGTGGCGGCTGCATCACGATCGCACCCTCGGTGAAGGTCGCGTAGTGGCAGGTGAGTTCCGTCCCGGCAGGGATGTCGACGACGGCGAGGCCTTGCACGCCGTCCGAGAAGTCGAGATTGGGCTCGTCCGCATGGTTCATGAAGCGGCCTTCGTCGGATTCGAGTACAAGGTATCCCGGATTACCCCAATCGGGGTAGCTGTAGCGGTCGAGGAATTCGGCCACGTGCGGCGGGACTTCCGCTAGCTTCGAAACGGGGATGCGGTGGTCCAGGATCGGGTCGCTGATCCAGACGTTCTGACCCTTCTTGATATCGTCATGACAAAAGACGCCCAGTCCTTCGATGGAAGACGGGGCGAGGTAGCAGCGCACTATCATCATGCGCCTGATCCTTCTGAGGGCCGGGCCGCCTGCCGGGAGGTTGAGAATCAATTCTGACATGACGCGTGGCGGCGCGCGCGTTGATCAGATTGTGCGATTGCCAGAGATTTACAATAGGTCTTTAACGGTCAGACTTCGCGCCAATCTCCGGGAGCGAGACCGTCGAGCGTCCAGTCGCCGACGCGCCAGCGGATCAGGCGCAGCGTGGGAAACCCGATCGCCGCCGTCATGCGGCGCACCTGCCGGTTCCGGCCTTCGGTGATCGTGATTTCCAGCCAGCGGTCGGGGATCGTTTTGCGAACCCTGACCGGCGGGTCGCGGTCCCAGATGCCTGGGGTATCGATGCGCCGGACCTTCGCCGGGCGCGTCTTTCCGTCCTTGAGCACCAGGCCCTTTCGGAGCGGCTCCAGATCGTCCTCCGACGGGTCGCCCTCGACCTGCACGAGATAGGTTTTCTCGGTCCGCGCCTTGGGCGAGGCGATCCGGGCCTGAAGCCTGCCGTCATCGGTCAGAACCAGCAACCCCTCACTGTCGCGGTCGAGACGGCCGGCGGCATAGACACCAGGCGGCAGGCCGAAACCCGAGAGTGTGGGGCGGGGTGTTGGGTTCTTAGTGTCGGTGAATTGGGTCAGCACACCCATGGGCTTGTTGAACAGGATGACGCGGGGCATGGCGGTTCAGAGGCGTCGAAAAGTGACGATATAGCCGGTGTCCTGGCCATGACCCTCGGGAGCCCGCTCGGGATCGGCATAGACCAACTCCTCGGCCAGGTGGGGCGGCGTCACCAGACCGTCGCTGGCGAGGGCCTCGAAACACGGCTCGAACCCCATCGCCATCCAGACCTGCGGGCGCACGGTGATGACGGCCCGCGCCCCGGGCGCGAGGATGCGCACCAGTTCCAGCACAGCCTCGGCACCGACATGGCCATGGGTGAAGGTGCCTGAACTGACGAGGCCTGCGTAGCTGGCGTTGGGAATGGCGAGAGGCTCTTTCAGGTTGGCCTCGATCAGGGTTCGGTAGCGGCCCTTGCCGCGCGCGACGTCCAGCATCTCGGGCGAAAGGTCCAGCCCGTCGAGAACCGTGCCGTCCGGAAAGTGTTCGGCCAGCGCTCCGGTGCCGCAGCCGACGTCGAGACAGGGTTCTCCGCCGCCGGATTCCAGATAGGTGCGCACGACAATCTCGGGGAAGCGATAGGTGGTCGCTTCGACGAAATCGGTGTCATAGGTTCGGGCCCACGTCCGGTAGAGCCGAAGATTGTCTTCGGCCGTTTCCAGCGCATAGGCGCTTTCGAGATCGGGATCGTCCGGCATATCCCTACCTTAGCGCGGCGGGACGACCTCGTAACCCCTTTCCTCGGGTTCGTCGTCGATCATCTCGGCGGGAAATCCGGGAGCGGTGATGTCGAGCCCAGTCGCCTCTTCCAGCCGCCGGATGATGTCGTCGGACTGGGCGCGGGCGCCATAGCGCTTCTGGCCGTCCTTGAAGATCTCGATCATCAGGGGCGAGATTTCGAGCGGCACGCCATGATCTTCGGCGATCTTGTGGAAGAGACCGATATCCTTGAGCACGAGGTCCATCGTGAAGTCGATGGTGCGCGAACCGTTGAGGATGACCTGGCTTTCGGTCTCGTGGACGAAACTTGTGCCGGAGGAGATCTTGATCGCCTCGTAGGTGGTGCCGAGGTCGAGGCCTGCGGCCTTCATGGTGACGAGCGCCTCGCAGAGGGTCAGCAGGTTCGCGGTGGCGAGATAGTTGGTCATCACCTTCAGTGTCGAGGCCGTGCCAATGGGGCCGGTGTGCAGGACGCGGCGGCCAAGAACGGTCAGGACGGGCAGCATCCGCTCGAAGGTCTCGCGGTCGCAGCCGGCGAAGATCGAGATGTTCCCTGTCGCAGCACGATGGCAGCCGCCCGAGACGGGGCACTCGATGGCGGCTGCCCCGGTTTCTGCGACACGGGCGGCAAGGCGGGCCATCTCGGAAGCGTCGGTGGTGGACATCTCGGCCCAGATCTTGCCGGGGGCGAGGCCCTGAAGGATGCCATCTTCACCCTCCATGACTGCTGCGCAGGCTGCGGGCGAGGGCAGGCAGGTGATCACGAGGTCGCAGTCGCGCGCCATCTGGGCCGGGCTGTCAGCCCAATGCGCCCCCTTGGCGAGAAATGGCTCGGCAACGCTGCGGTCCAGATCCCGCACTGTCAGATCGAAGCCGTTGCGAAGGATCGAGCCTGCCAGTTTTCCGCCGACGTTGCCCAATCCGATGAAGCCGATTTTCATGAAGTGTCTCCCATTTGGAGCTGACAATTGCTGATCACACGACGAACGGATTGTCCGTTTGCGTCAACAAGAGTTTGATTTCGGACATAAGTTGCGATGGGACGCATTACCCGGACCCGTCGATCCGTATCAAACACTTACACCGAAGAGCCTTCCTATCCCGGCCGTTATTGCCATGGCGAACACGCCCCAGGTGACGACCCGGACCGTGGCGCGAAGAACGGGTGCGGCACCGGCCTTTGCCCCCAGGGCACCGAGCGCGGCCAGAGCGATGACCGTCACAACGAGGACAACGGGGATGATCATGCCTTCGGGGGCGAGATATGCCGCGACCAGAGGAACCGCGGCCGCAACGCTAAAGGTTAATCCTGACGCGAAGGCGGCCTGCAAAGGGTTCGCCGCATGGATTTCTGACAGGCCCAGTTCGTCACGAACATGGGCGCCAAGGGCATCATTTGCCGTCAGCTCCTTTGCCACCCGAAGGGCCGTTTCCTCCGACAGGCCCTTTTCCCGGTAGATGGCAGCAAGTTCCGCCAGTTCCTCGTCCGGAAGATCACGCAATGCTTCGGATTCGCGGGCGACATCGGCCCGTTCGGTATCGGATTGCGAGGATACGGAAACGTATTCTCCGGCGGCCATCGACATCGCGCCGGCGGCAAGACCGGCAACGCCAGCGATCATCACTGCGCTGGAACTTGGGTCGGCAGCAGCGACACCGACGACAAGCGAAGAGATCGATACGATCCCGTCATTCGCACCCAGAACGGCAGCTCGGAGCCAGCCGCTTCGGGTCAGGTAGTGGGGGTCTCCCGGGTGGGCAGAAGGTTGAGGCATCGGGCGAACTCTCTGTTGCGCTGACCTTATTTGACTCATGGCGATCGTATCGGTGTCTTTGTGGCGGCTGCAACTCGTGCCGAAGATTCTTTTGGATGAGCAATACGGACACAGTTGCGAGGCTCCGGACAATCCACGTGATTTTCCCACTTGCGCGACTCGCGGATTGGCCCCATATGCGCGTGCAAGACGCCAACGCACGCGCCTCTGGCCACGGGTCAAGTCCCACGCGTTTATGCAGCGACGGTAACGTCTCCCTTGGAACTGAGCGGCCATATATGGCCGGGTCTATTGGAGATGACCATGACACTGCATGCGCTGGGCTTCGAGCCCAAACAATCCCTGTCCCGTGCTGAAACCTTTGCGAACAGTCACAGCTTCGACCGCCCGACGGTTGTTCTGGACCTCGACCAGGTTTCGCGGAACTTCGCCGCTTTGAAGGCCGGTCTTGGGGATGCGCATATCCACTATGCCGTGAAAGCGAACCCGGAGCGCGCGATCATCGAGCGTCTTGCCTCGCTGGGCTGCCATTTCGATGCCGCGTCGCGCGGCGAGATCGAGCTTTGCCTAAGCCAGGGCGCGCGGCCCGAGACGATCAGCTTCGGAAACACGGTGAAGCGCCCTTCGGACATTGCATTCGCCTGGGAAGCAGGCGTGCGGGTCTTTGCCGCGGATGCGGAAGAGGAACTGGCCAAGATCGCGCTCCATGCGCCCGGCGCTCAGGTTTACATCCGGCTGCTGGTCAACAACAGTCAGGCCGACTGGCCACTTAGCCGCAAGTTTGGTTGTGATCGTGCCGGCGCGCTGGAGCTTCTCGACACTGCGGTCCTGATGGGGCTGAAGCCGATGGGCTTCTCGTTCCACGTGGGTAGCCAGACGCGCCGCGCTGACATGTGGGATTCGACGCTGGATGAAATCGCCGAGACTTGGGCGGCTGCGAAGGCCGAAGGGCACGAGTTGACGCTTCTGAATATTGGCGGCGGGTTCCCGGCCTTCTATGGCGAGGAGATCGAAGCGCCCGAGGTCTATGCACGCGGCGTGATCGAGCGCGTCCGGGCCCGTTTCGGGAATGTCGACGTCATGGCCGAGCCGGGGCGTGGCATGGTCGCCAACGCAGGTGTCATCGCGGCCGAAGTGCTGCTGGTCAGCCGCAAGACCGCGGACGATCTTCACCGTTGGGTCTATCTGGACATCGGCAAGTTCTCTGGCCTGGCCGAGACGATGGACGAGGCGATCCGTTACCAGTTCGCAACGCGCCGCGACGCGGATCCGATGGGCCCCTGTATCCTTGCCGGGCCTTCCTGCGACAGTGCTGACGTGCTGTACGAAAAGCGTCCCGTGAATCTGCCTCTGACGCTGAAGGCGGGAGACAAGATCGTGATCCGCAACACTGGCGCCTACACGACATCCTATTCCTCCGTCGGGTTCAACGGGTTCCCTCCGCTGGACGTCGTGGTGATCTGATCCTCCGGCCCCGGAGGACATCCACTCCTCGTGTGGAGACCGTGTGTCCGGTATCGGGAGAGGCGTTTTTGCCACCCGATGCCGGATGCAAGGGTAGGAAATGCGCTTGCGCCCGTCCCGGTGAAAGTGCTTGATCAATCCCATGTCGAGACCCCGTGAAACCCCGCTTGCCGCCAGCCTTCCAGCCACGGTCCCATTCGTCGGACCTGAGGCGCTGGAGCGCTCTCGGGGGCACCGGTTCAAGGCCCGGATCGGCGCAAACGAGAGTGTTTTCGGTCCCTCTCCCAAGGTCATCGAGGCGATCCGCGATGCGGCGTCCGAGGCTTGGATGTATGGCGATCCCGAGAACCACGAACTTCGCCATGCGCTTGCGGAGCGCTATCAGGTCGCTCCCGATGAAGTCGTCGTCGGAGAGGGCATCGACGGCCTTCTGGGGTATGTCGTCCGGTTGTTCGCCGGTCCGGGGGATCATGTGGTGACGTCGGATGGTGCCTATCCGACGTTCAATTTCCATGTGGCCGGATTTGGTGCGGGTCTGACCAAGGTCCCCTACCGAGACGACAGGGAAGATCCCGAAGCGTTGCTGAGGGCAGTTTCCGAGACCAGTGCGAAACTGGTTTACCTGGCCAATCCTGACAATCCCATGGGGTCATGGCACAGCGCCGGCATGATCGATGATATGATCGCGGATCTTCCCGAAGGCTGCTTGCTTGTGCTGGACGAGGCTTATGCCGAGTTCGCACCCGACGACGCGATACCCCGGATCGATACTTCGAACCCGCAGGTGATCCGGATGCGGACCTTTTCGAAGGCATATGGTTTGGCCGGAATGCGTGTAGGCTATGCCATTGGCGAGCGCGGGCTTATCCGCAGTTTCGAGAAGATCAGGAACCATTTCGGTATGGGGCGTGTCAGCCAGGCTTCAGCCCTCGCCGCGCTGGCGGACGGGGCCTGGCTGGATACGGTCAAGAACGAAGTCACCCGATCACGGGATCGTATCGCGGGAATCGCGCGGACGAACGGATTGAAACCTCTGCCGTCTGCTACGAATTTCGTAACGATCGATTGTGGCGGGGGACCTGAACTCGCGAAGGCGATACTAAAGGCATTGGTCGAGCGGGACATCTTCGTGCGCATGCCTTTTGCGGAGCCCGGCAATCGCTGCATCCGTATCAGTTGCGGAACAACTGCGGACCTGGATCAATTCGAAGCCGCGTTGCCGCTTGCCTTGTCTGACGCCAGAGGCGAATAACCGCCTCTTCACGAAATATTATTCCGTTTGGACTGGATTCACTCCGAACTTCCCCTAGAGTTTTTGGGAGGGGCTTCTGCCGGAGCGTTTCTTTATGGTTGAAGATTACACAAATGCATTCCTTGTTTCGGCGTTCGTGCTGACGTTCATGGCCTTGTTCGCAATATGGGCGTTATGGGGGCTGATGATCGCCGGGCTGGTCGGATGGACAGCTGATCGACTTATAACCGTCGACTTCCGGAAGGACGGTGACGGTTAGAAATCCAGCCTGTCAGTCGACGGTACGGGGGTCGTCAGGGTGAGGTATTCCTGGCGATCACTTCGCCCGCTGCTTCGGCGCCGCCCCTAGCGTGGGGAATTCCGACGGTTTTCAAGCCGGCTTCGATCGTCGCCAGGGCGCCTAGAACCATCTGTGCATTGACGTGCCCCATATGGCCGAGGCGGAAGAAATGGTCCGTCGGCTCCATCCCCAAGCCAATGCCCAGTGTGAGTCCGGCCTGGTTTTCACACCAGTTTCTCAGTTCCGTCGCCTTGTCGGAGCCGACGCGTACACCGGTTACCGCATGTGACCGGAACGAGCGGTCGGGAGCATTCAATTCCAAGGGCCCTTCTTCGCCCCAATGCTCGAAGGCCGCCCAGACAGCCTGTGCGAGTATGCCGTGGCGCCACCAGATCTGCTCCAGACCTTCCTCGGCGATCATGTCGAGCGCTTCGCGCAGCGCGTAGAGCAGATGCGTCGGGGCAGTGCCGGCGAAATAGCGGTAGAAGTAGTCCGGCTCGGTCCGAGGACGCCAGTCCCAGTAATACGACACCGATTTGACCGCTTCGCGCCAGCGGTCGGCCTTGTCGTTGTAAAAAACGAACCCGAGGCCCGGCGGCGTCATAAGGCCCTTCTGCGATGCGGTCACCAGGACATCCACTCCCCAGGCGTCCATTTCCATCACGTCGCAGCCAAGGCAGGCGATACTGTCGACCATGAGAAGCGCGTCATGCCCGGCGGCGTCGATGGCCCGCCGGATCGCTGGCACGTCGCTTCGGACGCTCGTTGAGGTATCGGTTTGCACGACGGTCACTGCGCGTATCCGCCCCTCGGTGTCAGCGGCGAGCCGTTCCTTTACGCGCTCGGGGTCGATCGGCGAACGCAATCCGAATTCAAGTATCTCTGGCTCGATCCCAAGTGAGCGCGCCACCTCGGCCCAGCCATGCGAAAAACGGCCGGTGGACGCGACCAGCACCTTGTCGCCCGGCGAGAGGACATTCGCGGCAGCGGCTTCCCATGCGCCATGGCCGTTGCAGATGTAAATCGCCGCATTGTGCCTGGTTCGGGCTACCGATTTCAGGTCGCGGATCAAGTCCGGCATCATGTCCGGCAGTTCGCCGTGGTAGATGTTTGGTGCAGCACGCATCATCGCGCGGATCACGCGCTCCGGCATGACCGAGGGTCCCGGAATTGCCAGATAGGTGCGGCCATTGCCAAGAGACATGAAGGAAGCTCCGCTTGTCGATTTTCCGTCAGCCCTAGGAGATGCGATGGGGCACGTCAATCGCCCTTCCTCCGCGTCTCTTGTGCCAGTTGGGCCGGCAAGCTAGTCAGGGTCGGGAAACCATTGGGACGGATCCCTTTTGACCGAGACATTGACAGCGTCGTCTTCAGAAACGACCCCAACCGGGAACAGGGTGCTGATCAGGTGGCTGTGGCGCGATTACTTGCGCAGGCACCGTGCTTTCATATTCGTCGCTCTGTTTTTCATGGCCCTTGAAGGTTCGATGCTGGGTGCGCTCAGCTATATCGTGCAGCCCTTGTTCGACGAGGTCTTCGTCGCCGGAGACCGGGGTGCCGTCTTCTGGGTATCCATGGCTGTTGGCGGGCTTTTCGCCGTCCGCGCGATCTCGGCGTTTTCCCATCGGGTACTCATGCATGGCGCAGTCATCCGGGTAATGGCGGATATGCAGCAGGATTTGCTGGCGCATCTGATCTCGCTCGATAGCGCCTTTTTCGCGACCAATCCGCCAGGGACGTTGCTGGAGCGTGTAAGGGGAGACGTCACCGCGGCGAACACCATCTGGCAAACCGTGCTGAGCGCGGCGGCCCGCGACGTGATCAGTCTGATCGCTCTCCTTGGCGTTGCCATATCGGTCGATCCGCTCTGGACGCTGGTGGCCGTTGCCGGCGTGCCATTGTTGATGGGGCCCATCCTGATGTTGCAGCGGTATGTCCGGCGTACCTCGTTTCGGGTGAGGGAGGGAGCGGCACGTCTTTCAACTCGATTGGACGAGATCTTTCATGGCGTGAACACTCTGAAGCTGAATACCGCCGAAGAGCTTGAAACGAAGCGCTTCGGCAGTGAAATGCGGTACTTCGTAAGCAAGGAAATGAAGGCCCGCATGGGGCAGGCGGCGATTCCGGCGCTGACAGATGTCATCGCCGCGATAGGCTTTGCAGGTGTCCTCCTTTATGGCGGCAACCAGATCATCGATGGGCAGAAGACCGTCGGCGAGTTCATGTCGTTCTTCACGGCAATGGGACTGCTGTTCGAACCGATGCGGCGGGTCGCCAATGTCAGTGGCGCATGGCAGGCGGCGCGGGCCAGTCTTGAGCGAATCCGTGCCTTGTTTCATGAAAAGCCCACGATCGTGTCGCCGGTTCCCGCTGTGCCGGCCCCCCCAAGCGCTGGTGAGGCCGACGTGGTCTTCGACGATGTTGTCGTGACATTTGGCACCGAAAACGCGCTGAAGGGCACAAGCTTTGTAGCAAGGGCCGGGGAGACGACCGCTCTGGTGGGAGCCTCCGGTGCAGGGAAGTCAACGATTTTCAATGTGCTGACGCGGCTGGTTGATCCGAGTTCGGGCGGTATCGAGATCGGCGGTGTATCATCGCGCTCGATGGCGCTGCCTGAACTGCGCTCGCTTTTCTCGGTCGTCACTCAGGACGCACCGATGTTCGATGAGACACTCAGGGAAAACATCGTGCTGAACACGCCGGGAGTGTCAGACGCGCAGTTGGAGGATGCGCTGGAGGCCGCTCATCTGAGCGAGTTCGTCGCTGGTTTGCCCCAAGGGTTGGAGACACCCGTCGGGCCGCGCGGTTCGCTTCTCTCTGGCGGACAGCGGCAGCGCGTTGCGATTGCTCGGGCTGTGTTGCGCAATACTCCGATACTTCTTCTTGACGAGGCCACGAGCGCACTGGACGCCGAGAGCGAGTCGCGCGTTCAGGCGGCGCTGGAAAAACTCTCGGTCGGCCGGACGACGCTTGTCATCGCCCATCGGCTCTCCACTGTACGTCAGGCGGACAAGATCGTGGTCATGGAGCGGGGCCGCGTCGTGGATGAGGGGACGCACGCGGATCTGATCGGTCGGGGTGGTGTATATGCCAAGCTGTATGAGTTGCAGTTCGCAGAAGAGTGACGTCTATCGTTCGTAGCGGGCGACCAGATCATCGGGGTTTGCGCCAAGTTTGTATCTCAGAAGCGTTCCGAGGTTGCGTACGATCCGCCGGGCCCATCCGTCGCGCAGGTAGCGCTCTGCTGAAGTGCGTGCTTCGGCGTCCAGCGGTCGCAGGCAGCCCTTGAGCCGTCGGGCCATCGCGACGTCCTCCATCAGCGGGATTTCCGGGTATCCGCCGACATCCTCCAGAAGCCGACGGGAGATCAGAAGCCCCTGGTCACCATATGGCAGGCTCAACCATCGGGACCGGAGGTTCGTGCCCCCTGCCACGAAGCGAGGGACAATCCCGTTCGCTCGAAACTTCAGCCGGAAATATCCGGCCATGCCGCTCCTGTCGGCGATATGGTGTCGAACCGCCGTCGTCCAGCCATCCGAGAGATGGGTGTCGGCATGCAGGATCAGTAGCCAAGGGGCGGAGGATGCGGCCACCCCGCGGGCTATCTGCATACCCCGGCCCGGTGGTCCCGGCAGCCAAAGGGCGCCCAGTTCAGCTGCGGCCTCTCTTGTTTGATCCGTCGACCCGCCATCCGAGATGACAAGTTCCCTTATCAGCCCGTCGGTCGCGCCGGACAGAAGAGCCTCCGCCGTTTCCGGAAGCGCAGCTGACGCGTTCAGCGATGGAATGATGACCGAAAGAGATGCTGGCATTGGGGATGCAGAGTTTTGATCGTCGGCCTATATATGCCGAAAAGGCAGGGAGAAAGCCATGAGCGCAAGGCGCGTCTATCGCATCTCGGGCAAGGACAGGGTGGAGTTTCTGCAGAACCTTGTCACCAATGACGTCAGGCGACTGGATGCCGGCCTGGTCTGGGCCGCGCTTCTGACGCCGCAAGGGAAATATCTTGCGGATTTTTTCCTTGTGCCGGACGGCGAGTCGATCCTGCTGGACGTGGCCGAGCCGCTGGCCGCAGGTCTTGTCCAAAGGCTGACGATGTACAAGCTGCGTGCGGACGTGAGGATCGAGCAGACGGATATCGCTGTGGCGCGCGGCCTTGGCGAGCCACCTTCCGGCGCGTTCGCTGATCCCCGGCATTTTTCGCTGGGATGGCGCGCATATGATGGCCGAACGGGTGAAGAGGCGGACTGGGATGCGTTGCGCGTTGCGGCCGGTGTGCCCGAAAGTGGCGTGGAACTCATCCCGAACGAGTCCTTCCCGCTAGAGTTGGGCTTCGAGACGCTGAACGGAGTGGATTTCCGCAAGGGTTGCTACGTCGGACAGGAAGTCACCGCGCGGATGAAACACAAGACCGATTTGCGGAAGGGCTTGCGTCGGGTTTCTGTAGAGGGCAGCGCCCCGGTTGGTACGGAAATCCTGGCTGAGGATGGTCGCGTTGCGGGAACGTTGTTCACCCAGGCCGGGGGCGAAGGCCTGGCCTACGTGAGGTTCGATCGCGCGGAGGGCAGGATGCAGGCAGGCGCCGCCGTGTTGCGGATTGCCGATGACGTCTGACGTGACCGAAGGGACGGTTTTCTACTTGGTTATTGGTTCCTTCTGGCGACAGAGGACAATTCGTCCCGAAATGGTGTAATCGAAGGCCATGCCCGGCTAACATCCTGGAAGGAGGCATCCCTTGGCCAGCGATACAGTATTGACCGAACTGGACCGGGGCTGTCTGCAGATAACCCTGAACCGGCCCGAACGCATGAACGCGTGGGATTCCTCCATGCGCGCCCGCCTGATCTCGGAACTCCAGGCGGCCGGTGAAAACCCCGAAGTCTCCTCGGTTGTTCTGACGGGCGCGGGAAACCGTGCCTTCTGCGCAGGACAGGATTTGAACGAGGTCACCGACTTCGGGCCGGCAGAGGCTGATGCCTGGATCGAAAGCTTTGGCGCTCTTTACCGCGCTTTGCGTTCGCTTGAGATTCCCGTGGTCTCGGCGATCAATGGCGTGGCTGCCGGGTCCGCATTCCAGTTCGTGCTTCTGACCGACATCCGCGTCGGACATTCCGGGGTTCGGATGGGCCAGCCGGAGATCAATGCCGGCATTGCGAGCGTCACCGGTCCCTGGATCATGCGCGAGGTTCTGGGTCTGTCGCGGACGATCGAGCTGACTTTGACGGGTCGATTGATGGGTGCCGAAGAGGCGCTTCGCCTTGGTGCCCTTCATGAGCTGGTGGAGGAAGAACGTGTTCTCGACCGGGCACGGGAGATCGCTCATGAGCTTGGTGCCAAGCCCCGGACGGCGATGCGCCTGATCAAGCAGCGTTTTTTCGAAGTATTGGAGCCGGGGCTGGACGAGGCGATCGAGGCTGCAAAGCGGCTGCACCGCGTTTCTTTCGAATCCGGTGAGATGCAGGAGGAGACCCGACGGTTTCTGGCGGCGAGAGGCGGAAGAAAGGATGGCTGAGGAAGCCCGCCGGCCTCTGGAGCCTCCATTCGAAGAAACGGTGAGCCACCTGTTGCTTGCGCGGGCACAGGAAGAACCTGATCGCGTGCTCTTGGTCAGGAGCGGTGAGGCGGTGACCCTGTCGCAAATCGCCTTGGCCGCCAGCGCTGTCGCAACGCGTCTGCGTGACGCGGGGATCGCGCCCGGCGACCCTGTTCTGACGATGATGGACGCCGGGCCGAATTACGTCGCACATTTTTTCGGGATCGCGCTTGCGGGCGCCTTGTGGGTTCCGGTGTCTCCGGAAGCGAAAGGACCATCGCTGGCCCATGCGCTCTCTCTTGCTGAGCCCGGGCTTGCTTTCGTGGCGCCGAGCGCGGTGCCCGCGCTGCAGGCTGCGGGTTTTCCCGAAGGCGGGAGGACCGTCGAGACCGACGGTTGGACGACGCTTGCCGCCGAGCCTGGTGCGGTTGGGGATTGGCAAAGTTTCGGGATGCCCGACGACAAAAGGGCGGTGCTCTTCACTTCGGGCACGTCAGGACCACCGAAAGGCGTGCTTGTAACGGACCGGATGCTTCTCGCATCGGCGGCGGGTTGCGCGATGGCCAGCGACTGCGAGGCAGGTGACGGGTACCTGATGTGGGAGCCAATGCATCATGTGGGCGGTCCACAACTCGTGATCATGGCGCTGGCTCTTGGAGCGAAGCTGGTCATGGTGAGACGTTTCAGCGCCACCGGGTTCTGGCCTGATGTGAGGCGCTTCGATGTGACCAAGTTGCATTATCTCGGCGGCATTCTGGAGATCCTTCTCAAGTCGCAGGTCTCGAAGGGGGATCGAACGCATCCGGTAAAGCTGGCTTTCGGAGGCGGGTGCCGTCCGGAAATCGGGAGGGCATTCGAGGCGCGCTTCGGAATTCCGATCCGCGAGGTCTATGGCATGACCGAGGCGTCGAGTTTCACCACCATCAACATGGAAGGCCCGCTGGGTTCTGTCGGGCAGGCTGTCCCGTGGTTGGATGTGAGCATTGAAAACATGGACGGGGCCGGAGCGGGGGAGATCGTGGCAGCCCCTAGATTTCCCGGTCTTCTGACGCCGGGATACCTTTCTAATCCCCAAGCAACCGAGCGGCTCTTGCGGAACGGCGCGCTGTACTCGGGTGATCTTGGCCGACGGGATGGCGAAGGGAATTTCTATTTCATCGGCCGTCAGTCCGACTCCTTTCGGCGCCGGGGAGAGAATATCTCGGCATGGGAGGTCGAGACCGCGCTTTCGTCTCATCCTGACATCGCCGAATGCGCCGTGGTTGGCGTCCCATCGGATATTGGAGAACACGATATTCTCTGTTTCTTGCTTTTGCGCGATGGGTGCGAATTCGATCCGGGGGGGCTGGTCGCATGGTGCCGGGACGCGCTGCCGCGCCAGCATGTGCCAAGGTACTGGAAGCGGGTGGCGCAGTTTGAGCGAACGCCCAGCCAGCGTATTCGCAAGGACCTGTTGAACCGGTCGCTGGAAGGCGTGTTCGACGCCGAAAAAGTCATCCAGTAAGCTTCGATTGTTCAGGTGCGTCTTCTTGCCTGTTCACAAGGCAGAGTTTCGTCGGCCAACGGATTTGGCCGGGTATTGAAAGAAAGGCTTATCATTCTCTCGAAATCAACCCTCGGTGGAATATATCTAGGTCATGGAGAGTGTCGACATACGGCGGCTTCGGCAACGCCTTGGACTTACACAACGCGAGTTGGGTGAAAGGCTCGACGTCGATCAGGGCACGGTCAGCCGATGGGAACGCGGTATCGAGAGCCCGAGACCTTCGCGCCAGAGCCAATTGCGAAAGTTGCAGTCTCGAAACGAGGATGATCGGCAGTTCAGTCGCAGTCTTGCCTTTGTCGCTAACGACTTGCTGCCGGCGACGCTTCTTGATGCGAAGCTGCGTTTGATCGAGGCATCGGATTCGGCAAAGAAGTTCTATGCGGAACGAGGTCAGGACCCGGCCAAACTTCATGGAATGGCGCTTGACAGCCACATCAATCGCTTAGGTGTTCCCGAGTTCACGAAATTCCTGAAGAAGTCGGGGTTGCTCAAGGGAGATGCGCTATTCTTGCGCTTCGTTGTCAATGTGAGCGGCAAGGGCCATGTGACCGTTTGGGAGCCGGTCTTTGTCGAGGGCGAACTGGGCGGAGTACTGAACTATATAACGGAACGCTTTGCCTTTCCCGCCAACGATGAGCACTCGATCGAGCTTGTCGAGTATGCCCCTGCGGCGAACCCGAAATGTATTGTCAAGGTTCATCGCGGCAAAAGGGCAGATATGATTGCCGAACTTACTCGATAGTTTGTTTGCTTTCAGGTTGCTTGGCGCTTGCGCTCACCAAAAGGATTTGATTCCGAAACGCATATTTTCGCCCTCCCAATCTCAATTGCCGCGTGTTGAGGTTCTTTTGAATGGTCGGTTCAAGCTTGGTTGCACAGTAGTGGATTTTGAATATTTCCGGTGTCCTTGCGTCTTTTAAACCGTTCAAGGATCGGCCGCCCGAGAAAAGGTCTTTGCATGCCGTTCGTATCGACGGCGGAAGCCACGGAGATCGGCGCGCAGTCGTTTTGGCATGCGACCGAGTGAAGCGGGGTCAGCCGTCTTCGAGAAGGCAGTCTTGGCCCCGATCTGCTCGTCATCTCCCAGACACGCGATCGAGGTTGAGGAGGACGAGTAAGTTTTCGAGTGCAAGAACCGGTATCGGTTCATGGCGCCACGGCAGTGGCATAGCAACGAACGACTAACCAAAAGGGAAAGGGAAGTAGATGCACTACACAACCAAGTTTGCCGTAGTGGCCGCCGGGGTTCTGGCATTGGCTGGCTGCGTGGAGGATGGCGGCAGCTCGGTCGCGGCGCCTTCGGCCGCAGAGCAGGCGTGCCTTCAGAGAACCAGCATTGAAACAGGCAACGGCGATGTTGTCGTGCTGAGTTCCAGCTTCTCTCAGGCAGGGACGGAAGTCATCGTCGGTGTCGGCCCGCAGCGTGCGCGTTGGCAGTGCATAGCTTACAGCGATGGCAGCACCACGCAGCCGATGTCTCTGACAAACGAAGGTTTTCTTTGATCTGGGTAATTGAAGAGGCGGCAGGGCAATGACGCTCTGCCGCATCATAGTCATTCTCTTCGCGATTCTTTGGGCAGCGGCCCTCGCTTTGCTTGCCATCGGCACATTCGGGTGGTTCGGGCAAGAGCCGGACCCGCTCTCGGGCATCTTCGTGGTGCTAATGGGATCGCCCTGGGTCCAACTGGCTGGAAAGATCGGCGTTGAGTCGATGATCCTGGCTATTCTGACGCCAGGCCTGAACCTGATAATTCTGATCCTGATCTGCCGTCTTATGGGGCGGCGTATCTGAGAAGCAAAAAAGGAAACAACATGGGCAAGGCGCTTATTGCAATTCTGGGACTTGTCGTGGGTCTCGTTGGTGGAACGGTTTTCGGCGGCTCGTTGCTTGGTGGAACCGCGGCCGGCATCGGCATCGCCACCGGTTTGAGTGCGGGAGTCTGCTCAACGATTACGGCAGCAAAAGACGAGGGTTTGTTGACGGACGAACAAATCGCGCAGGTGCTGATGCGTGCCACAAGCGAGATGGGCGGAACGGTGCCGGAAGGTACTTCTCTGATCGGCAGCGCTGATGAATGCGCAGAAGTCATGGAGCGTCTGCGGAGTGCTGCTGCAGAGTGATTGTGAGGGCTAGCGTTCGTACAGCGCGGCGCAGCCTGTCGACATGAGCGCAGAGAGAGTCGAAAGTGTCGGGTATGTATTCATCGCCTGATACCGAGTTCCTGTCTTCAAGAAACTCCGAGGCAGCCGCTGGCAGGATCGTCGCGGTAGACATCGCGCGCACGCTGGCGATCCTTGGCATGGTCGTGTTTCATTTCGTACGCGATCTCGAGTTGTTCGGTCTCATCGAGCCGGGCACCACTCTGACCGGCAGTTGGGCGGTATTCGCTCGCCTTGTCGCAGGGAGTTTTCTCTTTCTTGTCGGCGTCAGCCTTGTTCTTGCACATGGGGACGGCATCCGATGGAACTCCTTCATACGCCGATCCCTGATCCTTCTTGCTGCAGCCCTTGCGGTCTCAGTCGCTACTCTCGTTTCGGTGCCGCACCGCTTCATCTATTTCGGTATTCTGCACGCTATCCTCGTTTCCAGCCTGTTGGGCCTCCTGCTCGCCGACCGGCCGGCATGGATGTCGATTGTTGCCGGGCTAGGCGTGGTCGCCGTCTGGGCCGTCTGGGCGCGGGGAGTCGACCTGCCGCCCTGGATGGGTTGGACCGGACTGGCAGCGTCTCCCCGTCCTGCGCTTGACCTCATCCCGCTTGTTCCGTGGCTGGCCCCCACATTGTTCGGCATCGCTTTTGCCAAAGTGCTTGGCGTGGTTCGGTGGAGGGCAGTATCCCGGCCGATTGAAAGCAAGCTGGGTTGGCCCGGGCGGCATAGCCTTGCGATCTATCTTTTGCATCAACCAGTCATCATTGGGCTGATCTGGGTTTTCTTGCGTATCCCGTAGACTGCCAGCGCGGCCATGAAGGCGTGCCGTTATGGGCTAAAGGCCTTGCTCCTCACCGTTCTGAGACTGGAATACTTCTCGTAGTGCGTCGAGATAAATCAGCGAGTCCCTCGTCGCATCTTCGAGGTCAAGTGATGCCGTTCGAGAGACGGAAAGCCTCCCGTTGCTGTCACGGGCAATCCATCCCTTTTGTTCGAGGATGCTGACTTTCCGTCTGACAGTTTCCCGGGGAATGCCCGTATAGTCGGCGAGCGACTGGATATTGATCGGCAATTGCAGATTCAGATCATCGGACGCGTTGGTTAGCTGGCGATAGGTCAACAGTTCGGGGGCCCAGTTTTCAGGGCGTGTCCGCTCGCCGATCACGGCCATTATCAAGAGCAGGTCGAGGTCATCGTCGAATCTGGCACGCAGCTTGGACAAGAGCCGCGTAAAAGCGGCGAGGTGGACGGGCCAGATTTCGGAGAAGTTGTCCCTGATGAAAGAGTTCTGCTCTGTTTGACGTCTACCCATCCAATCTCATCCCATGACTGCGTGCCCATTTTGGGTATCGTGGTGTTTGAAGTCCAGGTAGAGCGCACTACCATCCATGCAATTGCAGCGGTAGTAGGGATGGCGTCGTGCAATATAACTTTCCACGTTTGCGCGCTTTTGAGCCTATTCGCGGTAAGGAAACATCGGCTTTAACGGCTGCATTCCTTGTCGCGATGATGGCAACCGGGGTCAGCGCTCAAGATCGCGATCCGATGCTCTTGCATGACGCGAACGGCCTGAAGATACGGGGACACCTTCAGTTCGGCCTGAATGCCGTCGTTGAACGCAACCTGTTCTGGGACTTGGCGGCCACGACCGCCCCTGGAAGCGGTTTCGATCCCGATGCGGAGTGGCTGGAAGGATACGTAAAGCCCGGCTTAAGCTTTGAAAAACAGATTGATACGGGTGCCGTTCTTTACGGCAAGCTGTCGGCAGTGGCGTCCTATACCTGGGGGACAGACGCGTTCGACACGGGCGATACGGGCGCGACGACGCTCGAAGAAGCCTATCTTGCCGTCCGTGGGGATATGGGCTCCGGCCTCTCCTACGACGTGTCTCTTGGGCGTCGCGAACTCACCCTCGGCACCGGCATGTTGATCGCGAACGGCGCGACCAGCGGTTTCGAGCGCGGCGCTCTCAAGTTCGGCCCGCGCAAGGCATGGGAAGTCGCTGCGATCGGGCGCTTGTCATCCGGTGACGTGACGGGCACTGTCTTCTACCTTGATCCGAATGAATTGCCGTCCACGAACGGTGACAACGAACTTGCCGGCGTTGATGTGCGCCGGGATGATTCGAATGGCGGCTATCTCGGTGCGACCTTCGTGACCGTGCTCAACTCCCGCTCGCCATACCCCCAGATCGGAGGCCCTCCGGTGACGGGCGCCCGCGAAGGGACAAACACCATCAACGTCTATGCCAAGACCAATCCTTTCGAGGGTAGCCTTGAGAATTGGGTTTTCACAGGCGACGCGGCCTATCAGTGGAATGACGATTTCGATCTGCGGTCCTGGGCAGGTCGCGTCACGGCGGGGTATACCTTTGCGGACATGCCTTGGACGCCGAGTCTGACGGTGGGCTATCAGACTTTCTCGGGCGACGATCCTGCGACGACGAAATACGAACGTTTCGATCCGCTCTACTACCAGGGCAGCCCCAGCGCGTGGGCGACAGGATCGAAGTCGGCGTCGACGTTCATCAATTCGAACGTGAACGCGTTGTCGCTGGCCTTGAAGGTACAGCCGACCAAGACGGATACGCTGACTCTTCGCTATGCCCATATCCGTGCGAACGAGTTGAACAGCCCGATTCAGTTTGGCCAGGCAACGAGACTGGACTCGTCGGGTACCATCATTACGGGCGTCACGAACTCGCATCTGGCGGATGACGTGTTCCTCGAATACAGCCGTATCATTAACCGAAATACGTTCCTGACTGCTGGTGTCTCCGTCTCGGTGCCCGGCGCGGGTATCGAGGGGGTCGTCGGCGGGAGCGCGCCCACATGGACAGGAGGATTCATCAATGTCGTCGTCAACTTCTAAGCACGTCTCGCTGGTAGCGGGGCTTGCCCTGTCTGTGGGGCTTTCTACCGCAGCATTCGCGCAGTCGGAACCGCTTTCGGCGCAGGAGTCGGATCCCAACGTTATGGGCTGGATGCAGGGGTTTCCCCCATCGCCCGACAAGATGATCATGCAACCGGATTCGAACTATTTCAGCTTTCCGAAGCTTCGTTGGACTGTCTGCCACCTGCGTGAATTCCTGCCGACCGAAGAGATCAGCCGCGGCATAGGTGCACCGGTTTCGCTCGACTATCTGCCGCCGTCCGAATTCGCGGACATGCGCCAGGAAATCGACGCTCTGACCTTCATGCCGATCAACGGCGAAGCCGAGATGACCTGGGAAGAGTCGCTCTATGCCAACTACACCGACGGCATGCTGATCATGCATAAGGGGCAGGTGGTCTACGAGCGCTATTTCGGCTGCCTCGAAGAAGACGGCAAGCATGCGATCATGTCGATGACCAAGTCGATTACCGGCCTTCTGGGCGAGATCCTCGTGGAAGAGGGTGTTCTGGACGATACCCTTCTTGTTCGCGACGTCATTCCGGAAATCGGCGACAGCGCTTTCGCTACAGCGACCGTACGCGAGGTCATGGATATGACCACGGGCGTTCAGTATTCCGAGAACTACTCCGATCCGAATGCCGACATCTGGCTTTATTCGGCTGCGGCCAGCCCGCTGCCCAAGCCGGAAGGCTACGAAGGTCCGAATGGATACTGGGAATACCTGCAGCAGGTGAAGCCCGAAGGGGAGCACGGGGCGGAGTTCCATTACAAGACGATCAACTCCGACATGCTTGGCTGGATGATCAGCCGCGTGACTGGCAAGGCCGTAACTGATCTTGCGTCCGAACGTCTCTGGCGGCCAATGGGCGCCGAGCAGGATGCCTACCAGACCGTCGACGGCAAGGGAGTGCCCTTCGCGGGCGGTGGCGTTTCCGCCGGTCTGCGCGATCTTGGGCGTTTGGGGATGCTGATGCTGAACGAGGGTGAGATCAACGGCCAGCGTCTGTTCCCTGCGCAGGTCGTGCAGAACATTCGCGCGGGCGGCGACCAGTCCAAATTCGCTGGTTTCCCGACGATCCCGAACGGCAGCTATACCAGCCAGTGGTGGGTCTTCCACAATGAGCACGGCGCCTATGCCGCGCGCGGAGTCCATGGTCAGACTATTTATGTCGACCCAACAGCCGAAATGGTTCTGGTGCGTCTCTCATCTTTCCCGCGCGCGCAGAACGGGTTCATCGATCCCACGTCGCTTCCGGCTTATCAGGCAGTCGCAGAATACCTTATGTCACGGTGATCGCTCGCGAATGACTTAGCTAGCAGGGACCGGGCGCATATCGCTCGGTCCCTGTCTTTCGTACAGGGAACTTCTATACGAAGTCCGCGTCGGGGCTATCGGCAAAAAAAGCGGGTCTGAGCCTCTCGTTTGCTCCAACCCGCTGAAGTTGCCGCAAAGCGCCCTCAGAAGAGTATTTCGTCATCAAAAGAGAGCCACCCAGAGCGCAGCCAAGCACGGCGCTCGTGGCGGAATCCATCGGGAAATGTATTCCTGCTATCGACCAGTTCGCGGCGATACGGTGAGCAATGCAGAACGGCATCGCGGCGATCTGCCTGACGGCATTCGTTTCCGTCAGCGCTCCTGGAACCAGCCCGGTCATGATCAGACGCGCCATTCCGGTGGCGGCAGCGAAGACTTCAATGGCCTGGCCAGACGGGTCGCTGTAATGATCCGGCGTTGCATCAACGGTTGGATTTGCGGCGCGTCGTCAATCGGACGCGGCGCGCGGCAGAAATGTTTGCCTGGCATTTCCACATGTATCGCCAGCCGGAGAACGGTCGAGAGAACTTCGAGCGTCGCCGCGTTCTGGCTGGCACTGAAATGCTCGACTATTCCGACGAACAGCAGGAGATCGAATATCTGGTTGATGGTCTCCGCTATCTTGTCGCTGCGCAAATCCATATAGGGGCGCACCATCTGGAGCTGTTGGCGGAATACCTGCTTGCCCAGACGAACAAGAGTTACAGCAATATAACCCTTTACTGAGATGGTTACCTGTCCATCGTGCCTGTCACGACGATATCGGGGTGCAGAAGGGAATCAAACAGTGCTGAGCGTTCAGCAGGTAAGAGATAACTGAGGTCGATATAGGAAGCGCCCCAAGGTGCGCGATCGTGCAGTGCATGTCCGTCCCAGTATCCAGCTGCTCCATCATATGTGGCTGACCAGTGCCGATGCGAGGAAGGCGCGGCCACCGCGGCCGGCATGCGCGGTCCCCTGACTTTGACCTTGCCCCGCCGCCGGCAACTCGCACTTCTCAACCCTTCCGTTGATCACAGACTGTTGTGACGGTGTGTGCCTTCTCAAAGGTGCTCTTGGTGAAAATGTTAAATTTCACGGATAATTCACGGAAATCGCCGTTTTGCCCGAGTAATCTTAAATCTGTTGAAGAGAAAGGTGACCCATCGTGCAACTTTTTCGCAGGACCCACGCGTTGCGAGTGTCGCAAGATTGCCAGAAGGGGATTCAAAGAAGGTGACTGAGACAGGCCACGCTGTGCTAAACCTTTACGGGCGGTTCTTTTTTCGTAGCCATGACGGCCGCGACATCGGACCCAAAAGCGCCAAGTCCCAAGCGCTGATAGCACTTCTTGCCACGAGCGACGGGAACGGCCGTGGTCGACTTTGGCTCCAGAAGCGGCTTTGGGCGAATAGCGAGTCCGACAAGGCCGCGATCAGTCTACGGCAGGCTTTGAGCGAGATCCGCCGTTCGCTGGACGAGGACCGCAATCTGCTGATTTCTGACCGGCGCAGCGTTGCACTGGACATGTCGCGCATTGTTTTGAGGCCGGCCCAGCCTGGGGCTGAGTTCCTCGAAGGCATTGGCATTTCGAGTTCGGATCGCGGTCTTCAAGACTGGCTTAGGAAGCAGCGCGAGCCTTTGGTCGCGCTGGATTCCTGTCGGTTGAATTCGCCGGAAGTTTCCCGGGAGCAGAAGCCTCCGGCGAAGCCCGTCATAGTGTTCCAAGTGCTGGGCGACAAAGGTACAGAACTGAAACTTGTCGAAGACATCTTCGTGGATTGCATCGCGCGCAGTCTGCGCGAGACGCTTCTGGTGGATGTGCACATCGGCAATGCGCAAAGTTTTCCTTACACGGTCTTTCGCGTGGAGGTGCAGGCTTTGCGTCAGGGCAGTAAACGCGTCGGGTTGCGCGCACGCATAAATCATGGAGATCCCTCAAGCCTCGTCTGGTCCGGCATGACATCGACCCAGCTCCATGGAGCGCCTCCTGTCGAAGACTTGGAGGTCGTCTCGCTTGGCAACCAGTTGATCGACGCATTGGCGGATGCGATGACCGTCCGGGTCGCAGCTACACAGGACATTCGCGACGTCAACATGCTGACTCGGTTGGCGATCCGGCGCATCTTTTGCCTGCGTCCCGATGCGCTTTTGGAAGCCGACGCGATGTTGGCACGGGCGCAAGAAATCGGTCCGCGAGCCCTGATCAGTGCATGGCGCGCACAACTGCGCCTGATCCAGCAGGTCGAATTGCATCCCGACCGGTCGGAGAATCTTTCGGAGGAGGCGCGCCGATTCTGCACCGAAGCGCTGGAGCTTGAGCCTCTGAATTCGATGGTCCTTGCTGTGGTTGCCAACGCCCGCCTCGTTCTAGACAAGGACGTAAGCGCCTGCATGGAGCTGGCCCGCCGCAGCGTGTCACTGAATCCGTCGAATCCGTTTGCTTGGAACAGTCTTGCCACAGCCAAGCTTTATGCCGGCGATATCGGGGAAGCCCACGCGCTGGCGGTTCGTGCGCAGCGCATCTCCTCTGGTTCGCCCTTCGGGCACTGGTGGGACTTCGGACGCTGCCTGACCGCAGCACTGACCGGGCAGCGCGATGAAGCCTTGCAGTTGGCTGAGGCGGCTCATGCTCTTTCGCCCGAATTCCGTCCACCGTTGCGCTACCTGACGGCGCTTTACGCAGCAGCCGATCGGCCGAATGACGCCCGGCGTGCTGGAGAGCGGCTGAAAAAGCTGGAGCCGGGTTTTAGTTTCGAGCGGATGGCGAGGGATGACAGTTACCCGATCTCGCCCTTGCGCTGGAGTGGTCTTTTGGACGCGGACCGGTTGCTTGACCTTGAGGAACGGTAAGGTCGACCTGCGGCAAACGGCTTGCCCCTATCTCGCGAAAGAAAAGCGGCCTTCGACAATCCGCGCGATAAGACTGCATCCATTCTCCGTCAAACGAAAATGCTGCCATGCGTTCGTTGCGAACTTTCGGGGAGCGAGGCCATAGATCATGATGTCGATCAGGTCGGGCTTCGGCGGCAGGCTGACGGGAGCAGCGCCAATCAGAACCTCGCGCCAAGTGGCTTCCATATTCTCCAGCTCGAGAGCGGCAGCGATATATTCCTGATCAACGATGTCGATATCCCGTGCGTCTGCCGACTGGGTAACCAAGGCATGGGCAAGTTCATGCGTGACAAGGGACTCGAGGAGTACCTCAGGGGGGAGGAGGGCGTAAGGGTCGTAAGGTGAAAGAATGTCGCCAAATTTTTCCGGCGCGGTAATGCTGATGACGTCGAAGCCGCATTCGAAATAGGAAAGGCATTTGCCGATGGGGTGAGATATCTCGCCTACCACCTTGATAGAGATGGGGCGTGTCTGTTCCAAGCCACAGGAAAGCAGCAGGTCGCGTGCATCGAGGAGGTCACCGCACAACTGGGTGCCGAGCGATTGAGACGGGGTTTCTATTGTGAATGCGCCATTGCCGCATTCCTGGGTTTCGCTGTTTGCCGCATGCCCCGAAAAGATGAGGGCGAGGGCAATTGCCAACGGCCCACATGTAATCTTCAAGAGCCGGCCCGCCGCTCTTCGCGCAGCGCCTTTGTCCGTGCGGCATCGGGAATACCGCCCTCCACGATGACGCCGAACAACGACATCGCCTCTTCCGCAGTGTAACGCCCGAGGTTGACATCCTCGGCCACAAGTAAAGGATCGCGATCCAGCGGGTCGCCATAACCGCCACCGCCCGGTGTTCTGACCCTGACGCGGTCGCCTGCCGCCAGCGGGATATCCTGTTCCTTGGACAGATGCTCGGGTACATGCTGCAACCCGCTCTGCCAGACTTCGACCCTGTTCAGTGCGCCGTCTGCTCCGCCGAGGGCACCCTGAGGTCCGAAGCGGCCATGGTCCATCACGAAACTGGCCAGCGCGGTGCCTCTTCTAAGTTCGATCTCGTAGTCCAGTCCGAACCCGCCCCGGTGCCGCCCCGCGCCGCCCGAGCCTTCACGCAGCGCATAGCGACGGTATAGCACCGGAAACGCCTGTTCCATGATCTCGACCGGTGGCGCCTTGGATATGCCGATGGTCGAGCAGCCGTTCGACAGGCCATCATGATCGGAATTTCCGCCATACCCGCCGCCCGAAAGCTGGTACATGACGAAATCCCGCCCACGCTCGGGGTCATGGCCGCCCAGTGCGAAATTTCCACTGGTTCCGGCCGGGGCCGCAGTGACACGGTCGGGCAGGGCATGAACCAGAGCCGCAAAGACGGCCTCGGCAATCCGCTGGCTGACCTCGGCGGCGCACCCCGAAACGGGGCGGGGATAGCGTGCATCAAGAAAAGTCCCCTCGATTCCGGTGATAGTCAGGGGATCGAATGCGCCCGCGCTGATCGGTACTTCGTGGAAGATGTGGCGCATCGCCAGGTAGACGCTCGAAAGCGTCGTGGCCCGGACTGAATTCATGGGACCCCGGCAAGGTGGTGCGGAACCTGTGAAATCGAACGTTGCCTTGTCACCCTCCACGGTCACTGACAGCCTGATGGCAAGGGGCTCGTCCACAACGCCGTCGGAATCCACCCAGGCGACCGACTTGTAGGTGCCGTCGGGAGTGGCGGTCAGGAATGCGCCCATCTGTTCGGCGGCACGTCGGCGAAGTTCCGCGATCGCTTCCGAGACCACGTCATCGCCATAGCGGTCGAGAAGAGCGTTCAGGCGCTCCTCTCCGACCAGCAGCGCCGAGGCCTGAGCCTTGACGTCTCCGATCCGCTGATCCGCCACGCGGATATTGGAGCAGATGATCTGGTATATCTCCTGGTCCATCACGCCGCGCTTGAAGAGTTTCACAGGAGGGAGCCGCAGTCCTTCCTGTTCAACCGCTGTGGCGGAGGCCGAGAAACCGCCCGGCACTGCACCGCCCGTGTCGGGCCAATGCCCGGTGTTGGACAGCCAGCAGTAAATCCTTCCGTTCCGATAAACCGGCCGGGCAAAGCGCACGTCCATCAGGTGCGTTCCACCCAGGTAGGGATCGTTGACGATGTAGATATCGCCCTCTTCGGGCGCCGCCGTGATGCCGGCATTTATCCGTTCGACCAGCTGACGCGTGGAATCCTGCATGGTGCCAACGAAAACCGGCAGGCCGCCCGCGCCCTGAGCGATCAGCGATCCGTCCTCGGCCGAGTAGATGCCGTCCGAGCGGTCGTTCGCCTCGGCGATCACTGGGGAGAAGGCGGCGCGCGAGAAGGTCAGGTCCATCTCGTCACAGACCTGTCCGAGCCCGGCCTGGATGACCGTCAGTGTGATGGGGTCAATGGCCATTGGGTACCTCGACCAGAATGTTTCCCAGCGAGTCGCCCTTGGCGATTTCGCCGGGTTCGATCAGCGTGGTGGTGTCCATCTGCTCGATCAGCGCAGGGCCCTCGATCCATGCGTCCAGGGGCAGGTGGTCGCGCCAATAGACCGGCGCATCGACAGTGCCACTTTCCGTGACTAGGCGCCGTATTCCGGTAACGGCTTCTTCCGACGTTCGCTTTCGGCCGGTTGGGTCGATCAGGCGCGAAAGATCGGCCGCGGTGCGGCGGCCGATGACGCTGGTTGCCACGTTGACGACGTTGGCCTCGATCCTTTCCAGTTCGACCCGGAACCTCTCGTAATAGACCTCCTCGAATGCTGCCTTGATCTCGTGCAGGCTCCAGGCGGGGTCCGGCACTGTGACACGAAGAAGATGCGTTTGTCCCACGAACTGCATGTCGACGGCAAACAGCGTGGAGATCTCCTCCACGCTGACCCGTTCTCCTTCGATCATCGCCCGGCCTCGTGCGGCCTGATCTGCAAAGACCGCCGCCAGATCACCCTCGGCGAGTAAGCGCAAGGGCCGGTTGACGGTCTGCACGAAGTCCTGGCGCAGATCGGCCGCCACACAGCCGATGGCATTCGTAATGCCGGGGCGGGCAGGGACCAGAACCTTTGGGATCGACAGTTCACGGGCGATGGCCGTGGCATGCAGCGGGCCGGCCCCGCCAAAAGCAAACAACGCGAAGTCGCGCGGATCGACCCCAAGCGAAACCGAAACCATCCTGACCGCACCGGCCATTTTGAGGTTCGCCACGCGGATCACCGCAAGTGCTGCCTCCTCGACGCCCAATCCGAGAGGGCGCGCGATCCTGGCGTCGAAGATGTCGTGTACCGTCTCGAGCGTGACGCCGCCGGTCACGGCAAGCCGCTCGGGATCGAGCCGTCCCAAGAGAAGGTTTGCGTCGGAAATCGTCGGATCAATGCCGCCGCGCCCGTAACAGATCGGTCCCGGGTCTGCACCGGCGCTTTCCGGTCCGATTTCCAGAAGTCCCGCTGCATTCACCCTGGCCACCGAACCGCCACCCGCGCCAACGGTGCGAACGTCGACCATCGGCACATGGATCGGCATGGCGTACTCGATCTCGATCTCGTTCGAGACCATGGGCTCGGCATTGCGGATCAGGGCCACATCGGTCGAGGTTCCGCCCATGTCATATGTGATCAGGTTGCGGTGGCCGGCAGCCTTGCCTGTCGCTGCCGCGGCCATCACACCTGAGGCGGGGCCGGACATCACGGTCTTGGCGGCTTCATCGGCCACGCGAGCGGCCGAAACCGTACCGCCGTTTCCGTTCATGACCAACAAGTCGCCGTCGTAGCCGCGCGTCGCAAGTTCATCCTGTAATCTCTTGATATATCGAGCCAGAATCGGCTGAACACTTGCGTTTACTGCCGCGGTCACACCCCGCTCGTATTCGCGGGTTTCTGACAGAAGGGCATGGCCCATCGTGACGTGGTCGGGAAAGAATTCGGACAGAATCTCGCCTGCCTGCTGCTCATGGGCGGGGTTGGCATATGCATGCAGGAAATGCACTACCACTGCCTCGCAGCCTGCGTCTTTGAGGCGTTTTCCAGCGCCGCGGACAGCCTTTTCGTCGAGTGCTGTCACAACCTTGCCGGAGGCGTCCATCCGCTCGGGGACTTCCAGGCGCAGCGTGCGGGGGATGATGGGGCGGAATTCGCCCTTCATGCCATAGGCCTGTGGTCTTGTCCTGCGCCCGAGTTCCAGCACGTCGCGGAAACCTTCGGTCGTCACCAGTCCGGTTCGGGACAGCTTGCGTTCGAGAACGGCATTCGTGGTCGTCGTCGTGCCGTGGACAATCAGATCAACGGCGCCCGGGTCGATTTCTGCCTTCTCGAGGGCTTTGAGAACTCCAAAGGCCTGATTCTCCGGCGTCGAAGGTACTTTGGCGAGCCTTACTGCGCCCGTCTCCGCATCGACTTCGACGAGATCGGTGAACGTGCCACCAACGTCGACACCGACCACCCGTCCCGTACCTTGCTTTGCCATTATCAGTTACGCCTTGTTCCTCGGCGCGATGGTCGGAAGACCCCGGCAAATTGTCAATCGGGCAGACAGTGCGTTTCAGGCTTTTCGCAGAAGCGGAATCATATAGGCTGATCGAGATGCGTGCCCGCCTTACACTGACCGCCGCGAGCCTTGTTTCGCCGGGGACCGCCTTCGCGCATGCTGCGGAAGGCGGCTTCGTTCTTCTTTTGCCGACCGATCTTTACGTAGCCGGTGGTGCTGCAGTCGTCGCTCTGACCGTGATGCTTCTGGCGGTCGCCCCAAGCTGGCGACCTGAGAGGATGCTTCGTCAGTACATCCGCTTGCCCGTGCTGGCGCCGCAGCTGCGTCCGGTTACGCAGATGCTGGCCCTGTTCCTGCTCGCACTGATGCTTTGGGCGGGTGCATGGGGCCCGACAGATCCCCTGCGCAACCCGATGACTTTGGGGCTTTGGACCGTGTTTTGGATTGGCCTCGTGGGAGTGCAGGCGCTGCTATTCGATGTCTGGCGCTGGGTTAACCCTTTTGCCGCAATTTGTCGTCTGACGAGCTTGGTCGTGCCGGCGCCTCCGATGGCTCGTTATAGCCCGAGTGGATGGGCGGCGGTCGTGTTTTTCCTGGCGTTTTCCGGTTTTCTGCTGGCGGACCCGGCTCCCAGCGATCCGCGACGGCTGGCCGTGTTCGCAACCGGCTATCTGATCTTTACCGCAGTTGCCTCGACGATCTACGGCCCGCGCTGGCTTTTGCGCGGGGAGTTCCTGACGGTACTGATGCGCACCTATCGCCAGACGGCACTTGCCGGTGGGCGGGCTATGGGCCCCAATGGCTGGCGAATCCTGCGGATGGGTATGCCCACCTTGGCGCTGGCGGTCTTCATGCTGAATCTCCTGGGCTCGGGCAGTTTCGATGGAGTCAACGAGACCTTCTGGTGGCTGGGCATTCTTGACGTGAACCCGCTTGAGTTTCCGGGCCGTTCGGAACTGATCGCTCCCACGCTGGCTGGATTGCTGACAGTCAATGCGACGTTGATTCTGGCCTATGGAATCTCTATCCGGCTGGGCCTGTCACTGGCGGGTGGAGGCGTGGATTTACTGACCGCGTTCCGGGTCTTCGCACCGTCGATCCTGCCAATCGCGGCAGGCTATCATCTGGCTCATTACATGACCAGTTTTCTTGTGGATGGTCAGCATGTTGTGAGCGTCCTTTCATATATGGTCGGACTCGGAGAGCGCCCTGTAACGACCGGCTTCTTCAACCGCCTCGACATGGTTCGCGTGATCTGGCTGAGCCAGGCTGGCGCGGTCGTGATCGGCCATGTGATCGCAATCCTGGTAGCCCATGCCCTGGCGCTTCGGGTCTTCCCTGATCCGCGCCGCGCGACGCTCAGCCAGTTGCCACTGGCACTGTTCATGGTCGGATATACTGTTTTCGGTCTCTGGCTTCTTGCGGCGCCGAAAGGCGGGTAATTTCAGCAGTTTCGAATCCAGAAAGCATTGGACAGAAGCCACGGCGCTTTGCAAACTCGCGTCAATTCAGGCCAAAGAGCCAACCAACCGGGAGACAACACATGACCAAGTCCACCACCACGCGCCGGGGGGCGCTGAAGACACTGGGGGCGGGTGCCGCGGCAGCGACGACCCTGCCACTTTGGGCGCGTTACACACATGCGCAAAGCGCAGCGCCCATCAAGATCGGTTTCCAGGTTCACCGCACCGGTATCGGCGCGGCTTATGGCCGTTGGTATGATCGGACGACCATGGCCGCCGTGAAGAAGATCAACGACGAGGGTGGCATCAATGGCCGCATGGTCGAGATCGTGGCGGAAGATGACGGCACCGATCCAAAGCGCGGCGCTGAAGTGGTCGAGAAATTCGCCAATCAGCACGGCTGCGATATCGGCTTTGGTACGTTGTTTTCCCACGTGGTGATCGGCTCTGCGCCTGCGGCAGGAGAGTTGAAGCTGCCGTATTTCGTGGTCTCCGAGGGTCATCACGTCGCAAGTGGCATGCTGAACCGCTACACGCTTCAGCCCGGCATCACGGACGTTAAGAGCCAGGTTCAGGCGATGGGGCCCTTCGTGGCGAACACGCTTGGCAAGAAGGTCACGATGATCTTCCCGGACTTCGCCTTCGGCCATGATCACCGTGACTATTTCACACCTGCAGTAGAGGCGGCAGGCGGACAAGTTGTTGCCAAGATCGCGATCCCGCCGACCGAGACGTCTTTCACCAAGTATTTCCCGCAAATTCCGAGAGATACAGAGGTTCTTTACCACGTCATGGTGGGGCCGGCCGTGTTGACCTTTGTCAAGGAGCTGGGTGAATTCTTCGGGCCCTCCGCACCTGCGATGTTTGGCTTCATCGATAGCCTGGAAGCCGTCGACATCTCGTCACCGGGACTCGAATTCCTTGAAGGAAGCTACTTCTGGGAAGGCAACCCGCGTTATGTACAGGCAAACCAGACCGAGTACGACAAGGCCTATCGCGCCGCCGTGGGCGTGGACGACAACGGTGCCTCGATTTCAGACCCTTCGGACGTTTCGACATTTGCTCACATGTTCGGTTGCTGGGAGACGTTGCATACGGTCAAGGCGGCGATGGAGAGCTCCGTCTACGCCGGGCCGGCTGATCGCGGAAAGCTGATCGAGGCCGTAGAGGCCATAACGGATATGCCGGAAGGCTTTGATCACCCGCAAGGCGCAAAAGTCTTCAACGGCAAGACGCACCAGGTCTTCGGTCACCAGTATGTCACGAAGGTCGAAGGGGGACGGCTGAACCTTGTCCACACGACCTCGATCGAGGACACCTTCTATCCCGACGAGGTGGACTACACGACCCAGGCACTTTGAGCTGAACCTGCCATGCCGCAAGGGTTCGCCTTGCGGCATGGGCCAAACTGGCTGGAGAGCCGGAAACGGCGGGATGTGCATGCAAGTCAGAGCGGACATGGCGGACTCTCCGCCGGAACGCGAAGAGATGAATGCGATCCTGCGGGAGTATTACGAGCTGGTGATTGGTAGGCTTGTCGCCGATGGCGGTGTCCCGAGATGACGCCGGATGCGCCGATAGAGGATTTCTGGGCGCATCTGGACGAGTTTCTGCCTCCGCGGGGCCGTTTGGAACTAGCACGGTCCAACGACTGCCGGTTGTTGGGCTGTGGCACTCTCTCGGACATCGGCGACGGTTGCGGCGAGATGAAGCGACTTTTCGTTCGGCCGGAAGCACGAGGTACGGGGTTGGGACGGCGACTTGTGGAAGCAAGGATTGACGAAGCGCGCAAGATGGGGTTGCGGACGCTTCTGGTGGATACGCTCCGCCTCAACGTCGAGATGCGGGCGCCATACGACAAGCTGGGATTTCGAAGAATCCGGGAATATCCGCAAAGCGGCACCATCCGAGGATTTCCGGAACTGGCACCCTACATGATCTTCTTTCAGCTTGATCTGAATTGACAGAATTTGGGAAGAACTCGGCTCAGCTGCCTCGATAGGTCGAATACCCATAGGGCGAAAGTAGCAGTGGTACGTGATAGTGCGCGTCTTCGTTCATGCCGAAGCGAAGAGGAACCTGGTCGAGAAACAAAGGATCGGCTCCGGCCTGGCCCGTGGCGCGCAGGTAGTCGCCGGCAAAAAACACCAGTTCATAAGTACCGGTCGTGAACTTTGCTTCGGGCAGAATGGGCGTATCGGTCCGGCCGTCGGCATTCGTGACCGCCTCTGCGATCTTCTTATGGCTGTTGCCAGATACGCGATAAAGCCAGATTGTCACGCCCTCCGCCGGGCGTCCCATCGCGGTATCGAGTACATGTGTGGAGAGCCAGCCTGCCATTTTGTAACTCCTCTCTTTCATCCCCAGATCACCCGGATTAGACCAAAAGAGCAAGAGTGAGGTGCCCGATGATTGACGCTCCCCGTTATCCCCGTGACATGACCGGTTATGGCGCGACACCGCCCGATGCGAATTGGCCAGGCGGCGCGCGCATCGCAGTCCAGATTGTTCTGAACTACGAAGAAGGCGGCGAGAACAACGTTCTTCACGGAGACGCAGCCTCGGAGGCGTTCCTGTCCGAGATTACCGGAGCGGCGCCTTGGGTCGGTCAGCGGCACTGGAACATGGAATCGATCTATGAATATGGCGCCCGCGCCGGCTTCTGGCGCGTGCACCGGATGCTTAAGGACACGCCGGTCACAGTGTATGGCGTTGCAACCGCTCTGGCACGCGCGCCCGAGCAGGTGGCCGCAATGAAAGCGGCAGGATGGGAGATCGCCTCCCACGGTCTGAAGTGGGTTGAACACAAGGACATGCCCGAGGACGAGGAGCGCGCCCAGATCGCGGAAGCGATCCGTCTGCATGCCGAGGTGACGGGGGAACGCCCTCTGGGGTGGTATACCGGGCGCTGCTCGATGAACACCGTGCGCCTGGTGGCCGAGGAGGGCGGCTTTGCTTATGTCGCCGACACCTACGACGACGATTTGCCCTACTGGAAGCGTGTCGGTGGGCGCGACCAGCTGATCACGCCCTACACGCTGGATTGCAACGACATGCGTTTCGCGATCCAGGCGGGCTATACAGCGGGCGACCAGTTCGAGACCTACATCCGGGACAGTTTCGACACGCTTTATGCCGAGGGTGGCCGCGTCCTTTCGATCGGCCTCCACTGTCGCCTGATTGGCCGTCCGGGGCGCGCCGCGGCCCTGAAGCGGGCGCTGGATTACATGGCCGGACATGACGGCGTCTGGTTCGCCACCCGTCTACAGATTGCCCGTCACTGGGCGGCGACACATCCCGCGCCTGATTTCGAACGACCGTCCGAGATGACGAAAGAACGTTTCGTCGAGGCCTTTGGAGGCATCTTCGAGCATTCGTCGTGGATTGCGGAGCGGGCTTGGGAGCTGGAACTTGGGCCTACCCACGATACGGCGACAGGGGTGCATTCAGCGCTGGCCCGCATCTTCCGCAGGGCCTCGGACGAAGAGCGGCTTGGCGTTCTCCGAGCACACCCCGATCTGGCGGGCAAACTGGCCGCGGCAAAACGACTGACTGCGGAATCCACTGTCGAGCAGGCATCAGCCGGCCTGGATGCCCTGACTGACGAAGAGCGCGCCGCGTTCACCCGGATGAATGAGGAGTATACCGCCAAGCACGGGTTTCCGTTCATCATCGCTGTGAAAGACAATACCAAGGCATCGATCCTCGAAGCCTTTGGTCGGCGTATCGGGCATGACAGTGCTTCGGAGTTCGTCGAGGCGTGCTCTCAGGTCGAGCGGATCGCGGAATTGCGACTGAGAGACTATTTCTCATGAACCGGATCACGATTCAGCGAATGGACGCGGAGGGCTTCGCGCCCTTCGGCGATGTGATCGACACGCAAGGAGAGCCGGACCGGATTATCAACCAGGGGCTTTGCGGGCGCTATCACGATCGGGCAAGGCTGGACTTCTCGGATGGTCGTGCGGGCGTCAGTCTTTTCAAGGCGGAACCGCGCAAGCTTCCGCTGACGCTGGAGATGGTTGAGCGGCATCCCGATGGCTCACAGTGTTTTGTTCCGATGTCGATGCATCCGTTTTTGGTGGTCGTCGCTCCGGATGAGGGTGGCGCTCCGGGGACGCCGATGGCTTTCGAGACATTGCCGGGCCAGGCCGTGAACTTTCACCGGGGTACATGGCATGGTGTCCTCACCCCTCTCTATGAGCCGGGGCTGTTTGCCGTGGTTGACCGGATCGGCGGCGGGGCGAACCTTGAAGAGCATTGGTTCGAAAAGGCATTCCAGGTCGCTTACTGACGGGACTGTGGTCTCCTTCTTCCGGCCGCTCCTGACTTCGTACTTGGCCGTTCGTCGGAAGGATGCCGGATTGTATGTACTCCTAGCGCATAGACCGCTGTGCCTCATCGGGCTACGCTCATCTCGTGCGACCCGCGGAGGACAGGGAATTGCTGGCAACACGGCTTTTTGGCGTAGGGGACATTCGAACGGTAGAGATTCCCGTGCCGAAAGCGTCGTCCGGAGATATCCTTGTAAAGGTTGAAGCGGCCGGTATCTGCGGCACCGATCGGCATCTTTTCAAGGGTGAGTTTCCTTCCGTGCCGGGCACAACCCTTGGTCACGAGTTCTCGGGCATTGTCGTTGATGGGGCAGTAGACGGCCTTCCGTTAGGGAGCAGGGTGACCTGTGATCCGAACACCTGGTGTGGAAAGTGTGAGCACTGCAGGCGCGGTCGTGTGAACCTGTGTTCCGAGAATCTCGCTACAGGTATCGGTCGCGATGGCGGTTTTGCCGAGTATTGCGCATTTCCAGCATCGAAGGCGCATCTTCTTCCGGCTGGACTCGATCCGCTTCACGGCGCCTTTTGCGAACCACTTGCCTGCACGATCCATGGTATGGACCTTGGCGCGGCTAGGCCGGGCGAACGGGTTCTGATTATCGGCGGCGGGGTCATCGGGCTGCTGGCCGTCCAATTGGCCAAGCTTGCTGGCTGTGACGTCATGCTGCTAACGCGCAGTTCTGCCAAACAGGCGCTCGGACGCAAACTGGGCGCACGACTCGTTGCCGGTTCGGAGGCCGAGGCACGGGATCATTGGGCGTCGGGCGCAGACCTCGTGGTCGAATGCGCCGGTGTCGCCGCGACCGTCGTCATGGCACCGAGGTTGGCGCGGTCAGGTGGGCGCGTTGTCGTGCTTGGCGTCCTGCCGAACGGAGAGCAGGTTCCGTTCGAGCCTTTCGATCTTCTCTTTCGCGAGATTCAGCTTCATTTCAGCTTCCTCAATCCCTTCACCCATGAGCGTGCCGCCGCGATGATATCGGAGGGCTCTGTCAATATTGCTGCTCTGGTGACAAGGACAATTTCTCTGCAAGAGGCTCCGAATGTCATTGCATCGGCGGCACCGGAAGGAGAGGTTCGGGCGATTGTCGTCCCGAACGGTTAGACTGATTGGATCGGATTTCGCAACCTGCGACTGACAATAATCGCAAGTCGGGAGCCGAAAACAAGCCATCATTTCGAGGGAGTGCCGGAGCCAAAGATTGAGTTGCCAATACATTGCGTTGAAGCTTCGCTGACCTGCATTGCCGACATGCCTGGCCGACGTTCAACTGACAAAGGAGCTTGTGCCGCTCGGGTTGCGTACGTTGCGTACGGATCTCATGGAAGGCAGTACTCGCGGGCGCTACGCTCACGTCAATCGGTCGACGGATGTCAAAGGCGGAACATCATGATGATTGCCGTTTGATCCATCTCAATGACAATATGGGGTCCAAAGATCGAACTGGGTTACAACTTCGACACGTGCCCACTTCGATCAGCGTGTCTATGATATGACGCAGAGGTGAGAATAGTGACGGAACCGCAAACAGGGCAGCATGCCGAGGTTTTGCGGATTTGCGAGTCCTATGGAAGTGATCCCAAACGGATGCTCGACATCCTGCGAGATCTCCAAGATCGCTTCCGTCATATCTCTCGGGATACGATTAAGACGGTGGCGCGTCATACGGGACTTTCCGAGATTGCGGTCGAAGGCGTTGTGAGCTTTTACGCATTCCTTTCTTCCGAACCCAAAGGACGCGTCACGATCCGGCTTTGCGACGACATTGTGGATCGCTTTGCTGGGCTTTCCGCTGTCGCCGCGGCTTTTGAAAAGTCACTTGGAATAAGTGTGGACGAAACGTCGCCGGATGGTGCCTTCTCACTCGAATATACACCTTGCATCGGAATGTGTGACCAGGCACCTGCGGCGATGATAAACGACATCGTCCTAACGGCGCTTACGCCTGAAAAGGCATCTGAAATTTGCGACGCACTCAAAAGGGGCATGCGCCCTGAGGACCTAGTTTCTCACCGTTTCGATGATCTCACGCCGCGCGAGCGCGTCGGCCGGATGGTCGAGAACAACATCCGGCATGCAGGGCCAGTACTTCTCGGAAACGTGCAGCACGATGCAGGACTAAAGAAGGCGCTGGAGATTCTTCCGTCTCAAGTCATAGACGCAATCGAGGTCAGCGGTCTGCGTGGGTGCGGCGGCGCCGGGTTCACGACCGGGCGGAAGTGGCGCTTTGCTTCCGAGACTGACGCGGAACGGCGTGTGGTCATCTGCAATGCGGATGAAGGGGAACCCGGAACCTTCAAGGATCGAGTGCTCCTTACAGAGCGACCGCATCTTTTGGTCGAGGGGATGACAATCGCGGCCCGTGCCATCGGTTCAAGAGAGGGAATTATCTACCTACGGGGAGAATACGTCTATCTCCGCGAGCTCATCGAGGAAGTTCTGAGCGATCGTCGATCGCGCGGTCTTCTGGGTGAGACGATTATGGGCGTTTCGGGTTTTGACTTCGACGTCCGATTGCAGTTGGGGGCAGGTGCCTACATCTGTGGTGAAGAGGGTGCGCTTATCAGCTCGTGCGAGGGCCTGCCTGGCGAACCGAAAACACGGCCTCCGTTCCCCGTCACGCGCGGGTATCTGGGTTTTCCGACTGTCGTGAACAATGTCGAGACATTCTGCCACGCTGCCCGGATTCTCGATCGGGGGGCAAGGTGGTTTTTCGACATGGGCACCGAGGGCAGTCACGGAACGAAACTCTTCAGTGTCTCCGGAGATTGCCTAAATCCCGGGATTTACGAATTGCCCTACGGTCTTACTGTCCGCCAGTTGCTGGAGATGGCTGGCGGCGAAGAGGCGGCGGCTGTCCTGGTCGGCGGGCCGAGTGGCACTATGATCGGGCGTGACTCTTTCGATCGTAAACTTACCTTCGACGATCTTGCGACCGGCGGAGCCGTCCTCGTCTTTTCCCGGGACAGAAATATCCTTGAGATTGTCGAGTACTACATGTCGTTCTTCGTGCATGAGAGTTGTGGCTATTGCACGCCGTGCCGGGTTGGAAACGTCTTCCTGCAAAAGGCGGTGGCCAAGTTTCGCAGTGGCCTGGCCAACCCCGCAGACATCGATTACCTGCGCGATCTTTCCAGCACGATCATTGAGACCAGCCGCTGCGGCCTCGGAATGACTTCTCCCAATCCAATCCTTTCGACACTGGACAATTTTCCGTTGGTTTATTCGGCTATGGTCAAGCCGTCGAAAGATCGAATCCGGGCGACCTTCGATATCCAGTCCGCAATTGCGGATGCCCGCCACCTTGCCAAGAGGCGATCCTACATTTTTGACAAGGACTTTGGTGAATGAGCAGTTTCAGCTTTTCGATAGACGGCATGGAGATTGAGGCCACATCGGGCCAGACCATCATGGATGCCGCGGATGAGGCTGGCATCTACATACCCCGCCTCTGTGATCATGAAGGGCTTCGCCATCAGGGAAGCTGCCGGGTCTGCACTGTCAAAGCCAATGGACGCAGCGTCTCGGCTTGCACGCAGCCGGCAGAACCCGGTCTGCAGGTCGAAAACGAGTCACCGCATATCAGCAAGCTCCGCCGCGACCTTGTCGAGATGTTGTTTCACGAGGGCAACCACCTTTGCCCGATCTGCGAAGCCAGCGGAAATTGCGAGTTGCAGGCAATGGCCTACCGGCTCGACATGACGGCACCGACCAAGTTCCCTTATCTGGAACCTTGCCGTCCGTTGGATGCCTCACATCCGGATATCGCTCTCGATACGAACAGATGCATTTCCTGCGGGCGGTGCATCCGCGCCTCACAGGACGTCGATGGCAAAGGCGTTTTTGGTTATGTTGGCCGAGGCATTCACCGCCATGTCGCCGCGAATGGGCCCAACCTTGCGGAGACCAATGCTGAGGTGACCGATTTCGCCATGTCAGAGGAAGTCTGCCCGGTGGGGTGCATCATCCGCAAGCGAGAGGGTTTCAAGACACCCATCGGTGAGCGGGAGTTCGACAAGGGCCTGATCGGTGACAAGATCAACGGGAAACGCAATGGGTGAGTTGCCAAAAGCCCGCATAGCCACTGCGTCGCTCGCCGGCTGCTTTGGTTGTCACATGGCACTGCTGGATATCGACGAACGGCTCATCGAACTCTTGAAGCACGTCGAATTCGACAGGTCACCGCTGACCGACATCAAGCGATTTACGCGAAGGTGCGATATCGGGATCATAGAAGGCGGCTGCTGCAACGAGGAAAACGTTCATGTACTTCAGGATTTTCGCCGGAACTGCGATGTGCTGATCGGAATCGGGCAGTGCGCCATCATGGGCGGGCTGCCCGCAATGCGAAATGCCATCATGCATTCGGATGCGCCCCTGCGCGAGTGTCTGGAGGAGGCGTACATAAATGGACGGTACATCCGGAACATGACCCACAACATCCCCAACGATCCTGCGTTGCCGCTCTTGCTGGATGAGGTTTATGCCTGTTCGGAAGTGGTCGAGATGGATTTTCAAATTCCGGGATGCGCGCCAACCGGAGATGTTATTTTCGAGACCTTGAGTGGTTTGCTTGCGGGAAAGTTCCGGGGCTTCGAAAGGCAGAGAATCCGGTTTGATTGATGCGCCGCCATCTATGGAGTTCTGAGCAATGGCAGAACCACGACTGATCGAGATCTCGCCCGTGACGCGGGTCGAAGGCCATGGGAAGGTCACGATCCATCTCGACCGGGACGGTCAGGTCGACGAGGCGCGTCTCCACATTGTCGAGTTTCGCGGGTTCGAGCGGTTCATTCGCGGACGGCTTCTTTGGGAAGTCCCGGTCATTGTTCAGCGGCTCTGCGGAATCTGTCCAGTCAGCCATCATCTGGCTGCAGCGAAGGCCATGGATGTGATCTGCGGCGTCGATGAATTGCCGCCAACGGCTGAAAAGATGCGGAGGCTGATGCACTACGGGCAAGTCATGCAAAGTCACGTTCTGCATTTCTTTCATCTCGCGGCTCCGGATTTTTTGTTCGGTTTTGGGGCGCCGGCGGAAAAACGGAACATCTTCGAGGTCATCCGCGAACAGCCGGAGCTCGGCCGCCGTGCGATCCTGATGAGGAAGTTCGGGCAGGACATCATCGAAGCGACTGCTGGCAAGAAGATTCACGGCACTGGAGCAATTCCCGGTGGAATCAACCGCAACCTGCCAATCGAAACACGAGACGCGCTTCTGCGGGACCTGGCGGACATGGAAAGCTGGGCGCAGGACGCGGTAGGTCTTGCCCGTGACTACACACACGAACACGCGGAAATGGTGGGAAAATTCGCGGCGTTTCCATCGAGCTATATGTCTCTTGTTCGACCGGACGACGGTGCGCTGGACCTGTATGATGGAAATCTCCGCGCGCTCGATGCGTCCGGAAAACCCATCTTCGACCAGATTCCGTATGACCGGTATCATGAATTTCTCGTCGAGGATGTCAGGTCCTGGTCCTACATGAAGTTTCCGTTCATCAAGGAGCTCGGTCCCGACACAGGTTGGTATCGTGTCGGCCCACTGGCGCGTATGAACACGGCCAGCATGATCGATACGCCTTTGGCCAACGATGCGCGGAACGAGTTGATGTGCTCGGATGGCGGGATCACCAATGCGATTTTGTCGAACCACTGGGCGCGCATGATCGAAGTGCTGCATTGCATCGAGAAGATCGGCGAACTCCTTAACGATCCTGACCTTCAGGGCACGGAACTTAAGGCTACCGGAGAGCGCCGGGAAGAAGGCATCGGGGTGATCGAAGCGCCCCGCGGTAACCTTATCCATCACTACCAAGTCGACGAAAACGATCAGGTCACCTACTGCAACCTGATCGTGTCTACGACCCACAACAACGAGGGAATGAACCGCGCCGTCAAAGACGTGGCTGTCAAACAGTTGTCCGGTCAAAAAGAGATCACCGAGGGGATGCTGAACCAGGTCGAGGTCGCGATAAGGGCCTATGATCCCTGCCTGTCGTGCGCAACACACGCGCTGGGACAGATGCCGTTGCAGGTCGAACTGGTCGATGCCGCCGGCGCGGTAATTGACTGCAAAACGCGGGATGCGGGATGCACCTGATCGGCTACGGAAATCCGGGACGCTGTGACGATGGACTCGGGCCGGCATTCGCAGCGCGAATTGCTGATCGAAGTCTGGCTGGCCTGAAAGTCTTGACGGATTACCAGCTTACTGTCGACCACGCGCTGAAAATCGCGGAGGCAAGGCAGGTCGTTTTCGTTGATGCGTTGATGGGCGACCCGGCCCCTTTTCGGTTCACGCGGGTCGGGCCATCCATAACAAGCGATTTGTCGAGCCATAGCTTGGCTCCGGAATCTGTTTTGGCGCTTGCCAGAACGCTGTTTTCTGCGGAACCCCCAGCCTATGTGCTCGGCATATCGGGCCGGGAGTTCGGCAAGATCCGTGAGGGGCTGAGCCGGGAGGCCGAGGAAAACCTCCGGTTGGCTGAAGCATTTTTTCTTGGTTGGCATGAGAACCAGGACTCTGAAGGTGCGGCCGCCGCTTGCGTCGATGCAGAGATTTCGCTCCAAGAGCCGTATTGGGGCTAATTGAAGTGTCGGAGCCTGGAAGCGCAGTCGCCTGTCCCGGTTTCGTGAGAAGTGGTTGTGTCCGAGGAGTGCCTTGCCAGGGGCAGGCCGAGCCCCACCGTCGGCTGTAAATATTTGTTCATCGCATAACTCTTACCGTTTTCTTGTGAGTAGCTTGTGGTCCGGATCTGAATTTTGCGTAGCTCGACAGCACCAATTTCAATCGTTCGCCGCATCTAGTGCATGTTCGCCAGATCCCAAGCATCATCCCGGCGATACCTTCAGCGTCTGTGTGGGAGGGGACGCACATCCAATCGAAACGCCCCATCATCTCCAGTTTTTGGGTGGCACCGAAGCTATTGAGGCGGGCGGAGTCGGCGGATAAATGAAGCCGCGCGTTCGAGCCTCCAACTTTGGGGAAAATAAACAGGAATATGAGCAATCCTCTCTATGACGCACTCTTCGCTCCACATGAAGGGCGCGACACAGTCTTTCTGCACCTTCCGGATGGCAGTTCTGTCAGCCATTCGGAATTTCTTGCGGAAGCCAACCAGATGGCGAACGCGCTGAGGACCTTGGGTGTTCAGGCTGGTGACCGGGTGGCTGTACATGTTCAGAAGTCTCCTCAAGCGCTTGCGCTTTATGCGGCCTGTTTAAAGTCAGGTGTCGTATTCCTGCCTTTGAACACGGCGTATACTCCAAAGGAGCTGGAGTATTTCGTAGGTGACAGTCAGGCGGCAGTTTTTTTTCTGCGATCCCGCTGAGGCCGCCGATCTGACGCCCATCGCCGAGGCCTCTGGTTGTCTGCTTGAAACTTTGGCGTCGGACGGAAGCGGGTCCTTTTCTGTTCTTTCGGCAGACCAACCCGCGACTTTTCCTGCAGTTGACAGAGAAGAGGGCGACCTCGCGGCCCTCCTTTATACCTCCGGCACGACGGGTCGCTCCAAAGGTGCCATGCTGACCCCAAAAAAACCTCCTTTCGAATGCGGAAGCTCTCACGGAAGTCTGGAGATTCACGGACCAGTACGTCCTTGTGCATGCTCTGCCGATATTCCACAGTCAGGGCCTGTTCGTTGCGACGAACGTGATGCTACTGGCCGGCGGGTCCATGATCTTCCTGCCAAAGTTTGATCTGGACGAAATCCTCGCAGCTATGCCCTCCGCAACTTCGATGGTGGGAGTGCTGACGTTCTATACTCGTCTTCTTGATGATCCCCGGTTCACCCGTGAATGCGTCGGGCATATGAGGCTTTACATATCCGGTTCGGCACCGCTGCTGGCCGAAACGCACGAGCGCTTTACCGCCCGTACAGGACATCGCATTCTAGAACGCTACGGTATGACTGAGACCAGCATGAATACGTCGAATCCATACGACGGAGAACGACGCGCGGGCACGGTCGGCGTCCCGCTGCCGGGAGTTGAAGTCAAGGTTTGCAGTCCAGAAACGGATGAGGAGTTACCCGAGGCGAAATCGGCGTTCTTTGGGTCAGGGTCGCGAACGTCTTCAAGGGCTACTGGCGGATGCCTGAGAAAACAAAGGAAGAGCTGCGTGAAGACGGCTTTTTCATTACAGGTGATTTGGCGCGCGTAGACGAGGACGGTTACATAGCAATTGTCGGACGTGGAAAAGACCTTATCATCTCTGGCGGATACAACATCTATCCGAAAGAAATCGAGTTGTTTCTCGACGCCCAGACTGGCGTCATGGAAAGCGCGGTGATTGGTGTCCGGCATCCGGACTTCGGGGAGTCCGTCGTAGCCATCCTTGTTCCCGAAAAAGGTGTGTCACTCGATCTGGCGCGTATAGAGGCGGCGACGAAAAAGGATTTGGCAGGTTTTATGCGCCCACGACTATTCGATGTGGTTGCGGAACTGCCTCGCAACACCATGGGAAAAGTCCAAAAGAACGAGTTGAGAGAGAAACATGCTGAAGTGTTCGGAGGGAGGGCAGGGTAGTGTCGGCCCCTTTGGTCTCTCGCACACGGTGCCTGTGAACATTTCGATTTTATGCCGCAGCCTCTACTCGTAGCCGGCGCAGCCGGGCACGGTGTGCGCCTTCGATGTGCGCGCGCATGCAGCTTTCAGCGGCGTCGGCGTCGCGAGCGCGCAGCGCAGAAACGATTTCAGCGTGTTCTGCTATTGCTTTTGCTGCACGGTCACCTTCCTCAATGGTCGACGGTCCGAGGATCAGCAGCGTTTTTTGAACTGCTTCGACCGATTTGACGAGAAACCGGTTCCTTGCTGCATTCAGGATCACGTTGTGAAACTGTCGGTTTGCCTCGGAGAGTTTTGCGGTATCGACAGCTAAGCGCATTTCTTCGTTGATGACCTCAAGTTCGGTCAACTCAACCTCGGATGCGGCGCGGGCGGCAAAGCGCGCCGCAGTTCCCTCGAGCACTGTGCGCATCTCGTAAAGCTCTGTGATTTCGGAATAATCCAGTATTCGTACAGTTGCTCCGATCCGCGGTTGATGACTGACGAGTCCGTCCGATTCCAGCTGTCGGATTGCCTCGCGGATCGGGGTTCGCGAGATGCCAAGACGGTTTGCGAGGTCGGTTTCGACGAGGCGGTCTCCTGGCCTGAGAGAACCGACGCAGATGGCGGAAATCAGTCTTTCATAAGCATCGCGGCCTTGGCGGGTTTCGCTTGGGTTGGGGCATCTCGACATTGATCTTACCCTGCTTGTCCATTATTGTATACAACTGAATACATCTGAATTCAATCCTGGAGACAGGCTCGGATAATGGCCTTGAGTTCGAAGACCGTCAAAAGGCTTTTGACCCTGGCACTTGCCGCAGTTGGAACATTTGTCTTCTGGATGGCTTCATTCCCGCTTCCATTCTTGTTCGGGCCAATGTTCGCATGCCTCGTCGCGGCGCTTCTGGGGGCTCCCCTCGTCGGTGTGGGGCAGGTCGGCGTCGGAATGCGGACAATTCTGGGCGTTGCTGTGGGTGCTTCCTTCACGCCTGATGTACTTGAGCGGTTGCCACAGATGGCGGCTTCAGTAGCCCTTGTTCCTGTTTACGTTGCACTGATCGGACTTGTTGGTGTGCCCTTTTTTCGGAGGATCTACAGGTTCGACTGGGTAACTTCCTGGTATGCCGCAATGCCGGGCGGATTGCAGGACATGGTAGTTTTTGGTCAGGAGGCGGGAGGCGACGTCCGTGCACTTTCGCTGATCCACGCTACTCGCGTTCTAATAATCGTCACTCTCGCGCCAATCATCTTGACTCAGGGATTTGGCGTGTCGCTGGACAGCCCGATAGGCACGCCAGCCGATGAGTTGCCTTTGCATGAGCTTCTTTTCATGGGTGTCGCCGCATTGATTGGCTGGAAAGGAGGTGAGCGGATCGGCTTGTTTGGAGCCTCAATCCTTGGTCCAATGATTTTGACCGGACTCCTCTCCCTGATTGGGGTCATTCACTTTCGCCCACCTGCCGAAGCCATTCTTGCCGCACAGTTCTTCATCGGTCTGAGCATTGGGATAGGCTATGTTGGGGTGACGCTTCATGAACTCAAACGTGATGTTCTGGCGGGTATCATATTTGTGTTGATGCTGGCCGCACTTGCAGCCTTGGTGACCGAATTCGTGTTCGTCTTGGGATTGGCCCCGCCCGTCGACGGGTTTCTAGCGTTTGCGCCCGGCGGTCAGGCAGAGATGACGGTGCTTGCCATAATCGTTGGGGCGGATCTCGGTTACGTCATCGTGCATCATCTCACGCGGGTGGTGCTCGTGATCCTCGGTGCCCCGGTCGTGGCGCGATTGCTCCGCGTTCGGGAGCGTGATGAAGGAGCCTAATGTGAATTTTACGACGCGCCCGGAACTTAAGGGCACTTTTGGCATGGTGGCCTCGACGCATTGGATTGCTTCGGCCGTCGGTATGAAGCTCCTGGAGGCGGGGGGAACGGCGGCGGATGCAGCCGTCGGAATGGCTTTTGTTCTAAACGTGGTCGAACCGCACCTGAACGGTCCGTTGGGCGACATGCCTGCAATGGTCTGGCCGGTCGAGGCAGGTGCGCCTAAAGTCTATTGCGGTCAGGGGACGGCTCCGGCGCGCGCAACGATTGCGCATTATCGCTCCGAGGGACTTGAGGTCGTCCCGGGGTCCGGACTTCTGGCAACGGTCGTCCCCGGCGCTTTCGACGCACTAATGCTGATGCTTCGCGATCATGGACGGCTTTCGCTACGAGATGTTATGGAACCCGCCATCCATTATGCAAGGGCCGGCCATCCGATGCTGCCGCGCGTTTCGGCAGAGATTGCCGAACTCGCCGGAGTCTTCCGCGATGAATGGCCTACCTCGGCGCCTGTCTGGCTGCCTGGCGGAAATGTACCGGAGGCGGGTGAACTTTTCTGCAATCCGGCGCTGGCCGACTTTTGGGGGCGGCTTCTGAGCGAGGCCGAATCCGCAAAAGGGGGACGTGAGGCTGTAATAGAAGCCGCCCGGACGGCGTTCTACGAAGGGTTCGTGGGAGAGGCCGTCGACGCCTTCATGGCGAATGCCTGCGTAATCGATTCTACCGGTGTGCGGCGCAAGGGTGTCCTGTCTGGCGATGACATGGCACGCTGGCGTGCGACAGTGGAAGCTCCCGTTTCCGCGGAAACGCATGGCGCAACCGTTTGGAAGTGCGGGCCATGGACGCAAGGCCCGGCCCTTTTGCAGGCCCTAAGACTGCTGGAGAACGATCCAATCGGGAGTTTCGATCCGAACGGCGATCAATTCGTGCATCTAGCTACGGAAGCACTGAAACTCGCGTTTGCAGATCGTGAATCCTACTATGGTGACCCGTACCACTCTTCAATTCCCATCGACACCCTTCTTTCAAGTGAATACGCCCGGAATCGGCGGTCTGAGATCGGCGAGATGGCTTCGCGGGACCAATGTCCTGGTTTGATTCCTGGTCTTGAGTGTCAAGCGAAGGCGTTTGTACAGCGAGCGGCGCGCGTGACCGTGCAAGACGCTGGCATCGGAACCGGTGAACCGACCATGGCGCACCTTACCAACCAGGATAGAGACACAGTCCATATCGATGTGATCGATCAGTGGGGCAATGCGGTATCGGCTACTCCATCGGGAGGGTGGCTGAAATCCAATCCGGTCATCCCGGGCCTTGGTGTTCCGTTGAACAGCCGCGCGCAGATGTTCTGGCTGGATGAAGGTCTCCCAACTTCGCTGGCACCACTTCGGCGCCCTCGCACGACGCTCTCGCCGTCGATGGCGAGATTGACAGATGGAACGCGCCTTGCTTTTGGCACGCCCGGGGGAGATCAGCAGGACCAGTGGCAGCTGACCTTCTTGCTGAGACTGCTACACCACGGCTTGAATCTTCAGGAAGCCATAGATGCGCCGTTGTTCCACACAGAGCATCTTCAATCGAGTTTCTTCCCCCGTCGCACGAGGCCGGGACATTTGCTTGTTGAGCCATCCATGGGAGACGGCACCATTCAACGATTGAGGAATCGCGGTCACGAAGTCGAGGTTAGTGAGCCCTGGTCGGCGGGCCGATTGACGGCTGCGAGCCGGCGCCCGGATGGCTTACTGAAAGCGGCCGCAACGCCCCGACTGATGCAGGCCTATGCAATAGGCCGCTGATCTTCCAGTTGAGACCTGAGCATCACAGGAAAAATTGCTTTGGAGTTTTGGCACCCATCTGATTTCGGTTGGCTGAGGCTGGCGAAGAGGTCATGCACGGGCGACCAACAGGCCGTTGCCGTTCTTCCGGTCGAAGTAGGGCGCCTGTTTCGCTGCCTGCCTTTTCTTGCCGCGATCGCTTCGCGCGTGATTTCATGTTGCGCCAAGCGTTTTGAGGAAGATCGAGAAAAGCTCGCCTTGTGAATTGATCCTCAGTTTCGAATACACATTGCGCCGATGGATGCGCACAGTGCCGGGAGAAATATCGAGTAGCCGTCCTATCGCTTCCGACGAATGGCCGCGCAAGGTCAACTCGACGATTTCGCTTTCGCGCGGCGTAAGCGCTCCGTCTCCAACAGCCTTGAAGGCCCCCGTCACCTTTTGCGGGAGCGTCCCGGATGCCTCGGCCTGTTCCCGATGCACGTTGTTCGACCAATGGCGACGGCAAAGCGCATCAACCGCGGGCTGGATGTCTGTGAGGACCCGAAACTCGGTCTTGCTGAATTTTCGCTCTGTCCTCATGAGGGATACGACGATCGAAAGCTCCTTGTTTGCGTCGAGCAGGAATCCGACCTCTTCGGCAAGTCCTGTTTGCGCATAGTAGCTGCGGAAGTATTCGCCCTGGTAGAAACGGTCGGGCGCGATGTCTCGCAATCGCCAGACTCCCGGTGGAGTGTCGCCCGTGCTGGCCAGGAAGAAAGGATCGATCAGGTATGGTCCTTCGAGATATTCGTCGACGTGAAGTTTCCGGCGTTCGGGCGTGAAGTCATCGTATAGGGCAAGGGGACGTTTTGCGCCGACATATCCAAAGATTACGGTGAAATCGTAAGATACAACGCTGCGAATGCCGGCGGCGAGGGTTTCGGCAAACGCTGGCGTCTCCAGCGCGTCGAGGCAGAGTGCTGATTGCTGGTTCCAGTCCGTGGGCATCAAATCCGCCTACAATTTCCGCACAATCTATAACAAAGATCATATTTACACAATCGCGAGTTTCGCGGGATATTTCTGTTTGGCGTTATAGATGTTTTCGCTGCTTCAGGACATCGGTTGATCAAGTGCCAGACCACGACCCGCCATCAGAGATGACAGATGCGCCTATCGCAGAGTTGCGCGGTGTGTCGAAGCGGTTTGGTTCCCTTGTGGCCGTCCACAAGATCGATCTGCGTATTCGAGCAGGCGAATTTCTGTCCTTTCTTGGACCGTCCGGTTGCGGCAAGACGACTGCGTTGCGGATGCTCGCCGGGTTCGAGACGCCGACCGAGGGGCAGGTCCTGATCGGAAATGAAGATGTCTCGGGTTTGGAACCCTACCGCAGGCCGGTGAACATGGTCTTTCAGAGCTATGCGTTGTTTCCCCACATGACGGTGGCTCAGAATATTGCCTACGGCCTGAACCAGCGCCGCCCCAGGCTGCCGAAGTCGAAGATCGCGGAAAAGGTTCAGAAGGTGCTGGAAACGGTACGCCTCGGAGAGTTCGGCGGTCGCAGGGTTTGGGAGATGTCGGGTGGCCAGCAACAGCGCGTCGCGCTTGCCCGGGCCATCGTGAATGAACCGAAGCTTCTCTTGCTCGACGAACCCCTCGCGGCACTCGACCGTAAGCTGCGGAAGGAGATGCAGATCGAGTTGCAGGATATCCAGCGGCAATTGGGGATCACGTTCATCCTTGTCACTCACGACCAGGAAGAGGCGCTTTCGCTTTCCGATCGGATATGCGTGATGCGGGCTGGCGAGATCGTGCAACAGGGCAGCCCGCAGGAGCTTTACGATCGCCCGACCACCCGGTATGTCGCTGATTTCGTTGGAACATCGAATTTTTTCGACGGCACGGTCTCTTTCCGAGCCAACGGTGAGCATGGCATCACGCTTGGAGATGGCAAAACCTATTCCGGTACGCTGGAAAGCAAGGTCGCGGATGGGCAGGCTGGGTGCCTGAGCGTCCGACCTGAGCAGATCCGGCTGAGCCCCGTCGAGGTTTCCAACAGTCTTCCCGTGACCGTCCAGAACCGCATCTTCCTTGGGGAGCACACCGAATACGTCGTGCGCCATCACCAACTCGGAAACATCACCGCCCTTGCGCCGCGACAGTCGGATGCCGGGCTTGCGACGCTTGGGAAAGGAGACGCGGCCTGGGTTTACTGGACCCCGGACGCAGCCCTTATCCTCAGGCCAGACTGAAGATCAAAGTACAGCGAATATTCAACAGGGAGACAAAGACATGAAGGACAACTCGTACATTTCGAAGCGGAAGTTCATGGAAGAGCTTCGGCGTTATGAAAAGGGCTCCGTGACGCGGCGCCACTTCCTGGGTGTGACCGGCCTGGGGACGGCGGCCGCCGTCATGGCCGGAGCGGTTCCCGGCCTGCGGCCGTCTCGCGCTTTCGCGGGCAGCCATATCGGCGACCGCGTGGTGCTGGCCACCTGGCCGAACTACCACGATCCCGCGAACTTCGACATGTTCACGGAAATGACGGGCGCATTCACGCAGGTGAACGTTTTCGGGTCGAACGAGGAAATGCTGGCCAAGCTACAGGCCGGCGGCAGCGGTTGGGACGTCTATGTGCCGACGAACTATACGATCACGACTTATGTCGAAGAGGGTCTGATCGAACCGCTCGACCTTTCGAAATTGCCGAACTACGACCCAAGCGCGTTCGACGCGCGGTTTTCGGATGCGGGTATCGTCGATGGCGTGGTCTATGCGGTGCCGAAGAACTGGGGCACAACGGGCATGGCGATCAACACGTCGCACAATGGCGGCGCGGCGTTCGACAGCTGGAAGGAATTTTTCGACCGCACGATGGACGACTTCTCGGGCCGGACCATGGTGCATGACTATCAGCTCACCACCATCGGAGCGGCGCTGAACTACCACGGCTATTCATTCAACTCCATCGATGAAGCCGAACTGGCCGATGCGGAGAAGCTTCTCATCGCTGTAAAGCCGCACCTCTTCGCGATCACTTCGGATTACCAACCGGCGATGCGTTCGGGCGATGCCTGGCTGACGATCTGCTGGACGGGGGATGGTAAGCAATTGAACACCGACATCCCCGAGATCCAGTACGCTCTCGGCAAGGAAGGCGGCGAACTCTGGAGCGACTATTACGCCATTCCGAAGGGCGCCCCGCACATGGAAGCGGCCTACGCACTGATCAACTTCATGCTGGATCCGGAGGTGAACGCGCGCGAGGTTCTGGCCCACGGCTATCCGGTTGCGGACAGCCGCACGAATGCGCTCCTGCCGGAAGAGATCCTGAATGATCCGATCCTCTACCCGGCAGCCGAAAAACTGAATGCGCTTGAATTCGGTGCGGCGGCAACGCTGACCGACCCGAACCGTGCCGAACTCTTGGCACGATTCAAGTCGGCCTGACGGGGAAGCGGGGCGTGACGGAGCGTGAGCGAAACTGGTTACTGGTCGCGCCTGCAGGCGCGTGGCTTTTGATCATGCTTGTGCTTCCGCTCTCCGTCGTCCTGATCTTCAGCTTTGGAGAGCGGGCGCCTTCTGGTGGCTGGGTGCCCGCTTTCACCTTCGAACAATACGCAAACCTTCCTTCGAGGCTGACGGCCTTCCAGAACACTCTGACGCTCGCTCCACTGGGCACGCTCGCAGCGCTCATCATCGCCTATCCGCTGGCCTATCAGCTGGCAGTGCGGACGGACCAAAGGTGGAAGACGATCCTGCTGGTGCTGGTGATCGTCCCGTTCTGGACCTCAATCCTGATCCGCAGCTATGCATGGATCTTCATCCTTGGGGGGCAGGGGTTACCGGCCCTTCTCGAGGTCTTCGGGATTGAGGGCGTGCGCCTGATCTACACACCTTTCGCGGTTACGGTCGGCATCGTCTATGGCTACCTTCCGCTGATGGTCTTCCCGATCTACGTCGCTCTCGACCGCCTCGACAAGCGGCTTCTCGAGGCATCTTCGGATCTCGGCGCCACGCCTCTTACGACGTTCCTGCGCGTTACCCTGCCGATGTCGATCTCAGGCATCGCGACTGGCTGCATGCTGGTCTTCATCCTTCTTATGGGCGAATTCCTGATCCCGGCCCTTCTGGGCGGCGGCAAGGTCTTTTTTGTCGGAAATGCGCTTGTCGATCTTTTCCTCCAATCCCGGAACTGGGCTTTCGGATCCGCCGTTGCGGTCATGCTGATCCTAGTGATGCTCGTTACCGTCACCATCTACATGCGCCTGATCTCGCGGCTGAGTGCCACCCGCGAAGACGTGTCGATCATGTGAGGGGCGGGACATGCGAATTTACTCGCTCTTTGTGTACGTCTTTCTCTACACTCCGATCGCGATCATCGCGCTGTTCAGCTTCAGCGCAGGCCGCAGCGCCAGCCAGCTCGACGGGTTCTCGGTCAAGTGGTATGGGCGGGCTCTGAACAACCCGTTCGTGATGGACGCCCTTGGCAACAGCCTTTTCGTGGCCTTCGTTTCGGCCATGCTCGCCAGCATTCTTGGCACGCTCGCTGCTGTGGGGCTCCAGGGAATTCGAGGGCCGGCGCGGACGTTCTTCGATGCGATGATCTATATCGCGGTAATGATCCCCGGGATCGTAATCGGCATCGCCACGCTGATTGCGCTTGTTACGGTCTTCGATGTGCTCAACCCGTGGCTGGCCGCGATCTGGCCCGAGGGGCGCGATGCGCCCAATCTTTCCATGGGGCTACCATCGCTGATTGCCGCACACACGATGTTCACGCTGGCCCTTGTCGTTCTCATCGTCCGTGCCCGTCTGCAAAGCCTTGAAGGAGCGCTGTCGGAGGCGTCTGCGGACCTCTACGCGCCACCCCTCAGGACATTCCGTCTGATAACGCTTCCGCTGATCGCGCCCGCGATCCTTGCCGGTTTCCTTCTGAGTTTCACGTTCAGCTTCGACGATTTCATCATCGCCTTTTTCGTCGCCGGTTCGGAGACAACCCTGCCTATCTATATCTTTTCGTCGATCCGGCGTGGGGTGACGCCGGAGGTCAATGCTATCGGTACGATGGTCATGCTGGCCTCGCTAGTCCTCCTCGTCATTGCGCAGCTCATCCTGAGGCGCGGCGATCGACGCTGAGTGTAAATCAAAGGATCCGCCATGCTTCTTGAGAATCGCGTTGCACTGGTTACAGGCGCCGGATCGGGTATCGGTGCGGCGGGAGCGGTCGCGCTGGCCCGGGAAGGCGCAAAGGTGATCGTCACCGACAAGAACGGCGACACAGCCCACGCGATAGCCGCCCGGATCAAGGACGGCGGAGGCAAGGCCAATGCCCGTACGCTGGACGTCACTGAAGATGATGCGCTTGTTGCCGCGATCGAGGAAACGGCGAAGGCGGAGGGACGACTCGATATCCTCCACTCTCATGCCGGAGTTCAGATCGAAGGCAAGCTGGAGCAGGTTTCGATAGCCGATATGGACCTCTCATGGCGGCTCAATGTGCGATCACATTTCGTTGCGGCAAAGGCCGCTCTTGGACCCATGCGGCGCCAGGGAAGGGGGAGCGTGATCATCACCTCTTCGAACTCCGGCGTTCAATATGACCGCGAAATGATCGCTTATGCCACCACCAAGCATGCGGTCCTTGCCATGACCCGCCAGATGGCGGCGGACTATGCCCGGGAAGGTATACGGTTCAACGCCCTGTGTCCCGGCTTCATCGATACGCCTTTCAATCTGGGGTTCGAGGTTCAGATGGGCGGGCGGGAAAAGCTGGAAGAGTATATCAGGGACGTCATTCCCATGGGTCGGTTCGGTACGGTCGAAGAGATCGCCGATGCGATTGTGTTTCTCGCGTCGGATAGGTCCTCGTTCATGACGGGCCATGCCTTCGTTGTCGATGGCGGTGAGTGCATTTGAACCGGAGTAGGGGGCATTTCAGGACGCTTTGCAGGCAAGACTGTAGTGGCTTCGGGCGGTGCCGTGGGCATCGGACAGATCACCACCGTGCTATTTGCCAAAAGGGGTGCGCGTTCCCATCGCCAAGATCTGCGAAAGCGCTGACCATCATAGGGTCGGTCAGACTTAGGTTCAGGACCCATTGATTTCCGCTTGGCGGCATTATTTTCGGCGCGAAAGAACCGGCGGTAGCATGTCTGATCTCTTCTGGCTGACCGAGGCGCGGCTGGTGCGCCTTGAACCTTGCTTCCCGAAATCGCATGGCGAGCCACGGGTCGATGATCGGCGTGTGCGGAGTGGAATTATCTTCATCAACCGCAATGGCTTACGTTGGCGCGATGCGTCTGCGGAATACGGTCCACACAAGACACTCTACAACCGTTGGAAGCGGTGGAGCGATAAGGGCTTCTTCCCGCGGATGATGGCCGGACTGGCTGCCGAAGATGGCGACGAAAAGACCGTCGTGATCGATGCGACTTACCTCAAAGCCCGCCGAACAGCGTCCAGCCTGGGCTTGAAAAGGGGGTGCGTGGACGCCTGATTGGCCGCGCAAAGGGCGGAATGAACACCAAGCTGCACGCCATCTGCGACAGCCAGGGGCCCTCAATCAGCCTGTTCGTGCCCGCCGGAGAAGTCAGTGATTGAATCGGCGCGCGGGCTCTGCCAGGCAGCCTGCCAAATGTGGAATGGCTGCTCGGAGATCGAGAATATGATGCTGATTGGTTGCGGGAAGCGTTCAAAGACAAAGGGATACGTGCCTGCGCCCCTAGCCGGAAGCAGCGGAACAAAGCGGTGAAATACGACTAACCCCGCTGCAAGCGCCGCAATCGGATCGAGATCATGTTCGGCATGCTGCAGGATTGGCGGCGCGCGGCACCACGATACTATAGGCGCCCGAAGGTCTTCCTGTCAGCCCTCGCCCTCGCCGTACTCGTCATTTACTGGCTATGAGTCCTGACCCTAGAATGGAAAGGGGCCGTCGGCGGCGTCTAGCGGCAACGCGCTCCAGACACCTCCAGACCCGGTATCGATCACAGCAAACCCCGTCGGCCCCTTAAAGAACCCAATGGGCGCATCCGTGCGGAGATCAAGCGCGAAGGCGCTGCAGGTCGAAGGTGCTGTCATAACCGCGTGGCTGCCGATATGCCCCTGATACACGCCGTGTACGTGTCCACAGACGATCATGACGTTGCCCCGAGCCTTTGCCAGGATGGGTTCGAGAACAACTGTATTCTCAAGCCCGATTGCATCCATGAATCTAATTCCAGTTCGTAAAGGTGGATGATGGAGCGCAACGATAACTGGCCGATTTCCCGCAGCCGCTATACCTTTACCAAGGAGTGCAAGGCTTTGTGGCCGCAGCCGACCGCCCCCTTGGCCCTCTACCAGTGTGTCCAGACCCACGATGCAAGTGTCGCCCACCTCGGCGAACCAGTCGATCAGCCCCGAACTGGGCATGACCTGCAGGTCTGCAAACGCCGCTCTCATGGCCTCGCGGTTATCGTGATTGCCGGGAGTGACGAGAAGCGGTAATTCAAGCCGCTCCAGTTCTCTTCGCGCATGAGCATAGCTTTCGGCGCTGCCATCGTCACTGACATCCCCTGTGACAAGCAAGGCATCCAGAGGACCCAGAGGTTCTCGTAGCTGCATCAGGCGGTCTACCGCTGCGCACAACTGAGACCGCGTGTCCAAAACCCCAGAGGCAAGTTTGCCGGGCGCTACAACGTGCAGGTCTGTCAGATGCAGAAACCGCGCCATGGCGTCACTTGATCCCGGCACGAAGGAAGGCCTGAACAAATTGTCGCTGGAACACGAGAAAAGCGACGAGGAGCGGTGCGACGGTCATCATGGTGGCCGCTGAGATCACCGAGATGTCGACCCCATTCTCGGGTGCGCCGAAGATCGACAAGCCTACGGTCAGGGGACGCGTATCTGGCGAATTGGTGACTATCAATGGCCAGAGAAAATTGTTCCAATGGGTCGAAACCGAAACAAGCGCATAGGCAAGGTAAGTGGGGCGCGCCAGCGGCACATAGACTCGCCAGAGTATGCCGAACCACCCGCAGCCCTCGACCCTTGCAGCCTCGTGCAGCTCGATCGGTACACCCTTGAAGGCCTGCCGCATCAGGAAGATTCCAAAGGCCGAGGCCATATAGGGCATTCCGACGCCGAGGATCGTATCGAAAAGACCAAGTCTCGAGACCATGGCGTAGTTTTCGACGATGAGAACTTCGGGCAGGATGAAGAGTTGCATCAGGACGAGTATGAACAGCACGTCTCTCCCTGGAAACTTCACCTGCGCAAAGGCAAAGCCGGCGAGTGTAGTGACGAAGAATTGTCCAATCAGGATGACAGTAACCAGTAGGAACGTGTTCAGGAAGTAGCGAAACCAAGGTGCGCCATCCCAAGCAGTGCGAAAATTGTCCAGCGTCCAAGGTGCGGTGACATTGAAATTGACCGCGTCTGAAGTCGTGTGGAACGCCGCCCAGAAAGCGAATACGAGCGGCGAAATCCAGATGATCGCCAGCAGCAGCGCCCCGAAACTCTCGATGTGTCTGGAAAGGCCGCTCATTGGTAATGGGTCCGTTTGTCGAGAATTGTGAACTTGATGCCTGCAACCACTCCGAGGACTACCAAAACAAGGATTGTCATTGCCGCGGCATGTGGGGCATCGAAAAAGGCGAAAGCCATCTCCCAGATGTAGTAGAGGATCAGCTTGGAGGCGTCGTTTGGCCCGCCCTTTGTCAGGATGAACAGGTGGTCGATCAGCTTCACCGAATTGATCAGCGCGTTGACCATTATGAAGAGCGTAGTCGGCATGAGCAGCGGGATGACGATCCGGCGGGTATAGGTCCAGCGACTGGCACCTTCGATATCGGCGGCCTCCTTCAAGTCCTCTGGGATGGTCTGGAGCGCCGCCAGATAGAAAATCATAAAGAAGCCCGCTTCCTTCCAGATCGTCACGATGATCACCGCCAAGAGTGCGGTTTCGGGCTGACCCAGCCAATTGACCGATGGAAGACCGAAGAGACTGCCGATCTGGTCAAGGACGCCGAGCCCTGGCGTGTAGAAGAACAGCCAAAGGTTTGCCGCGGCGATCATCGGCAGGACGGTCGGAGTGAAGTATGCGGTGCGCACGAAGCCACGCGCGGGAATCTTCGAATTAGCCCAAAGCGCCATGCCAAGCGCGATCGCGATTGAAATCGGAATGGTTGCGCCCGCGTAGATCAGGTTGTTGGTCACCACCTTCCAGAAGGTGGGATCCGCGAAAAGGTCGGAATAATTCTCTACGCCGACAAACTCTGAAGGGCGACGCCTTGTCTCCCTGCTGAACAGGCTCGACCAAAGCGTGGCGAGTGAGGGGTAGAAGGCAAAGGTCGTCAGGAGGATTGCGGCCGGCGATAGGAGGAGCCAACCGTAGATCGCCTGTCTGCGGCGTTCATTGCTGACATGATCGGCCATATTCCGGTCCCTCGGCTGAGAACATATGGGTGTCCGGCCGAAGCAGGACACCCACGGGGAGGACTACTGATAATCCCGAAGCAGGCGAACCGCTGCCGTTTGCGCCTCGGCCAAAGCATCTGCCGGGGACTTAGCTCCGGTCAACGCCGCCTGGATGGCATTGTTCAATCCTTCGCGCACACGGGCTGTCTCGAAAGTCGAAAACTCGGCTACGGCGTTTTCAAGCTGATTGCGCGCGACCAGCGCCGGTGGAAATTCGACCGTGTAGGCTTTGAGTGCCTCAGTCTCGTAGGCTGCAGGCGACACACCCATATAGCCGGTACCGATCGACCAGGCAGCCGCTTGTTCAGGCGAGGTCATGAACTCGATCAGCTTGAGCGCGGCAGCCTTCTCTTCCGGCGTGGTATCCTTGAAGATGTAGAAATTGCCGCCTCCGGTGGGTGACCCTTTGCGGACATTCGCAGGCAGCTCAGCAACACCGAAGTCGAAGCTGGCATTGTTTTTCACCGCGGTCAGGTTGCCGGTTGAATGCCACATCATCGCCGTCTGACCCTCAAGAAACGCCTGGCGCAACGTGCCCCATTCGACCGTGCCTTCCGGCATGATACCATGTTCCTCGCTGAGTGATTTCCAGAACTCCAGTGTTTCAACAACAGCCGGGTCGTCAAAATAGGTAGTCAACCCGTCGTTCGACATGACCTCCTTGCCGTTCTGAATCGCCAGCGCCTGGAACATCCAATAGGGATAGCCGGTGGATGGGATCATAAGGCCATAGGTGCCGTCCTTCGTCAGAGCCTTGCCCATGGAGATCATTTCGTCCCAGGTTGAGGGCGGGCTTTCTGGGTCAAGTCCTGCGGCTCGGAACATGTCTTTGTTGTAATAGGCGACGATAGTCGAGCGCTGGAACGGGATGCCCCACGTCTTTCCCTCGATCCGACCATTGGCCATCAGTGCGGGATAAAAGCTATCGAGCCATGCGGGATCTACGCCTTCGATATCCTCGAAGGCCACAATCAGGTCCTGCTCAATCAGGTCGTATGCGTCGATCGAGAACATCACTGCGAGCTGCGCTGGTTCCCCTGAGGCCAGCGCAGAAAGAGCCCGGACGCGGGTATCGTCGTAGTTGCCCGAATAGACCGCGTTAACCTTGATGTCAGGATTCGCCGCTACGAAGTCGGCCACGATCCCGTCCACCACCTCGGTCAACGCGCCGCCAACAGCAATGGGATAGTACATCGTCAATTCGGTCTCGGCGATTGCCGGGGCCGCAAGACCGACCGCGGTTGCCGCCGCCAATCCGAGTTTCGTCAGTTGAGTCATAGTTTCCTCCCTTATTGATTTTGGTTTGACGCCGAATTTCACGCTTCAAGCACTGCGCTTCGGCGGGTCGTTCTGACGCCGGCTTCATCGAAGAAATGCAGGTCCTCGTCGGCGAAAGTGATCTCGAGTTTCTCACCCTGAGGTATATGTTTCAGGCCGGGCATGGCCACAGTCAGACCGCGAGCACCTTCCAATTCGAGGCCGATGAAGGTCTCAGAACCAAGGAATTCGCACTCCGTGACCTTGCAGATCAGTCTTCCCTGACCGGGCTCTGCGACACGCAGGTTCTCGGCGCGGAGTCCGATCTTCGGCGCGCCTTCGTAGCCAGCCAATATTCCGCGGTCGAGTAGCGCCATTGGCGGCGCGCCCACAAACTCCGCAACGAAGGTGTTGGCGGGCCGGTAGTACAAATCTTCGGGCGCACCAGTTTGCTGGATGTGGCCATCTTTCATCAGAACAACCATGTCGGCCATACTCATCGCCTCGGTCTGATCATGGGTCACGTAGATGACGGTGATACCCAGATCGATCTGAAGTTTCTTGATGTCCTTACGCACAGAAGCGCGGAGTTTGGCGTCGAGGTTCGACAGGGGCTCGTCCATCAGGCACAGGGGCTGATTTGCGACGATGGCGCGGGCCAGCGCCACACGCTGGCGCTGACCGCCCGATAATTCGCCAGGCTTGCGGTTCTCATAGCCGACAAGACCAGTGATCTCCAACGCGCGTTGCAATTTTTCACGCCGCTCCGCTGGGGCGACCTTGCGGACTTTTAGGCCAAAGATGACGTTTTCGGCCACGCTGAGATGCGGAAACAGGGCGTAGGACTGAAAGACCATTGACAGGTTGCGCTCGGAGGGTGCAGCAGCGGTCACATTCCTCCCGTCAATGGTGATTGTCCCCTCATCGGGAAGCTCGAGGCCCGAAACGAGCCGGAGCGTCGTCGACTTCCCACAGCCCGACGGTCCCAGAAGCGCCACGAACGAGCCGCGCGGGATCGAAAGGTCGATGCGCTCGACACCCAGCTGCCCATTCCAACGTTTGGCGACGTTCTCGACATGCACGAACGGTTCTTTATCGGTCATTCGATGTCCTCGGCAAATTCAACCTCGCAACCCAAGTCACGAAAGAGACTCGGGAAGGGATCGGCGGGTGGACGGTCGCAAACAATGTGGTCTATATCGGCAATATTTCCGCCGAGTGCAGGAGCAAGACGACCGAACTTGCTTCGGTCGATGACTAGAACGGAGGACTGTGCATTCCGGCGCATCTGTTCAGTGGCCCGGACTTCGGACTGATGGAATTCCAGCAGCCCCCCGTCCACGTCGACACCAGCTGTGCCAAAGATCGCAAATTCAGCCCTGTATCGCCCAAAGAACGCGATCACTTCTTCGCCGACGAAATCTCTATCGGGCAGGCGTACCTCGCCTCCCGGCAGAATAATGCGGTTCGAAACTTCTTCGCTCAGAGCCATCGCAGCACTGAGGTTGTTCGTTATGACGGTTAGTTGCTTTCGGTGACGTAATGACCGTGCGACGCTTAGCGTGGTCGAGCCGATAGAGAGAAATAGTGTTGCGCCGTCGGGAATTTTTGCTGCAACAGCTTCGCCAATGGCGCGTTTGCCTACGAGGTTTGTTCCAGCACGTTGATCGAATGGGGTATTGAGCCGGTCTTCGGCCAGTTCGATGCGCCCGTGCGCTCGACGCAGTGTCTCTCCGTCACACAGGGTGTCCAGATCACGTCGGATGGTCTGCGTCGAAACACCCAACATCTCTGCAAGCGCACCCACGCTTACGCCGCCGCGCTCTTGCGCAACCTGCTGGATCAAATCCCGTCGGCGGAGCTTTTTCGAGGCCATCTGAGTCCCTTTGCTTCTTCAAAGGCTATATTTGAAAAAGCCACAAAACAACAAAAAAGGCGCCCACTCAGGGCAGGAATTTACGCCTTCTGAGCCGGAAAAATCCCAACTTGACATTTTGCATAATTTTTTCAGTAGCTTGAAGCCTATCGGAATTTCGGAATGAATGCCGTGAGCTGCCAAATTTTGTGGTTTTGTCGTTTTTTCTTCCATTTTTGAGGATGCATAGTAAGGTCAACTAGCAACTTGCACTCAAGAAACCGGGGCCGACCTGAAGGAAAACTACATCTCTCCGCGCATGGACCGTATTCACGGCATATTTGAACGCTACGAAGCCGTCCGGCATCGTCTCCCAGACGTCCGAAATAAAACTCAGACGCAGGACATCGGCTCTCTCCTTGATATAGCGGATGACGTCGATACCTTTGTTTTTGATGCATTCGGTGTTCTTAACGTGGGAGACACACCGATCCCTGGGGCCTCAGAGCGACTTGATCAACTTAGGGGCGCAGGGTGCAAAATCCGCATCCTGTCAAACGCAGCAAGCTACAACCACGCGACGGCTGTGGAAAAATTTTGCCGACTTGGGATGAACGTGCATTCAGACGAGATCGTCACGAGTCGCGACGCGACGCTGCGGGCTCTTAGGCCTGGGCTGTGGGGATGCATCGCGGCATCGTCGGATGACTTATCCGATGTTCCCGTGGAGGCTTGCCGCCTAGAGAATGATCCGGGGGATTTTGACAGGGTTGGCGGTTTCATTTTTCTGTCCAGCGAAAACTGGACAGACGAACGCCAGTCGATGCTGGCCGCATCACTCGCACGTCACCCCAGGCCTGTCATGATCGCCAACGCCGATCTGGTGGCCCCGAGAGAGGGTCGTTTTACTCTTGAGCCTGGATACTTCGGCCATCTCTTGGCCGACGGAGGTTTTGCCGATATCCGTTTTTTCGGCAAACCGTTTCCTGAAGTTTACGAAATGATCGAGGCTTCGCTGCCCGGGGTTGCCCATAAAGACATAGTGATGTGTGGAGACACGTTGCATACCGACATCCTTGGAGCGGAGGCCCGCAACTGGCGAACTGTACTCGTCTCACGCGACGGTCTTTTTGCCGGGGAGGACACGGAAGCTTATTGCCAAAGGGCCAATCTCTTCCCTTCCTGGAGACTTGAGGCAATCTAATCTATTTTGAGGGTAGTTAGTAAGCTGTTTCGGCTGGCCAAGCGTAACGGAAGCACATGCGGCGCGTTTGGCGATTATCGTATGCGCTTTTCTCCTAAGCCGGTAACGTTGGACCTGATAGCGGAGATGGAGCATCCCGCTCCGAACGCATTAGAGTGGGAGGCAAGCGTGATCGAACGGATCGATACAGGCCGGAGAATGAGTAAGATCGTAAAGCACAACGGCGTGGCGTACCTGTGCGGTCAGGTCGGTTCCGGTGTCACAGTTACCGAACAGACCCGGGACTGCTTGTCTCGGGTGGAGGCGCTTTTGGAGAAAGCCGGTTCTTCGCCTGACAAGATCCTTCAAGCAGTGATCTGGTTGTCGGATATGGGTGATTTTGCAGACATGAACGCCGTCTGGGATGCATGGGTGCCGGATGGCCATGCACCGGCCCGCGCCTGCGGAGAGGCAAAGCTGGCCCGACCGGAGCTGAAAGTGGAAATCATAGTCACTGCCGCCTGCTGAGCAGATCTGGAGAGACCATAGATGAAAGTAATCGTGCTCGGCGCTGGCGTTATCGGTGTTACCACCGCCTGGTATCTTGCGCGTGCGGGCGCGGAAGTTACCGTAATTGATAGACAACCCGGTCCAGGGCTTGAGACAAGCTACGCCAACGCCGGAGAGCTTTCCTACGGTATGACATCGCCTTGGGCAGCCCCGGGCATCCCAGTGAAGGCGCTGAAATGGTTGTTCATGAAGCGCCGTCCACTATTCATCTGGCCATTGATCAGCCCCACTATGTGGAGCTGGGGTATCCAGATGCTCCGAAATTGCAACGAGGAGAGCTATCGGATCAACAAGTCTCGCATGGTGCGTGTGTCGAGCTATTCCCGAGACTGTTTGCCTGATCTTATTGCCGAGACAGGTATCGAGTATGATGGGCGCGCACAGGGTACCCTGCAGTTGTTCCGGACCGAAAAGCAGCTCAAGGCATCGAAGGCCGACCAGGAAATACTGGCGGAATACGACTCGCCGTTTGAGGTGCTCGATCCTGAAGGGTGCATTGCAGCGGAACCAGCTTTGAGCAAAGTCCGCGATAAATTCGTCGGCGGTCTAAGGCTCACCTCTGACCGGACAGGCGACTGCCGAATGTTCACTGTCGCACTCGCCGAAAAGTGCGCCGAGATCGGCGTGGAGTTCCTCTACGGCCAGACCATCCGGCGGATCGAGGTCGAGAGTGGCCGCGTAATAGGGGTCGAGACCGAGCCTGCCGGCCGGATTGCCGGGGATGCCTACATTTGCGCGATGGGCAGCTTCGCACCCCGAGTTCTGAATCCTCTTGGTATCCGGCTTCCGATATATCCGGTAAAGGGGTATTCAGTGACGCTGCCTGTGGCAGAAGAGGATGCGGCACCGCAATCGACGATCATGGACGAGACGCACAAGGTGGCGATCACGCGGCTAGGAGACCGCATTCGGGTTGCTGGTCAGGCGGAGATTGCCGGCTATTCGGGACGCCTCGGTCCACATGCGACAGACACGGTGCGCCATGTGGTCAACGATCTCTTCCCCGGAGGTGGCGATCTTTCAAAGGCGGAAGGCTGGACGGGACTTAGGCCAATGACACCAGACGGCACGCCAGTTCTTGGACCGACGCGACTGAAGAACCTCTACCTTAACACTGGCCACGGGACGCTGGGGTGGACGATGTCGGCGGGTTCGGGCAAGGCTGTGGCCGACATGGTCCTTGGCAAGAAGCCCGAAATCGACTTTGGCGGTCTTACTGCCGAAAGGTACATTTGAGCGGACATCAGCTTGGCGCTGCGCCGTCTTTGTTGCACAACCATACAGAACTGAAACGAACGTCCGCTAGGTCCGCAATTCGGTCATCGAACACAATTGGACCATGGTCTGCTATCCAGACGAGCGGCCGTTAGCGTGCGGACGTTCTGACATCCATTTTAAGATGGAAAGGCGGACGGCTTCTGCCGTCCGCCAAACTCTCAAATGTCGATCTTCTTGGCGATGCTAAGCGCATCGTCGAGTTCTACTCCAAGGTACCTGACGGCGCTGTCTACCTTAGTGTGTCCGAGCAGAAGTTGGACTGCTCGAAGATTGCCAGTCTTTTGGTAGATCAGCGCTGCCTTCCGTCCCCGCTCGGTTCTAGACCGATGACCGACTCCCAGTTTCGAACGAGACGCGCGTATTGCCGTGTCGAAAGGTGGGACGAGTCGTGGAACCTGCTTGGAAAAAGGAACGGGCAACCGCGCATGGCTGGCGCTGCGACCCACTCAAGCAACGATCGCCGTGTATTCTCGGAGACCTCGAATTGAACTGGTCGGTCTGTCTTTCGCTGGATGACCGACACGCGGTCTCGGACGGCTCCGGCAACGACGAGATCGGCCACTTTTAATCGAACAAGATCGCACCCGCGAAGTTTGCTGTCGATCGCGAGGTTGAACAACACGAGGTTGCGCTGGTTCCCAGCGAGTTCGAGCCGCGCACGAATTGCCCAGACCTGTCTTGGCTTTAAAGGGCGTTTCTGACCAATCAGTCGGCCCTTGTTCCACGGCGGCCGAGACGTCCTGACTATGGGAAGTTGGATACTCGACATGGTGAAGTCTCCATCCAGCCATCCCACACCAGGCATCGGCACCATGCCGACCTGCGTACTTTACTGTTTTTACACTTTCAGGAACCGAGCGCATGCACCGTACGCCGCACTTTGAGACCTTCAACGACCGCTTTCGATAAGATCGGACATCCGACGAAATGGGGCCAACGACGGAAATGCGGACGAAGCGGCCGTCCTTCATGGCAAAGCGAATGACCGTTTTGATAACGCGAGGCTTGGATGGTGTTTTCGACTGAACTAGCTTTGCCTTATGGGTCAGGTCACGTCTCTCTTTGCTCGAAAGGTTGTTGGGGTTGCGGGCAACGCCATTGATGCAAGCGCCGTGCTGGCATCCGTTGGCGTTGATGCGAACGGTGCATGGGACCCAAAGCACATGCTCGATGAAGATGATTACTACAGCATGATTGAGTTGATGGCCGAGCAGATGGACATAACGTCTTTGCCATTGATCGTTGGTGAGGCGATGCGGCCGGATGAATACGGCGCCCTCGGTCTGGCCTGGAAATCCGCGCCCAATCTGCTTGGGTCCTACTCTCGCGTCGCACGATACTGGCGCCTCTGGACCAGTTTTACGCAATACGTAATCGAAGAGACCAATGACGGCATGTTGTTTGTTGAACATCGAGACGGCATTCGTCGGCTCGGGATGCGCATCTCGATTGAGGCCGACCTAGCAAGTGGCGTTTCACTCAGTCGGCAGGTGTCGCCGAGACCGTTTGCTCCAATCGAGGTCTATTTTAAGCATTCTGCGCCCAAGACCATCAAACATCACGAAGCCTATTTCGGCTGTCCCGTTCATTTCGGCGCGGACAAGGATGCGATGCTCCTCTCGCGTCATTCTCTTCTTGAACCCAACGTTCTGGGGGATGAAGGGATCACAAGGTTTCTTGTCTCGCATCTTGATCAGGAACTTGCACAGATCGACGACACGCCGGCTTTGCAGGCGCAAACGAAAGGCGAGATTGCCTGCGCTCTCAGTGACGGTCTTCCAAAGATGGCCGATATCGCGCGAAGAATGGGCCTGAGCGCAAGGTCCTTTCACCGACGCCTTGCCGAACATGGTCTCAGCTTTCAGACCCTGACCGAAGAAACCCGGCGCGAGATCGCCACAGCCATGCTGGAAGAAGAACGCTATTCGCTGTCTGATATCGCGTTCCTCACCGGGTATTCCGAGCAAAGTGCCTTCAACCGCGCCTTCAAGCGATGGATGGGGGTGACACCGGCGGCCTATCGGAAATCTCTTCGGTAAGGACCCCGCGACACGCCGCATTGGCAGCGGATGTCAAAACCCTGGCCACTGCGGTCAATACCGGCGCCTCTGGCTTTTCTAAACCTTGGGCATCAACTTGAACCAAGGAGACAGAACATGACCGCACTTATCGTTGCACGTTTCGACGTTAAGAATGCCGACAAAATGGACGCATATGCCACCGCGGCGGGCCCAACCGTGCTTGCCCATGGGGGTGAGTTTGTCGCCATTGGCGACAAGGTCAGCGCGCTGGTTGGGGACGAAGAAAAGCACTCCATCGCCATTGTAAGCTTCCCTGACGCCGCTACGGCCAAGACATGGTTTGCCTCGCCTGAGTACACCGCCTGCAAGCCTCTTCGTGAAGAAGCCGCAGATATGCAATTCACACTCTACGAAACAGAGTAACCGCACCAGTTGACTGTGGCGGAGAAAGGCGGCGTTGGGCATTCCAGCGCCGCTCTTCGCTTTGCGGCAGGGCCCGATGCAAAACTGTTTTGGCAGCGGATGTCAAAACCTTGGCAAGCACGGTCAATACCGGCAACCCCTGGTCTTTCTAAACCTTGGCTATCAACTTGAACCAAGGAGAACGAAAATGACTGACCAACCCATCCTCGTTATTGGCGCCACCGGCAAAACAGGCTCGCGCGTCGCCGTCAAACTCGAATCAAAAGGCTTCGCGGTGCGGCGTGGTGCGCGGCGTGCCGAGACCCCTTTTGATTGGGAAGACCCGGCAACCTGGGCACCTGCTTTGAGCGGCGTCTCCAAGGCCTACGTGACCTACTTTCCTGATCTCGCCTTCCCGGGCGCGGTCGAGAAGTTGGAGGCTTTCACTAAGGTCGCAGGCGAAACCGGACTTCATCACATAGTCCTCCTCTCCGGCCGCGGAGAGCATTTCGCCAGCATGGGCGAGGACGTCGTGCACAACTCTGGTCTGCCGTTCACAATCGTACGTGCAGCGTGGTTTGCGCAGAATTTCAGCGAGGGTTACCTGCGCGATCCGATCCTGGGTGGCGTGCTGCCGATGCCCGGCGGGGACATGCCCGAGCCGATCATCGATATTGACGACATCGCCGACGTGGTGGTCGCTGCCCTGACCGAAGACGGTCATATCGGCGAACGATATGAAGTCACCGGTCCGCGTCTGATGACATTTGCCGAGATGGCTAATGTCCTGTCCACGACGCTGGGTCGCCACATCCAGTATATCCCTATCACCTTTGAGGACTTTCACGCCAATGTCGCGGCCTCCGGCGGTGACTTCGTAGCGGAGGTCTTCACACAAATTGCACGCGAAACGCTGGATGGCCGCAACGCCTACACGGCGGATGGTGTCGAGCGGGCCTTGGGGCGCAAACCGCGCGACTTTGCGGAGTTCGCCCAGACCGCGATGGCCGCCGGCGCCTGGCCCGCAGCCGCCTGAACCGCACAACGCGCGGCAGGAGGCATCGTTTTCCTGCCGCATCATCCCAATCAGGAGTCCCGACAATGTCGACTGCTTTCTTCTTTCTCTTCCAATTTGCAATCCTCGCCTATGCCCTCGTCGGTGGCGTGTTCCTTGCCTTTTCCGACTTCATCATGCGGTCTCTAACGCTGACAGGAGGCCATGGCGGTATAGAAGCCATGCAGGTCATCAACCGCGAGGTCTTTCGCTGGGTGTTCATGGCGCTCTTTCTGGGCATGGCGGCGGTTTCGCTGATCGTAGCCGGTTATGGCGCATTTGGCCTCTCCGGTCCCGCGGGAACTCTGATCATGATCGCCGGGCTGGTCTATCTCATCGGATGTTTCGGCGTCACCGTCTTCTTTAACGTGCCCATGAACGAAGCCCTTGCGGGCATGGAGATGTCATCGGGCAACACACGCGACTTCTGGCTTCAGACCTATGTCCCACGTTGGACGTTCTGGAACTCCGTACGGACGGTCGCCTGCGTAGTGTCTGCCGCGCTGCTTCTCTTCGGGCTGCTCTTGATGACTCAGACTCAAACACAGTCGTTCTAATGCGCGCTCCTAACCCGGCGGTGCGTGTCGTTCACGCACCGCCCTCAGCACCGGGCGACATTTCGCGCGATCATTAGAGGGACACTAAGACCATGACGATCCTGGAAAAGGTGAACATCCTCATTCTGCTGATCACGATCTCCTATATCATGGCGCTTAGCAATCTGCTCGCGAACATCGATGACATCCAACCGCAAGTCGGATGGCTCATCACGTTCTTCACAAGCGTCGGATTGTTCAGGCTCCTAATCTTGCTGGTCTACTGGCTGATCCGTCGCTCCGACGCCCTACTCGCGCTCTACCACCGCAACAGGTTCGTGAAAGGCCTGTGGACCTACGGCTACGAAGTAAATGGCAAAAGACACTTTGGCATCTGGCGCATCTCTCAGGACGTCGCATCGCTGTCCATCACGGGATACGGCGTTGATGCTAACGGCAACATGGACTCTTTCTTTCGCAGCATCAGCCAGCCTTTTGAGCATCAAGGGGTGGACGAGATCATGTTCGCCCGAACAGACATCGAAAGCGGAGACGAACACTATTCCAAGACAACGCTCTACATCGATCCGATGAGCCGCCGCTCATGGTTGTCCGGGCCCACCGATATCAGAGCTCAGTCCGTTCTCTATGGTTATGATGAAGATGGCGTGCGGCACGCGGAGCTTGTTCTGCAACGCGCGGAGAATAGCTTGAGCGAACGCGAAATAATAGAGAGGCTTAGAACCGAAGCTCAGAGTCAAAGGATTGTCACTGAAAGATCGGCAGGCGTTGAAGAGCGCTGATGCCAGAGGGGTGTGCAAGCCGCCCCGTGCATCGCGTACGCCAATCGCACATTCCGAAGAGCGGTCGTTCGCCGCGAGGTGACGAATGAGAGAGTTGGGCTCCCATGGGTCATCTGAGTGAAGTGGTCGGATGTCTGGCTTTCTGTGCTTAGCCGTCGTTCGAGGGTTAGCACGACTCCACGCTATTGTGCGTTTTACAGGCATTCCCCTAACGGACTTCGCACGGCGTTCGAGCGTCAGTGTGGCTGTCGCGACGCAGGCGTGTCGCAGGTGTCCGCCCGGGTTTCCGGGCTCTCGGCGGTATAGGCGCGTGTATGGTCCGGCGCCGTTACCTCGAGGAGAGCCGATATGAGCGACACGACGCAGATTGAACGACCACGCCAGCAGTCCGGGCGGAGAAGCTGCAAGGGCGGCGGGAAGCAGGCACAGGCAGCGTCCAGCAAGGCCATAGCCACCAAGAAAGCAAAGCTTGAGGCGCTACTGGCCCGCGCACGAGGCGCGACGCTGGCGCAGCTGCAAAAGGAGCTCGGCTGCCAGCCTTACACGGTGAGGGCAGCGATCTCAGGTCTTCGCAAAGCGGGTGGCACGATAGACCTTGAGGTTACGAACGGGCGGAAAGCCTACCGGCTGGCGGTCTGATCCGGTGCCGTCGGACAGGAGGCAAGGCCTGGCCCTCGTCCCGCCATCGAGACGCTGGCCCAATCGCCCGCGGCGGAGTTGCGTGCGATCTGGCGGGAGCGGCGGGGTGCGCCGCCCCCACCGACACTGTCGGCAAGGCTGATGCGGCTTGCGCTGGCATGGGATCGGTAAGTCGAGGAGCAGGGTGGTGAGACCCCAGCGCTTCGTCGGCAATGGCAGGCGATCATGAAGCGGCGCGCAGAGGGTGCGAACGCCGAGGCGGCGGTCAGCGGGCTCGCGCCAGTGGCCGTACCCGACGGCACGCGTCTTCTGAATTCGTGGGCCGGGGAGACCCACGAAGTGATCCTTGAGGCCGATGGTGTCGTGTGGAATGGCGAGACCTATTCCTCGCTCTCTGCTGTGGCCCGCGCGATGAAGGGGACGCCGCGCAACGGCCCGAAGTTCTTCGGGCTTCGGGAGACGGCGTCATGATCCGCGAGCGATGTGCGATCTATACCCGGAAGTCCACGGAGGAGGGGCTGGAACAGAGCTTCAACTCGCTCGATGCGCAGCGTGATGCCTGTGCGGCTTACATCCTCAGCCAACGTCATGAGGGATGGACCGAGCTTTCGGATCGTTACGACGATGGGGGCTTCTCTGGTGGGGCCATGGAGCGGCCGGGCCTGCAGCGGTTGCTTGCGGATGTACGCGCCGGCCTCATCGACGTCATCGTCGTCTACAAAGTCGATCGCTTAACGAGAGCGCTTTCCGACTTTGCGACGATGGTGGAGATCTTCGATGGGGCACGGGTCAGCTTCGTCTCGGTCACCCAGGCCTTCAATACGACCTCGTCGAAGGGCCGGCTGACGCTGAACGTGCTGTTGTCGTTTGCGCAGTTCGAACGAGAGGTCACGGCCGAGCGCATTCGAGACAAAGTAGCAGCCTCCAAGAAGAAAGAGATGTGGATGGGCGGGGCTGTGCCCTTCGGCTACGACGCGGAAGACAAGACACTCTTGGTGAACCACGAAGAGGCCGACGCGGTCCGCACGATCTTCCGCGAGTACCTTGCGCTTGGGTCTGTACCCATTTTGCGACGCAGGTTGTCTGAGCTCGGGGTCGTCAGCAAGCGCCGCACAGATCGCCCCATGGCCGTGTCTCGGGAGGGCGGCCGTTCTCCACCGGTGCTCTCTACCACCTGCTTCGCAGTGCGACCTATGTCGGCAAGATCCGTCACAGGGGCGTGCTGCATGACGGGCAGCACGAAGCAATCATCGACGAGATCACATTGATACAGGTTCAGGCGCAGTTGGACGGGAACGGAGGTGGCTCGATCGCGGGGCGTCGTAAGCCCGCCCGCCGCATGTTGGATCGAGTGCTCTTCGACCAGCATGGTCGGTCGATGAAGAGCAGCTACGCGATGCGCACGTTGCGCTCAGATACTGTCCGGCACTCAAAGCGATATTGGTACTATGTCTCGAAGAAGGATGGTCCAGAGGATGATCGTGCAGTGGATCGGTTGCCGGCTGCTGCTCTTGAGGCAATCGTATCGGATGCAGTCGCTATCCGTCTCGGCGACCGCGAATGGCCGGCCTTGGGGCTGAACAGTTTTGGTGCAAATCCAGAACCAATCGCTGCTGCACTCGATCGCGCAGGGGAGATTGCGAGGCACGCTGCTGTAGGACCTTTGGATAAAGAGGATCGGGTGAACCCGGCAAGCTTCCTTCATCGCATAGACTTCGAAGGTGCAGTTTTACGCATTCAGATGAACCTAGAGCCGCTCCTCGACAAACCGGAAATACCCGAGGTCCTGATGCCTCCCTTCGAGCTGCCCATTGCTCTGCGACGGTCCGGGCGCAACCGTCCGATCGTCTTGCGCGCTGACACCGGCGCGCCGCAGCGCGACCCGGATTTGATCGCGCTCGTCGCCGATGCACGGCGCTGGATGGACGACCTGATCGAAGGCAAGGTCGCGACCGTTGCAGAGATCACCAAACGGGCGCAGCTGCGGCCGGGCCATGTCAGCCGTGTCCTGCCGCTCGCCTGGCTTGCCCCAGACATCTCAGGCGCGATTCTTGAAGGGCACCAACCAGCCGACCTGACAGCCAAAAAGCTGCGCGCGCTTTCCGATCTTCCCCTTGATTGGGCGGAACAGCGCCGCGTTCTCGGCTTTCCTGCCGCCTGAATCGCCGCACTTCCCTCAAGAGATATCACGCGGCACTCGCCCGCAGAGACTTCTGGCGAAATGGCCCCGATACGGCCGCTTGCAGAGACCAGATTGTGGCTTTGCCGCCTTGCAATGCCCTGCAACCTGCGGAAAACACGACATTATCTCCGAGGCGCAAATATCCATCTGTTCGGGGAAAGGTGAGTGGTGGGCGACCCTGGAATCGAACCAGGCGTGCGTCTCCGCGAGGGAGTTACAGTCCCCTGCCACACCTTGCGGCCTGTCGCCCACTTCGTGCGGGTCGAAACCTGCACGGGGGGTCAGATAACTATGGGCAGGAGGGCGGTCAAGCGGAAATCGGTGCGAAAATGATCGCTCCTGCTTGGCAAGACTGGCTTTCACGGATAGGCGGTGTCCATGGCTAAAAAACCGAAATGGATAGTCGAAAAGGAGCAGGCGAGGCGTCAGGCGGCGTCAGAGACTGTTTGGCTTTTTGGCATTCACGCAGTCCGTGATGCCTTGTTGAATCCGCGGCGAGAGAAACTGCGTCTGATACTGACAAAGAACGCGGCTGACCGGTTGGGCGATGCCTTGATCGCATGTGATCTGGAGCCCGAGATTGCGGATCCTCGCAAGTTCCCTGCGCCGATTGATCCCGGTTCGGTACACCAGGGTGCCGCTCTCGAGGTGAAGGCGCTGGATTGGGGTGCCCTTGAAGACCTTGTCGTCGGAGGTGAAGACCGCCCTGTTGTTGTCTGTCTTGATCGTGTTACCGATCCCCACAATGTCGGCGCCGTGCTGCGTTCAGCCGAAGTATTCGGTGCTCGCGCGGTCATCGCTCCGGCACGGCATTCCGCACCCGAGACCGGCGCGTTGGCCAAGACGGCATCTGGTGCGCTGGAGCGTCAGGCATATTTGAGGGTAGGAAACCTTGCAAACGCAATGGAACGTTTGCGCCATATGGGCTTCGTTCTGATCGGTCTGGATGGCGAGGCGGAAATCTCGCTGGATGCTGCGCTCACCGCTGCCGAGGACAGGCCGGTGGCTCTGGTTCTGGGGGCAGAGGGGCCGGGATTGCGCGAAAAGACCAAGGAAACTTGCGATTTTCTTGCAAGGATCCCCTATGCCGGATCATTTGGCTCCTTGAACGTCTCGAACGCAGCGGCGGTGTCCCTATATGCTGTGCGACAGTTACGTTAGAGACCAATGCCGCATTCTTCGAAAATAGTCACATGCTGCTACTGTGGATCGCGCGCCGCGCTCGTTTTGCGGGGCAAAGAGCGGCATGAACTTGCCTGCTCGAATTGCGGCGCGCCTCTGCACGAACTCAAAATGCTCCGAAGCGATGCGCATGGTGATCGGGAACTGGTCCGGCCTTCGCCGGTTCGCGTGCCGGAACAGAAGCTGAAAAAGTACCGGAAAAAGCGTGGGATGAGTTTGTCTCAGCGCTTCATGGCTGAGTTGAAGGATGCTGCGGAAGACATCCTCGACGACGTTTTTGACATCTTCGACTGACTTTACTGTAACATATCTCACGAAGACCATCCTCCCGATCAAATCGACGCCAAGAGGCTTTCGGACCGCGAGCCTGGGCGTCATCTTGCGTTCACAGAAGATGGTTGTCCAAGGACTGATCCAATGCAGACACGTCGTGAATTCCTTAAAGTTGCCGTTGCATTTCCGGCAGTCGTGGTTGTCGCTCAGCCGGTGGCGGCGGCCACGCCGCCGGTGTTCGCCGATGACGGCATTGCAATCAACGGATACGACCCCGTCGCCTATTTCACCGAGGGAAAGCCGGTGCGCGGGGACAAGGCCATAACGTCGGATTGGAATGGTGCCGTTCTGCGCTTTGCCAGCGTGGAGAACAAGGCGCGCTTCGATGCCGATCCGGAAGTCCATGCACCCAAGTACGGTGGGTATTGCGCCTATGCCGTGAGCCAGGGCTATACGGCTTCAACTGATCCTGACGCCTGGACCATCCACAACGGACGTCTGTACCTGAACTATTCCAAACGCGTCCGCCGGACATGGTTGGAAAATGTCGACGGATATATCGCCAGGGCCGACGAGAATTGGCCAGGCGTTCTGAGTGCATGACGCATTTAATGATCTGTTCACATTTTTGCGACAACCTCTAACCAAAACGCGTTTCCGACCCCATTTTACCTATTGGACCGGGTACGGAACACCCGATCCGATCACTGTCCCTCGTTCCGTGACTGACGCCCGTTTTTCGAAGCGGGCGTCTTTTTTTGGCAAGTTGGATTTTCTCCAATTTAGGGGTGTTTGCTCGGAGTTTGGAACATACAGAGTTTTTTCTTCTCTTTCTTTCGTTGAATGAGTGACTTTGTTCCGGTTTGCATGCGGCACAGGAAACGCTTTCCTTTCGGCTCCACTTGGCAGTCGCGTTCGATTTCTGTACGGCGCTGCGGTCTGGAAAAGGGGAGCAAGACATGCTGTTCGAGATCTTCGAAACCGAGATTTCACCGATTTTCGCTTCGGTGCTTTTCGGAGCACTTCTGGGCCTCCTTTTCGGTGCGGCAGCTCAGGTGTCGCGTTTTTGTCTGCGTCGTGGACTTGTCGGCGGGCGGGTTGAACGCTCTGCGGCGCTCGGCGTTTGGCTCACGGCTCTCTTGGCTGCAATCGTCGGAACGCAAGCCATCGCAGGTCTTGGAATTGTCGATTTCTCAGACCACCGCTTTGCCACGTCGGACGTGCCGGTACTGGCAATTCTCCTTGGCGGACTTCTGTTTGGCGTCGGCATGGTCCTGACTCGAGGCTGCGTTTCGCGCCTGACCGTACTGAGCGCGACAGGCAACCTACGTGCGGTTTTTGTTATCGCGACCTTCGCAATCGTGGCGCACGCTACCCTGAAAGGCGTTCTGTCGCCTGTGCGCGTGGCGATTGGCGCGGTAACTGTCGAAACGGGCGACGCTGCCCTCCTGAGCGGCTTGCCGGGCGGAATTTGGGTCTGGGGTGGCCTGTTGGTTGCCCTGATCGCGACCGTTGTGCTGCGTTCTGGTGCTCGGCCTCGCGACATGATGCTTGCCGCGCTTATTGGCGCTCTTGTGCCGCTGGGCTGGGTCGGAACTGGCTTCCTGCTCTACGACGAGTTCGACCCCATCGCGCTCGAGTCCCTGTCATTCACGGCGCCCTGGTCGGAAACCCTGTTCTGGACCATAGCTTCGACGTCGATCCCCGCCGGGTTCGGTACCGGCCTGGTGGCCGGCGTGATTGCCGGCAGCTTTCTGGCCGCGGCGGCTCGGGGGGATTTGAAGCTGGTCAGCTTTTCTGCGCCGGACGAGACACTTCGCTACCTGGCCGGCGGCGCGCTGATGGGCTTTGGCGGCGTGCTGGCCGGTGGCTGCACGGTTGGTGCAGGCTTGTCTGGCGTCGGAATGCTGAGTGTCGCCGCACTGCTGGCTCTCGGCGCAATCATGGTTGGCGGCCGCGTCACTGACCGCCTGCTCGATCGCCGTCCCACCAGTCCCGTTGGCGTGCCTGCGGAGTGATCAGCGGGTATCGCCGTCATTGCGCTCCTGGATCATCCGGGCGTGATATCGCTGAAAATCTTCTTCCGACTGATCGAGATAGCGCTCTTCCTTGACCCAAGTCAGCAGATCGAGGGTCGTTCCGGGGGAGAATGCCCCCGGCATCACGGCGACCGCTTGCTGAGTGGCTGATTTCGACGTGTCGAGTTCGGTCGGCATCAGGATCATCGTCGGCGTGAAAAGGACGCCCCATTTCCGCGTGGCTCCCTTCTCCGTCAGCTCCTCGCCGTCCGTATCGATGATTTCTATGTCTCCGTGCAGATTGATCTGGATTGGGAAATAGTCGTTTTCAAGCAGCGCTTTGACGCGCTCGTCGGGAAACGTCTTTTCGTGCATTTCCTTGCAATAGGAGCACCCGCGCTGCTCGACGATAATCAACACGCGTTTGCCCTCGGCTTCGGCCTCGGCAAAGTCCTCCTGCAAGTCTTTGAACGTGTCGCGGAACCACTCCGGTTTGTGCAGTCCGTCATCTCCCATTTCAACGGCGGCAGCGGGTAGTGCGAGAAGAAGTGCTGTTGCGAGTGCGAGCAAGCGATGCATGAGAATCCTCCCTTATGAATGCACGAATTCTAATACGTTTCTCGCACGCCGCCAATTCCCTCTTGCGCTGGACCCTGTCGTTCGCGCTGCTAGGGTGCTGACAGGAGGAAGGTGGTGCATCATGGCGGTGAAAAAAAGCGGATATCCCGCAGCGTCCCGGCGACTAAGGCTTGGCATGGTCGGGGGTGGCCGGGAAGGCCTTGTGGGACAGTGGCACTGGATCGGGGCTCGAATTTCCAACCGTTGGGAACTTGTAGCGGCTGCGCCGTCGTCGGACCCGGACGCGGCATTGGCCTCGGGGCGTGCATGGCTTCTGGATGAAGGCCGTATCTATGCGGACTGGCGCGATATGGCGCGTGCCGAGGCCGAGCGTGCGGATGGCATCGATGCCGTGGCGATCTGCACGCCTAACTGGACACATTTCGAGATCGCGATTGCCTTTCTTGAAGCAGGGATCGACGTGATCTGTGACAAGCCCATGACAAACGATCTGGGCGAGGCGGCCAAGCTGCTGGAAATGCAGAAAGAAACGGGTCTCGTTCTTGCCGTGACATACCCCTATGTCTTCCATCCGATGGTGCGGCAGGCACGGGCGATGCTGGCGGCTGGTGCCATTGGTGAATTGCGGCAGGTGATGGTGGAGTACGTGCAGGAACAGGCGGCTTTGCCAGCCGATCCGAAAGCGCGCAAGACTGCCTGGAAGGCCGATCCCAGGAAGACCGGGCGGGCAGCGATAGCGGGCGATATCGGCACGCATGCGCTGCATCTTCTGGAGTTCGTGGCTGGCGAGAAGGTGGCGCGGTTGCGGGCGGATCTGCATGTCTGCGGCGCTCCCAAGGCGACCGAGGATACGGCCTTTCTGAACCTTGCCATGGAGGGTGGCGCGCCGGGTGTCATGTGGGTGACGCAGGCGGCGGCCGGGAACTATTGTGGTTTGCGCATAAGGCTTTACGGCGAAACAGGGGGCCTCGAATGGGATCAGGAGAACCCCGAAAAGCTGCGCTACACGCGGGTTGGCCAGCCCGAGCAGACCATCGTCCGAGGCCATGGTGCTGGCATGCTGCCGGAGGCCGAGCGCATGGTGCTTTTGCCGCGGGGGCATGGCGAGGCGCTGTCGGATGCGTGGGGTAATCTCTATACGGAAATCGCTGTGGCGGTGGAGGCGCGTCGCGGGGGGCGGACGGTGGCCGAAAATGATCTCGTGATGCCCGATGTGCGCGATGGCGCGCGGGGGGTGGCTTTTGTTCATGCGGCTGCCGACAGCCACGAAGGCGGGGGTGTCTGGGTGGAACTGCGAGATCAGTATTAGGGGTGTAAGACGTTGTCTTCCATGAACAACTCCAGTTCCGCCGGGGTCGCCGTCATTCTCGTGGCGGCGGGTCGCGGGCGGCGACTTGGGGGGGAAATCCCGAAACAGTACATCCCTCTGGACGGGGTGTGCTCCCTGCGCAGGTGTGCGGAGATTTTCCTTTCCATGGAAGGGGTTGGATATATCCTGCCGGTGATTCATCCGGACGATGCCGAACTGTGCGCGGATGCCCTTGGCGGGTTGGCGGACGAAAGGTTAATGGCGCCGGTTCTTGGTGGAGAGACTCGGGCTGCGTCTGTTAGGAACGGTCTGGAAGCACTTGAAACTCATGCACCTTTCAAGGTTCTGATTCATGATGCGGCCCGTCCCTTCGTTTCGGAGCGGATCATTGCCGAGGTGATCGCCACACTGGACGAGGTGGACGGGGCTTTCGCGGCGCTGCCGGTGGTCGATGCACTTTGGTCGGTCGAGGATGGCGCGGCCGTCAGGCCTGTCCCGCGCGACGGACTTTGGCGTGCGCAAACGCCACAAGGCTTTGATTTCAAGAAGATTCTGGGAGCGCATCGCGGGCATGACGGTTCGGGCGCGGATGACGTGGCAGTAGCGCATGAGGCGGGGTTGGGGGTTAGAGTCGTCCCCGGCTCGGAGCGAAATTTCAAGATCACCACGCAGGCGGACCTGGAACGCGCGTTGCGCGAACTGGCACTCGGATAAGCTTAACGCGGAGTGCGTGCGCGGATCCGTTGCGCAACGCGGGACCAAGGATTAACGCGGTTTTCCATTTGATTTCGCTGGATTTTGCCCGGTCGGCAAACCGTCTGCAAAGCGTATGGCAAGCGTATGGCACAGCGTCGGCCCAAAGGGCCGATTGCGCCGGGATTTGCTGCGTTCGGTAACGAAGGTTAACGGCTGGCCGCTACATCTCGTTCTCGATCGGAAGGTGGGCGAAGAACCATTCCTCGATGCGCTGGAACGCGCTTTGGGCGGGTTCCGCATCGAGCCGGACGCCATCACCCTGCCAGAAGATCCTGCCGTCCTCCCCGAGCGAGAGGCGCCACGCATTCCCGAGGCTGAAATCCGGCTCGGTGAGCGCCAGCAGTTCTTGCGCGAGAGGCTGGCTATCGACGACCATGACCATCTCGGTGTTGATCCGCAGCGACCGGGGGTCGAGGTTGGCGCTGCCGACGACGGACCGGCGCCCGTCGATGATCATGTACTTGGCATGAAGCCCGAGATGCTTTTGGGCGACGGGCGCAAGGATGTAGCGCGGCCGGCTCTGGGCGAGAGTCTGAACCTCGTGGACCTCGGCGCCAAGCCCGAGAAGTTCGGCGATATGACCCCGATAGGATGCGTAGGCGGTGATGTGGTTGTTCGAATTTATCGAGTTGGTCAGAAGCCTGACCCGAACGCCGCGCGCGACGGCGTCTCTGAGGGCGTCGGTCAGGGCAGGTGTCGGAATGAGATAGGCCGAAACGATGACGACTTCGCGCTTTGCCGCGGCGACGATCCGCGCCAGTTCGTCCGCCACCTGAACCGGGCGGTCGCTTGTGGCCTGGGGCGTTTCGCGGGGCGGGGCGTCGACGATCAGGCGGGCGCGGCCGGTGTACGCGCTTCGGGCCATGTCGAGCCATTTGCCCTGCCGGACATCGGCCGACTCCGTGGGGTAGATGCTGGCGAGCGCGCTCGCAGCGTCTCCGATCCTTTCCTTTTCGACGTGGGACTGACGGATCCGCACGATGGCATCGACGGGGAACGACCAGCGGTCGTTCCAGTATTCGTCGAAGGAGCGGCTGATGTCCTCGACGACCGGCCCGCCGACAAGAAGTTCCATGTCGCGGAAGTTGGCCTTGTCATCGTAGCCGAAATATTCGTCGGCCAGGTTCCGTCCCCCCATGATGGCGACCTGGTTGTCGATGACCATCGACTTGTTGTGCATCCGGTGATCCAGCCGGTCGAATTCGCCGAGGTTCAGGATGAGGCGGGACGCAGCCCCGGTCGAGCGGCGCTTGTAGGGGTTGTAGACTCGGTATTGGACGTTGGGATGGCGGTGCAGTTCGAGGAGGTGCTGATCCTTGCCGAGGAGGAAGCTGTCGTCGATCAGGATGCGGACGTCCACGCCACGATCCGCCGCTGCCAGAAGGCGATCCTGGACGATGCTGCCGACCTTGTCGAAGGACCAGATGAAGCTTTGCAGGTCGATGGACTGGGTCGCGGAGTCGATGGCTCTGAGGCGCCAGTCAAGCGCTGTCGTGCCCTCGTTGAGCGGAAGCTGCCAGTTTCCGCTGCGCTGCTTCTCGATGTCGAGCCAGACGCCGGCCTTCACTGGCGGCGGTGTGGTCTCTCCCGGTCCCTGAAAGGGCGAGAGCGTGCCGCATCCGGCGAGAAACAGGAAGCTGGCCAGAGTGGCGATTGCGGTGATCTTGCGGGTCATCTTCCTGTCGGTCCTTCGGCCGTTCCGTCGATGCGTCAGTCGGGATCAAGCCCGTTCTGGCGCGCGATGAAATCGGCCAGCATCGGGACATAGCGCTCGCCTTCCCCGGCGGCTTCCATCGCGGCATAGGAGTTCTTGACCGCCGACTGCACGGGGTTCACCGCGCCGACCGCCGTGCAGAGGTTGGTGAGGTAGCGCATATCCTTGTGGCCGTTCGAGATGGCGAACTTGTGGGCGTTCTCGTCGTGGTCCAGCGTCCACTTCATGAATGTCTCGTAGAAGCCATTCGAGAGGCGGCCGGGACGGATGACGCTGTCGAACTGCTGGGGCGTGAGGCCCGAGAGGCGGGCGATGGCGAGCGCCTCGGAGTAGAGCGCGCCGTAGCCCATGGCGAGGAAGTTGTTCAGAAGCTTCATCTTGTGGCCGAGGCCCACCTCGCCGAGGTGGACGACGACGCCGGCCCAGCAGTCGAGCACCGGTTTGATCTTCTCGAAGACCTCGGGCGAAGCGCCGACCATGGTGTCGAGCGTGCCTTCCCAGGCCTCTTTCGGCGTGCGGGCGAGCGGGGCGTCGGCGAGGTGGCCGCCGGCGGCCTCGATCTCGGCCTTGAGCGTCAGGGTCGAGACCGGGTCGGAGGTGGAGCAGTCGATGACGATCGCGCCGGGGCGGAGGCCTGCGAGAATTCCGTTCTCGCCACGGATGTTCGCTTCGACCTGGGGAGAGCCCGTGACGCAGAGGTGGATGATGTCGGACTGCTCGGCGATCTCTTTCGGGCTTTTCGCCTCGGTCGCGCCGCGTTTGATCAGGTCGTCGACGGCGTCGCGTTTGCGGTGCGCCATGGTGACGAGCGGGTAGCCGTTCTCGACGATGTTCTTGGCCATCCCGTGTCCCATGAAGCCGACGCCGATGAAGCCGATGGTTGGTTTGGTCATGTGTTGTCTCCTTTTCGTGGGGAGGACCGGGGCGCTGCCCCGGACCCCGAAGTATCTGGGCCAAGAGGAAGGGTCACGCGCTTTCGAGGAAGGTTTTCATGCGCGCGAGCGCTTCGCGGATGTTGTCCTGTGAATTGGCGTAGCTGAGGCGGATGTAGCCTTCGCCGAGGATGCCGAAATCGGGGCCGCCGATGGTGGCGACGCCGGGGCCTTCGAGGAGGTCGGAGGCCAGTTGCTTGGCCTTGCGGCCCGTGGCGGTGATGTTGGGGAAGGCGTAGAAGGCGCCCTTGGGCACGATGCAGGAGACGCCCTCGATGTCGTTGAGGAGGTCGACGACCAGCTTCCGGCGGGCGTCGAACTCGGCGACCATCGTGGCGACCTCGTCCTGCGGGCCGGTCAGCGCCTCGAGGGCGGCGTATTGCGAGGGAGCGTTGACGCAGGACCAGCAGTTGACGGCGAGCTTGCGGGCCTTGTCGTAGAGACCGTTCGGCCAGACCGAGTAGCCGAGGCGCCAGCCGGTCATGGCGTAGGTCTTGGACCAGCCGTTCAGCAGGATCAGGCGGTCGCGGATTTCGGGGTAGGCGAGCAGCGTGACATGCTCTTCGCCGTCGTAGAGCATCTGGTCGTAGATCTCGTCGGACATGATGGCGACATGCTCGGGGAGCCCGGCCACCAACTTGTCCACCTCCGCCTTCGGCGTGACGCCGCCGCAGGGGTTGGCGGGGGAGTTGACGATCACGAGGCGGGTCTTCGGCGTGATGAGCGCGAGCGTTTCCTCGGCGGAGAAGGCGAAGCCGTTTTCCTCGCGGATCGGGATCGGGACGGGTTTCGCGCCGGTGAATTCGATCATCGAGCGGTAGATCGGGAAGCCCGGGTCGGGGTAGAGGATTTCCGCGCCCGGTTCTCCGAACATGAGGATCGCGGCGAACATGGTGACCTTGCCGCCGGGGACGATCAGGACGTTGTCGGGGTTCACCTCCTGGGCAAAGCGACGGTGGAGGTCGGCGGCGACGGCTTCGCGGAGTGCCGGAATTCCGGTCGCGGGCGTGTAGCCGTGGTGCCCGTCGCGGATCGCCTTGATCGCGGCCTCGGTGATGTTCTGGGGCGTCGGGAAGTCGGGCTGGCCGATGCCGAGATTGATGACATCCTTGCCCCTGGCGGCAAGGGCGCCGGCGCGGGCGAGCACGGCGAAGGCGTTTTCCTCGCCGATGCGGTCGAAGCCGGGAATGGTGGTGAGCATGGGCGGGCCTCGTTCTTGTTGGTTTCTTTCGGGATATGCGGATTTCAGGGCAAGATGAAGGGGTCAGGGTGCAATCGTGGGACCGGTCCAGCCACATGCGGGACAGGCCGGAGCCGAGGCTTTGCCGCCGCAGGCCGGGCAGATGGTCGTGACACCGTCGTGGGCCTCGAGCCGTGCCGCCAAGTCAAGATTGCCGCGCGCGGCGGCCATGCCCGAAGCATGCCGGGCGTTCGGCTCCTCGCGATAGGAGATCTCGCACAGGCGGGCGATCTCGGGCAGGAGCGCGCGGAAGACAGTCCCCGCCCTTTGCCCGGTCGGCGTCGCGGCCCAGGGGTCGCCCGGCGCGAGCGAGACGCCGCCCGAGGTTCGTGGCAACTGGCCATACAAGGCCACGCCGCCCAGGAACAGGGAGATCGTTCTCCTGTGGTCCGGCGGCACGACATCGGCAAGCGCCACGACATGGGGCAGGGCGAGAAAGGTGGCGCTGTAAACCGTGCCCTGATGCAGAAGCGACGAGAAAAACAGGTAGTCGGCGGTCGCGTCGCTCCAGATGTCGGTCAGTTCCTGAAGAAGGTCGCGGGTGTCGTCCTTCCCGTAGGCATCCCTGGCCGTCTCCCAGGCCGGGTCGTCGTAGGGGAAGGGGATCGGGGCGTCGGTCATGCGCTCGGCCCGAGTTCTCTCAGGTGGGGGCGCGCCGGGGGCTCCGCCCCCGGACCCCCGCCGTATTTGGGCCAGGAAGAAGGTCCGGGGTCTCTCGGGAGGATGCGGAACACCAGGCGGGTCTTTGCGTGGACCATGGCTCAGTACGTCGCGCGCCCGCCGGAGATGTCGAAGACGGACCCGGTGGTGAAGGAGCATTCCTTCGACGAGAGCCAGGCGACCATGTTGGCGATCTCCTCGACCTCGACGAAGCGGCCTTTCGGAATCTTGGAGAGCATGAAGTCGATGAATTCCTGGGTGAGCTGTTCGAGGATCGGGGTCTTGGCGGCGGCCGGCGTGACGCAGTTCACAGCGATGTCCCAGGTCGCCAGTTCTTTGCCGATGGCCTTGGTGAAACCGATGACGCCGGCCTTGGAGGCGGCGTAGTGGCTGGCCTTGGGATTGCCTTCCTTGCCTGCGACCGAGGCGATGTTGACGATGCGGCCGTAGCCCTGTTCCTTCATCGTGGGGACCACGGCCTTGTTCGTGTGGAAGGTCCCGGTCAGGTTGATCGCCATGACCTGGTTCCAGGTGGCGGTGTCGTAGTCCTCGATGGCGGCGACGGGCCCTGCGATGCCCGCGGAATTCACGAGGATCTCGATGCTGCCGAAGGCGTCCAGCGTCGCTTCGCGAGCAGCCTCGACAGAGGCCCAGTCGGTCACGTCCACGCGGATGGCGCGGGCATGGCCCGGAATGGTTTTGGCGGTGGCGCCCGCCTTGACCTCATCGAGGTCCCAGATCGCGATGCGGGCGCCATCGGCGGCCAGCCGGTGCGCAACCGCGGCGCCGATCCCCTGTGCGCCTCCGGTGATGACGGCGACTTGGCCATCGAGATCGTATCTGTTCATTGTCTTGCTCCCATCACGTCGCGGGGCACGATCGCGCCCCGGTGTTGCACGACGAGGGCCGCGAGGTCGTGGCCCGCCTTCAGCGCGTCGACCGGGCTTTTCCCGGCCAGCCGTGCGGCCAGGTAGCCGCCGTTGAAACTGTCACCTGCCGCAGTCGAGTCGATCACTTTCGGGGCCGGCGCGCAAGCCGGTGCGGCCGCGCCATCCAGCGCCACCGGGCCTTGCGCGCCCCGCTTGAGCGCGCCGTCGGTGACACCCCAGGCATTGAGGCGGGCGAGGACCGCGGTCTCGTCCCGGTCGCCGTAGAGCGCCATTTCGTCGTCGACGCTGGGAAGCGCGATGTCGGCCATGCGCCATGCGCGTTCGATTTCGGCCTGCGCGGTCTCCCTGTCGGGCCAGAGGGCAGGTCGGTAGTTGGAATCGAAGGCGATTTTCGTGCCGGAGGCGCGCAGGGCGGCGAGGCCGTCGAACAGCCGGTTCCGGTCGTCCCGGCTCAGGATCGCCAGTGTGATGGCGGAGAGATAGAGCATGCCGGTTCCGGCGAGCGCGGCCAGATCGAGGGCGGGCGGCTCGAAGAGCGTGCGCACCGCAGCGCGGTCGCGCCAGTAGAGGAAGGAGCGCTCGCCGGTCTCGTCGGTCGAGATGGCGTAGAGGCCGGGCATCCTGTCGGGACTGCGGAGCACGAGGTCGGTGGCCAGTTTCTCGGTTTCCATCAGGGCCACGATCCGGTCGGAGAGCTTGTCCTTTCCGAGCTTGGTCGCGTAGGCGACGGTCAGACCGGGGGCGCGGCGCTTGAGATAGACACAGGTATTGAACGTGTCTCCGGCGAACCCGACGCCGGCGGTGTCGGGCGTGGCGTCGTTCAGGGACAGTTCCACCATGACTTCGCCGAGGCAGATGACGTCATGTGGCATGGGGTGGTCTCCGCTTGCCTTCACGCCACCAGATGAGGAGGCCGGAGGCGACAATAATGGCGGCGCCGATCAGCGTTGCGGCGTCCGGGACGTGGCCGAAAAGGAGGTAGCCACCGAGGGTCATGTAAAGGATGAAAACGTAGCCGAAGGGCGAGAGCACGCCGGCTTCTGCGTGAAGATGGGCGCGCGAGAACATCTCGTGTCCGGTCCAGGCCCAGAGGCCGACGCTGGCGAGGCCTACCCATTGCAGGGGGGTGTCCGGGGTCTGCCATGTCCAGAGGACGAAGGGCAGAAGGACGATGGTGCCGAGCGCGCCCATGTAGAGCTGCATCGTCTGCGGTGCGATCCTTCCTGCCATCTGGCGGGTGAGGATCGAGAAGAGTGCGAGACCGCAGGCGTTGGCGAGGATCAGGAGCGTGGCCCAGTGGAAATCCTCGCCGAAGGGCCGGATGACGACGAGGACGCCGGTGAAGCCGAGGAGCACGGCGACGAGGCGCCATGGGCCGACCTTTTCTCCCAGGAGCGGGATCGCGAGGAGCGTCACCAGGATCGGGGCGGTGTTCATGATGGTCGAGGTGACAGAGAGCGGCAGGTAGTTGAGCGCGATGAAGTTCAGGACCGTCGCCATTACCAGGAGACTGCCCCGGAGGGTGACGAGCAGCAGATCGCGCCGGTCCAGTCCGACGAAAAACTGGCCATGCCGCAGCCCGTTGCCGAGCGAGAGGCCGAAGGCGACGGCGTAGCGGAAGAAGGCGAGCTGCATCGCCGGGATCCCGGCCATGACGAGCCACTTCACGGTGGTGTCGGTCAGCGCGAAAAACGCCCACGCACTCAGCATCAGGATGATGCCGAGGCTGGTGCGGTCGTCGCGCGGATGTGCTGTCAGCGTCGCCACGTCAGCCTTTGAACCAGCGGGCGAAATTGTCCACCATCTGCGGCACGAGGTCGTCTCCGCGGCCGTCCTCGACGGCGCGGCCAAGTGCACTTTTCGAACATTTGGCCATAATCGAGTCCGCGCCGTAATCGCTGGCCATCCTGTCGTAATAGCTAATGTCTTTCAGACCGTTACGTGTTGTGAAGGCAAGCTTCATCGGATCGCCATCGAGGGCGTAGGCCTTGACGAAATCCATCATTCCCGAATGGTTCGGGCCTGCTGCGAGTACATCGTAAAGGGACTGGCGGGGGACACCGGCCACGTCGCACATGGCGAAGGCCTCGGACATGGCGTTGGCCGTCGTCATGCCGAAGAAGTTGTTGATCAGCTTGATCGTGTGGCCGGATCCGAGAGGGCCGAGGTGGAAGATGTTTTCGCCGAGGTCCGCGAGCACCGGATGGACCTTGTCATAGGTCGCCTTGTCGCCCGAGGCCATGATGTTCAGAAGACCGTCCCTGGCATGGCTGGGCGTGCGACCGAGGGGGGCATCGAGCATGACGGCGCCAGCGGCGGCGACTTCCGCGCCAAGGGCGATGGTCGAGCCGGGCAGGGACGTACCGAAATCGATCACGACCTTTCCGGGCGCGAGGCCTGCGATCACGCCGTCCGGTCCGCGCATGCGGGATTCGACGTGGTCCGAGGTTCCCATGCAGAGCATCACGATATCAGATGCCTGAGCCACCTCGCGGCCATTCGCGGCCTCGGAGGCGCCGCGGGCGAGGGCTGCGTCGATACCGCTGCGATTGATATTGGCCAGCGCCGTGATGGCGTAGCCCTTGTCCTGAAGCCGGCCGACGATGGCCGAACCCATCAGGCCGAGGCCGATGAATCCTATTGCGGGTTTGGTCATGGTTGAACCTCCGTGTCTTCGAGGGCGATGGCGGCGGCCATCCGGCCCAGTTCGTCGCTGCATTTCGCGCCGGAGCCGTTTCCGGCAGCGGCGATGATGAGGCGGGAAGCGAGGCGGCGGATCTCGGGGATCCGATCCGTGCTCCAGGTGGTGACACAGGGCTTGTGAAAACGGCTCTCGAACCGGAGGCCGGGGATCACCTCGCAGATGCGGGTTGTCAGGTAGTCGCCGATCTCGGCGCTGCCGCCGGTTCTGAACCAGTCGTTGATCGCGTCCTTGCCGTGAAGCTCCACGTCCTCGGGATCGCCTCCGAGTTTCAGCCAGAGCTTGCCGTCGGCGTAGCGGATCGGCGGCAGGATGTAGATGTCGTCGGGGCTCTCCATGACGATGGTCGGCATGTTTGCGAGACGATGCGCCTCGTCGGGGCCGATCTCGTGGAACGTGACGGTGCGTGCGTAGACTTCCAACTTCTTCTCGCGGCCGAGGAGGCTGTCGGTCCACCCGCCCGCGGCCACGATCACCTGGTCGGCATCGATCGTCTGCGTCGCGGTGATGACGCGGCCTTCGTCAACGCGGATCACCTCTTCCGGAACGATTCTCGCTCCGAAGCGGCGGGCCGCCTCGGTCTGGGCGGCGACAAGGCGGCGCGGACTGATATGGCCTGCCTCGCGGGGCTCGTAGATGCCGGTGAAACCCTCGGGTATCGCGAGGAATGGAAAAAGGCGCGCGATGCCCACCCGGTCCAGTTCCTCGAAGCTGATGTCGATGCCCTCGCGTGCGGCGGCGACGGCGGACATGTAGTCCGGGCCGCCTGCCAGAAGCGCACCAGCCTCTGTAAAGAACTCGATGCCGGATTCGGCTGCGATCTCGGCATAGCGTCCGATCGCGGCGGCCGAGACTCGGACAAAGTATGGACGGCGGTCGTTCTTCCGGGTGATCCGGCCTTCGTCATAGTGGCTGGCGAAGCTGCCGGGGTGGTCGGCGTAATCGCCGGGAACCTCGTCGGGCCCGATCAGGGTGACGTCTGCCCCGGTCTTTGCGAGGTGGCGCGCCGCCGCGCTGCCGATCAGGCCCTTTCCAACGACTGCGATCTTCATTTCACCGTTCCAAAGGCGCGGGAAGCGAGGCCTTTCTGAACCTCGTAGATCGAGCCTGCCTTGTCGGGCTGGGGCTGCGGGATGCGGACGGGAATGTCCTTGAGGCGCGGATTGAGGGTGGGTTTGCCGCACAGAAGGCGGCTGTCATAGTCCTCGATCCCGTCCCATTTCGTCATGGATCCCATGATCGGGAAGGCATCGGCGGCCATCATTTCGAGAAAGAGGATGCGTCGGGCGCGGTCGGAGGTGTTAAGCGCCGAGCCGTGGACGATACGGCCGTGGTGGATCGAGATGGACCCGGCGGGGCCGGTGAGTTCGACGGCGTCCTTCATGTCGAGGCCCACGTCCGAGGGGACGAACCCGCCGGCGAAGACGCCGTTGGCGTGGTGGTCGTAGACCGGCCCCTTGTGGCTGCCGGGAAAAACCATCAGCGGCCCGTTTTCATGGGCCATGTCGTCGATGATGACGCCGATGGCCAAGAGGTCGTCGTTGGTGTGGGGGTAGAAGGCATAATCCTGGTGCCATTCGACCGCCGCGCCGTAACCGGCTGATTTCATGTTGAGTTTCGTGGTGTGGAGCCGGATGTCGGGGCCGACGAGATCGCGCGCGGGGGCGAGGATAAGGTCGGAATGGAGGAGTTCGTTCACCGTCTCCGAGATCGTGTGGGGCAGCTTGATGCGCCGGATGCGCGGATCGTCGGGCCGGTGGCTGTCTTCGAGGTCGAGGCGGTCGTTCGAGGCGGTCATGTCGCGGGCCTCGTCCTCGAAGCGGACGATCTCGGCGCGGATGCGCTCGATCCATGTTTCGGGCAGGTGGCGTTCCAGAACGACGTAGCCGTTGTCGTTGTAGAAGGTGATCTGGTCGGGAGAGAGCACTTCGGGCATGGCTCAGCTGTCCTTGGGACGGAGTGTGTCGAGTTGGGGGAGGATGGTGGCGCGGTCGGGCGTGAGGCCGGTGTAGACGCGGAAGGTCTCGATCGCCATGAAGCGGAAGAGGTCGAACCCGGTGAGGATCTTCAACCCCTTCGCGGCAGCGTCGGTCAGGAAGGCGGTGTCGGTCGGCGTGTAGACGGCGTCGAAGGCCCACCATTGCGGGCCGACAAGCGTAGGGTCGAAGGCGGTGCCGGGATGCCCGCCCATGCCGAGAGCCGTGGCATTGACGAGCCCGGTGGCCGAAGCGATGGCCTCGGGCGCTTCCTCGATGGGGATTGCGGTGACGGGCCGACCGCACATGCGGGCCAGTTCCTTCGCGGCGTCGAAATTCAGGTCCCAGACCGTTACCTTGCGCGCCCCGAGGCGGATCAGCGCGGGAACGATCGCGCGGGCAACGCCGCCTGCGCCTGCGACAGCCACTTCGCCCGGGCCGCGGTTCCTGAAGACCGCCTGCCAGGCTGCGATAAAGCCGAGGTAGTCCGTGTTCCAGCCGGAGAGTTCCGGTTTGAAGAGAAGGAGGTTGGAGGCGCCGAGATGGTCGACGGCCCTGTCCATCCGGCGGCCCGCGTAGCCCGCGGCCTCGGTCTTGTGCGGGTGGGTGACGCTGACGCCGGTCCAGCCGTCCTGACGCAGCATGTCGACGGTGCCGGAGAAGTCGAAGGCATCGTCATGCTCGGTGTCGATGGGCGTGAAGTCGAGCGTCAGCCCGTTGGCCTTGCACATGATATCGAGTGCGAAGGGCAGGCGGGTTCGGCTGATATTCCCGCCGATCAGCCCGCATTTGAGAACGGTGCTCATGCCGGCACGCCCTCGGGCCAGGTGGCGCGTTCGATGTCGAGCGTCGCGGCGATCGTGGCGCGGCCGGAGCGAGCATCGTTGAGGGGGCCTTCGGCGCCGGCGATGACGCGCGCGAAATGCTCGAGTTGCAGGATGAGAGGCGTGCCGTCGCCAGAGGGGTGTTCCTGGGGCACGGGGGCCTCGGACCAGTCGTAGGCACCGGTCCAGACGCGCAGGCTGGGGAACTCGACCGCGCCCCTGGTGCCGGAGATGCGGAGCGAATCCTGACCTGTATGAGCGATGTTTGGGTTTTCCCCCGTGCCATGCTCGAAGCCCCAGGGCGAAGGCGTGGTATCCGCGAAGGTCACCGACGCGGTGAGGCCGGAGGCAAATCCGAGAACGGCGGCACCGGATTCGACGCGAGCCTCCTGCCGGACCGGATTGCCGCCCAGGCCCGCGACGCGGGTGATCTCGCCGAAGAGGAAGCGCAGGAGGTCGACCTCGTGGCTGACGTTCATGTGGACAGGCGCGCCGTCGCGGCCCTTGCGCCAGCCCACGTCGAAATAACCGTCAGGCTTGCGGACGTTCCAGATCGAGGTCGCCACGACGGGCTGGCCGATGGTGCCCGCGTCCAGGATCGCCTTCAGCGCGGTGACCTTCGGGTGAAACCGGCGGTGATGACCGGTCAGGATGTGAACGCCCGCCGCTTCGGCGGCGGCGATCATACGATCGACAGAGGCGAGATCGGGAGCGAGCGGCTTCTCGATCAGCGCGTGCCAGCCGCGCCGAGCCGCCTCGGCGAAGGTCGCTTCGTGGTCCTGCGTCGGCGTTGCGATGACGATCCCGTCCGCGTCTTCACCGCAGTCGGCGAGACTGTCGAATCGGGGGGCCTGCGTCAGTTCGGACGTCGCCGGGTTCGGGTCGATCAGTGCGGCGACGTGAAGGTCGGGATGGGCGTCGATATGGGCGAGGTGGCGGCGGCCGATCGCCCCGGCCCCGGCGACGACGAGGCGGGTCATCGGTGCATTCTCCTATTATTATCGGTCGGGAAATATCCCGAGGGGCCGGCCGCAGGCCGGCGGGGGCAGCGCCCTCCTCCCTCCGCGGCGACGCAGTCGGCGCAATCCGGTCTCACATCACCGCTCCGATCTGCCAGGGGACGAATTCATAGTCGCCGAGGCCCTGGGCTTCGGATTTCGACATTTCGCCCGAGGCGACGCGCAGGAACAGCTCGTAGATCTCGCGGCCCTTGGATTCGACCGTGGCTTCGCCGGTCAGGATGTCGCCGGCATTGACGTCCATGTCCTCGATCATGCGGCCATACATCTCGGAGTTCGTGGCAACCTTGATCGTCGGCGCGGGCTTGGAGCCGAAGGCCGAGCCGCGCCCGGTGGTAAAACAGACGAGGTTGCAGCCGCCCGCGATCTGGCCTGTCACGCTGGCCGGGTCGTAGCCGGGGCTGTCCATGAACGTGAAGCCCTTCGCGCGGACGGGTTCGGCATATTTGTAGACGCCGGTGAGCGGCGAGGTGCCGCCCTTGGCAGCCGCGCCGAGAGATTTCTCGAGGATCGTCGTCAACCCGCCCTTCTTGTTGCCGGGAGAGGGGTTGTTGTCCATCGAGCCCTTGTTGCGGGCGGTGTAATCCTCCCACCAGCGGATCAGGCCGATCAGGCGCTCGCCCACCAGGGGCGACACCGCGCGGCGGGTCAGGAGGTGTTCGGCGCCGTAGATTTCCGGGGTCTCGGCGAGGACGCCGGTGCCGCCCTGCGCGGCCAGCAGGTCGCAGGCGTAGCCGAGGGCCGGGTTCGCGGTGATGCCCGACCAGGCGTCGGAGCCGCCGCACTGGAGCGCCACCATCAGTTCGGACGCCGGGCAGGGGGTGCGAACGGCCTGGTTCGCGATGGGCAGCATCGCCTTCACCTTCTCGATGCCCATCTCGATGGTCTTGCGCAGCCCCGCCACGCCCTGGATGTTCATGGTGTGGAAGAGCGGGCCCTGCTTCAGGCCGTAGGCTTCGAGCAGCCAGTCGATCTGGTTCATCTCGCATCCCAGTCCCACCATCAGCACGCCCGCGTGGTTCGGGTGGCGCGCGTAGCCCCACATCACGCGCTGGAGCGCCTCGAAACCGTCGCCCGACCCGGCCATGCCGCAGCCGGTGCCGTGGACGAAGGCCACGACGCCGTCGACGTTCGGATAGGCTGCCAGTTCTTCGGGGCCGAAATGATCGGCGATGCGACGCGCGGCAGTGGCCGAGCAGTTCACCGAGGTGACGACGGCGATGTAGTTCCGCGTGCCGACAGAGCCGTTCTCGCGGCGGTAGCCCATGAAGGTGTCCCGCTTGTCCTCGGGCACCATCTCGACATGCCTGAGATCGGTTCCGAACTCGTAGTCCATGTCGGTGTTGCGGAACTCGGTGTTCTGGGTGTGGACGTGGTCGCCGGCCGCGATGTCCTCGGAGGCGTAGCCGATGAGCTGAGCGTATTTGCGGATGGCGGCGCCCTTGGGGATCGGCGCGGTTGCGATCTTGTGGCCCGAGGGGATGAGCGTGGTGGTCGCCACGGTCTCCACCGCCGTTCCGGCCTCGAGGGCGCGGGTTGCGGTGACGACGTTGTCGGAGGGATCGAGGCGGACGAAGAGCGGTGCGTTTGTCATGAGGTGACCTGTGGGTTGAGGGGAGTGTCGCCGCGCCTTTGGCGCGTCGACCCGCCGGGAGGGCTCTGCCCTCCCGGTCCCTCCCGAAGTATTTTCGCCAAGAGGAAGATCATCGGGTTCGTTTCAGGCGCAGACCGGGGCGTCGGCGCTCCAGCGGTGAATATCGATATGGGGCGACCGGCTGAGTCGCGCGCGGGCATCTTCCCACAGTTTCTTCCAGGCCTGCCAGTCGCGAAGTTCGCTGTCGGGGTTCGTCCGCGAGCGGGCGACGAAGTCGGGAAAATGGGCGCGGCCCGTGGGCTGTCCTGTCCGGTTGAACCGCAGGTCGAAGCTCCAGCGGATGCCGTCGGAGAGATTGGGAAGCGAGGCGTGCGGGGTCATCGGGTGGAAGATCACCGCTCCGCCGGATTTCACGGGAAGCGGGCGGGCCTGCGACTTGTCGATGAAGCCCTCCGCGATGGCGGTCTGCCGCTGCGGGCAGTGGGGCAGGAGCCCGGTCTTGCCGGGGATCACCTGGAGGCAGCCGTTCTCGACCGTGGCGTCGGTCACGGCGAGCCAGACCGTCACCATGTCGGTGCGGTCGGCCTCTTCGAGCGCCACGGCGCGGTCCTGATGCCAGTCGGTGCCGCCCACATGGGCGCGGATCTCGCCGGCGCGGAGCCGGCGCTCGGGCGGCTTGATGCGAACGTGCTGGATCGGGTTAGAGGTGATCTCGGGGCCAATCAGGTCTTCGACGAGGTCGAGAAGCCGGGGTGCGGTGACCATGTCGAAAACCGCGGGGCCGAAGTGGAAGGGCGTGTCGGCGGTGATCCTGTCGCCGGGCAGCGAGATGTCCATCGGCTGGAACCACTCGTGGCCGGCCTCGTAGGCCGTGACGATATCGGTCGCGAAATCACCGGACGACACCGCGCCCCAGCTTTCCATGAGCCCGGCCAGGAGTGCTTCGTACTCGCCCCGGACCCTGTCGAGCGTGGCCTGGTCAAGGACGTTCTCGACAACCAGGTAACCCTGCGTCTCGAAGCTGTCGATCTGGTCCGGGGTCAGCATGTCATGGTCCTAGTCCAGGAGCACCTCGACGATGGGCGGCCAGATCAGCATGACCGAAAGTGCCAGGAGCTGGATGCAGATGAAGGGCAGGAAGCCGCGGAAGATGTCGGTCAGCGAGATGTGCGGCGGTGCCACGGATTTCAGGTAGAAAGCAGCCGGGCCGAAGGGCGGCGACAGGAAGCTGACCTGCATGTTCATGCAGAACAGCACGCCGAACCAGACCGCGAGATACTTGGGCTGAAGCTCTCCGATGAAGCCGATTTCCTCGATCGGCAGTCGCTGCACGATGGGCAGGAAGACCGGGATAATCAACAGCACGATGCCGACCCAGTCCATGAAGGCGCCCATGAAGAGCAGGATGAGCATCATGGTCAGCAGGATCAGCATGGTGGGGAGTTCGGCGCCGATGATGAGGTTCGCCACATAGGTCGGGCCGCCGGCGATCGTGTAGGCGCCGGCCAGCGCCGCGGCGCCGATGGTGACCCAGATGATGGTGCCGGTTGATTTCAGCGTGCGCATCAGGCTGTCCCAGACCAGGTCGAAGGACGCCTCGCCCCGGAAGATCGCGATGACCAGCACCGCCACCGCGCCCATTCCGGCGGCTTCGGTGATGCCGGTGATGCCGCCGTAGATCGAGCCCATGACGACGCCGATCACCACGATCGGCGGCACGAGGCCTTTGCCCATGCCCCAGCCGGTTGCCGTACGGTCGCGGCCGAAGGCGAAGAAGGCGAGCGCGAGCGAGATCGCCACCAGCCCGCCGAACCACCAGACATAGTCCGGCGTGCCCCAGAAGATCGGATCGACGCCTTCCAGAACGGCGTTCTGGCCGGTCAGAGTGAAGAACAGGGCGCGCAGGAAGAGGATGGTCGAGAAGCCGGCAAGAAGGACGTTGAGGAAAGCCAGGAAGAGCCCCAGTTTCTCGCGGCCTGCCGGTTCGCCAGGAATGGGTTCTGGCAGGGGCGCGTCTTCGGGTCGCAACTGGGTGCGGATGATGATGTAGATGATGATGAACGAGGCCAGCATGAAGCCCGGAACGAAGGCTGCGGTGAACAGCGCCTTGATGGAGGTCTCGGTGATCAGGCCGTAGATGATCAGGACGATCGAAGGCGGGATCATCGTGCCGAGCGAGCCCGATGCGCAGATCGTGCCGATGGCGAGGTTCTGGTTATAGCCCAGCCGCAGCATCTGCGGGAGCGCGATGAGACCCAGGAGCACGACCTCGCCGCCGATGATGCCGGACATGGCGGCCATGATCACGGCCATGATCGAGGTGACGATGGCGATGCCGCCGCGGGTGCGGTTCAGCCATACGTTCAGCGAGGAATACATGTCCTTGGCGATACCCGAGCGTTCGAGCAGCGCCGCCATGAAGATGAACAAGGGTATTGATATGAGCACGTAGTCAGTGAGAAGGCCGTATATCTTCTGCGCGAGGATGTTCAGCGGCCCGGAGCCCGGCCTGCTGGTCAACATGCCCTCGCCGAAGGTCCAGGGCGCGGTCAGGAGCGACGGCTCGAATTTCATCACCAGGACGAGCACCGCGAGGATCGCGGATGCGAGGCCCAGCGGCATGCCGATGGCGAGAAGCGCCAGGAGGCCGACCATGAGGACGAGGGAGATCGTTCCGATATCCATCAGCGTGTATCCCTTCCCTGGATCGACCCGGGGGTCACATCGAGTTCGCCGGTGCCCTCGGCACCGACGGCCGCGCGGAGGCGGGCGAGTTCGTCTTCGTCGATATCGTCGGCGGCGGTGTGGACCACCGGTTCGCTGTTCCAGTCGGAGATCAGGTTGATCACCGCCTGGATTGCCACGAGCGAGATGACGATCAGCACCATCAGTTTGAGCGTTGCGGGGATCGGCGGATCGAAGGCCGTTCCGAAAGTCTCCCAGCGCATGAATTTCTGGAACGCTTCGCCATAGCCGCCATAGATCAGGAAGAAGGCGAAAAGTACGATCAGGAAGGTCGAGATGCAGTCGAAGGTGCGCTGAAGCCAGCGTGGACAGACGTCGTAAAGCAGGAAGATCCGGATGTGGCTGCGTTGCTGCATGGCGTAGAGACCCGCGAGCAGAAAGACGAATCCGGCGAGCCAGAGCGACAGTTCGTTCGCCCAGAGCGTGGGGCGTTCGAAGACGTAGCGCAGGATGACCTCGTAGATCATCACCGAGGTGAGCAGGACGATCAGCATCATGGTGACCCGTCCCATGAAGACGGAAACGCGATCGAGCCGTGTCCAGTCTTCGAATTCCATGGGTGCGCGGCGCACAGTGGCTACGCCGACGACGAAGAGGATTGGGGACAGGATCAGCGCGACATAGTCGATGATGTCCCCGAAGGCGAAGAGCGGCGACATGCCGGGTGTGACGTCGGTGCGTCCGAACTGCGCGGCGAGCTGTCCGTTTTCCGGACCGAAATCAAGGATATAGGCCGGACCATGCCAGACCACCCAGCCGAAGACAATGCTGAAGGCCAGCGGCACGAGCCATTCGATGGGCGTTGCCTGCTTGTGTTCCATGACGCTCCTCTGCTCCCCCCACCGGACCCGCCAGTCCGGCGCAAAAAGGGCGGGCCGAACGTCGTCGGCCCGCCCAATGAGCGTGATTATTCGGTGATCACACCGATGGTCTTCAGGAATTCGATGTGGCTGGCCACAAGCGCTTCGGCTTCCGGCGTGGTTGCGAATTCCGGCCAGGTCGCCTGAGCGGCGGCCTTGAACTTGGCGCGATCTTCCGCCGACCAGTCATAGATCGATACGCCCTGGGCGCGCAGCTCGTTCGCGGCCTGCGCGTTGGCGACGTCACCCGAGATGGCCTGGCGCAGGGCCAGCTTTTCCATGGCGACTTCCATGATCCGGCGGTGATGCTCGGGCATGCCGTCCCACACGGCCTTGTTGCAGGCCAGGTGGTCCGACGGCATCGAGTGGAAGCCGGGGTAGGTGGCGTGCTTGGCGATGTCGTAGAGACCCATCGACTTGTTGTTGGCGAGGATCGAGGCGTCGGCGCCGTCGATGATGCCGGTTTCAAGCGCGGTGAAGATCTCGGTGAAGTCCATCACGATGGGCGACGCGCCCAGCTTTTCGAAGATCTTGGTTTCCATGCCCGGGGGCGAGCGGAATTTCCAGTCCTTGAAGTCGTCCGCGTTGCGGATCGGCTTGGTCGAGGACATGGCTTCCTGGCCGACGACCCACCAGCCGACGAGCTGCATGCCATACTGGTTGTAGAGCGCCTGGGCATCTTCGAGACCACCACCGATCAGGAGCCACGAGAGCTGCTGATAAGGCGTATCGTAGCCGCCCATGATGTCGCCGACGAACTGGAAGGCCGGGTTCTTGCCGGTTTGATAGGCGCCGCCGGTGAAGTCGCAGTCGAGAATGCCGGTCGCTGCCGCGTCGAAGGTTTCGACGGACTTCACGACGGACGAGGAGTAGAACATCTCGACCGAGATTTCGCCGTTCGACATCGTCTGGATGTCGTCGATGAAGGCGGCCGCGTTCTTGCCCGAGAGCGACTCGGGTGCGTAGTGCGTCTGGATCCGCAGGTTGGTTGTCTGAGCCAGAGCGGTGGTACCCATCATGGCGATGGCACCGGCGGCGAGTGCCGCGGTTTTAAGGAACTTCATGAATATCCTCCCATAGGTTGTTATCGGGCCCTCTTTCTTGAGGGCGTTCTTCCATGTGGTGCCGTCACGGTAGCAATGGATTCCGAGACTGCCAATCACAAATTGAAAAAAGAAAAAATTTCGAAATTTCTAGATTTCATCAAAATTCGCTGCTAGCGTTTTTTGAATCGGAGGGAGGATTATGCGCGTTGAGACGCCCGATATTTATGCGGATTTGCAGCAGAAGCTGATGAATGCCGCGTTCCGTCCGGGTGAGAAGCTGAAGCCCGCGGACTTGCAGGGCACCTATGGATGTTCGGCCAATACGATTCGCGAGATCCTGTTGCGGCTGACCAATGTCGGACTTGTCACCTTCGAGGTTCAGCGCGGGTTTCGCGTGGCGCGCGCAACGCAATCCGTATGCAACGACATCACCCGTTTCCGGATTCTGCTGGAGCAGGAGGGGGCGGCCGCTTCGATGCGGCTGGGCGGACTGACGTGGGAGTCGGACCTTGCCGCCGCGCATCACAAGTTGGTTCATATCGAGCATGAAATCGCGCGAGAGGGTGAGATCAACGACTACATGGCACTCTGGTCGGAGGCCGAGCGCAATTTCCACGAAACGCTCATCGCGGCCTGCGGCTCTCCGATCCTGCGCGACACCTATGCGCGGGTCTATCTGCAGTTTCGCCAGCAGATGGTGAGCCTGGAGCGGCAATTCGGGAAAAGCTATTTTCACACGATCATCATCGAGCACCAGGCGATACTGGATGCCGCGCTGTCCCGCGACGAGGCCGCCTGCCGCAAGGCGATTTACGACCACCTGAAGCGGAACATCCGGGAGAACTGACGGTGGAATCAGCGCTTCAGATCGTCGGCGATATAGGTCTCAATGATCTGGCGGAAGCTGTCTTCGGCATGGAAACCGAGCGCCAGCGCCCGCTCTGGTGCGAAGTCGCGGGGCCAGTTTTTCACGATCGCGCGGATTGCCTCGTCCGGTTCTTCGCGGATGAGCGCGACGGCGTCGTTGCCGGCCACCTCGCGCAGCGCCTCGATCTGCTCTTCGACCGTGCAGGAGACGCCGGGCATGTTCAGAGCGGGCCGCGCATTGAGCAGCGTCGTGTCCAGAGTGGCGGCGTGGCGCAGAAAGCCGACCGCCGAGCGCGGGGAGGCGTGCCAGTGGCGGACATCACGGCTGACGGGGAGGATCGCCTCGACCCCGTTCAGGGGTTCCCGGATGATGCCCGAGAAGAAGCCCGAGGCCGCCTTGTTCGGCTTGCCGGGACGGACACAGATCGTGGGCAGGCGGATCGACATGCCGTCGAAAAACCCCTTGCGGATATAGTCGCTGAGCATCAGTTCGCAGACGGCCTTCTGGGCTCCGTAGGAGGTTTGCGGGGCCTGGAAGAACGTGTCGTCGATCTTCTCGGGGAAGGGAGCGCCGAAGACGGCGATGGACGACGTGAATACGATTCGGGGCTTGTAGGCATGCGCGGAAGAGACGACCTCGGCGCGCAGCGCTTCGAGCAGGTCGCGGAAGGCCATCATGTTGACGTTCCAGCCGAGATCGAAGTCGGTTTCTGCTTCACCCGAGACGATGGCGGCAAGATGGAAGATCAGGTCGGGTCGCCCGGCCGCAAGCCGGCGGATCGCGCCCTTGTCCGTAATGTTTCCTGGGAGTTTCTGGGCTGCCGGAGCGCCGCCCTCGGCGGGAAAGGCCATGTCGAAGAGGGTAACCTCGTCTCCTGCATGAAACGGGTCGGCGGCCAGCGAGTGGGCCAGTTTCTGCCCGACCATGCCGCCGCCGCCGATGATCAGAATCTTTGCCATTGCGTGTCCTCCCTGGCCACTGCGCACCTGCGCCGCTGTAGGAGAGACCCTAGAATTTCGCGAAGGCTTCCACTAGGGGCTAAACGAAGGGAGTCGGACAGCCGAAGGGGCGGTCCGGGACAATCAGAACTGGAATTCGGATCATGAGCGGACGGCTGACAGGAAAACGCGCGCTGCTGACGGCGACGGGTCAGGGCATCGGACGGGCTACGGCGCTGGCCATGCTGCGGGAGGGCGCGGAGGTTTTTGCGACCGATATCAACGAAGAGGCACTGGCGTCGCTTGCCGAGGAAGCCGGCGGTGGCCTGACGACCTACCTGCTGAACGTTCGCGATGACGAAAGCGTGCGCGAAGGCGTCGCGCGCGCCAATCCCGATATCCTCTTCAACTGCGCGGGGTTCGTCCACGACGGCACGATCCTGCAGGCAACCGACGCCGACTGGGACTTTGCCTTCGACCTGAACGTCCGGGCGCAGTTCCGGACGATCCGGGCTGCGCTTCCGGGTATGCTTGAGCGCGGGGCAGGGTCCATCGTCAACATCGCCTCCGTTGCATCCTCCATCGTGGGTGTGCCGAACCGGTTCATCTACGGCACGTCGAAGGCTGCGGTGATCGGCCTGACGAAATCTGTGGCGCGCGACTTCGTGAAGAACGGGATTCGCTGCAACGCGATCTGTCCTGGCACGGTCTACAGCCCGTCGCTGCAGGATCGGTTGCGGGCCACCGGCGATTACGAGACCGCCCTGGAAGCGTTCAAGGCGCGCCAGCCCATGGGCCGGATCGGCACCCCCGAGGAGATCGCGGCGCTGGCCGTGCATCTGGCATCGGACGAAAGCGCCTATACGACCGGACAAGCCTTTGCCGTGGACGGCGGATGGACAGCATGAATTCCGCACGGCAGTGCGTTGAAAACAAGAAAGAAAGAGGACTGACATGAAACTGGTTCGTTATGGAAATCCGGGTAAGGAAAAGCCGGGGATGATCGATGCCGATGGCGTTTTGCGCGACCTCTCGGCGCATGTGGACGACATCGCCGGTGCAGCGCTGGGCGACGAGGCGATGGCGCGCCTTCGCTCCCTGGACCCGGCCTCGCTGCCGGCTGTCGGCGGCAATCCGCGGCTTGGTCCCTGCGTTGGGCAGATCGGCAAGTTCCTGTGCATCGGTCTGAACTACACCGACCACGCGGAAGAGACCGGTAACCCGATCCCCGCTCATCCGATCCTGTTCTTCAAGGCGAATTCGGCCGTCGTCGGTCCGAATGACGACGTGGTCATCCCGCGCGGCTCGAAGCATTCGGACTGGGAGGTGGAACTGGGCGTGGTCATCGGCAAGCCCTGCAAATACGTCAGCGTTGAAGAGGCGCTGGACTATGTCGCGGGTTATTGCGTGATCAACGATGTCAGTGAGCGTCATTTCCAGATGAACCTGACCGGGCAATGGACCAAGGGGAAATCCTGCGACACTTTCGGGCCGACCGGACCCTGGCTTGTCACCCGTGACGAGATCCCGGACCCGCAGAACCTTGGCATGTGGCTGGATGTGAACGGCAAGCGGATGCAGACCGGGAACACGCGGACCATGATTTTCACGGTGGCCGAGATCATCAGCCACATGAGCCAGCTGATGACGCTGCACCCTGGCGACGTGATTTCGACCGGCACGCCTCCGGGTGTCGGCATGGGCAAGAAGCCCGAGCCTGTCTACCTCAAGAAGGGCGACGTGATGGAATTGTCCATCGATGGGCTGGGCACGCAGCGGCAAACGGTGGGCGAGGATGCCTGACAAGCCCAAGCTCCTGCAGATCGGCAACGTGACCGCGCGCATGACGGCCCGGTTCGAGGCTGGCTTCGATGTCTCGAAACTGTTCGATCAGGAAGACCGGGCGGGGTTCCTCGCCGCGGAGGGCGCGTCCTTCGTGGCCATCGCCACGGATGGCCATTGGGGAGTGCCCGACGATGTCGCCGCGGCGCTGCCCAACCTCAAGGTCGTGGCAAGCTATGGCGTGGGATATGACGCAATCGACGCCGATGGCATGGCCGCCCGCGGTGTGCTTGTAAGCCATACCCCTGACGTTCTGAACGACGAGGTGGCGGATACCGCGATCATGCTCTGGCTGGCGGTGAGCCGCCGGCTCGTCCAGGCCGAAGCCTGGGCGCGCTCGGGAGACTGGGAGGCGAAGGGCGCCTTTCCGCTGACGCACACGGTGCGCGGCCGGAAGGTGGGCATCGTCGGGTTGGGAAGGATCGGTCAGACGATCGCCGAACTCGCCAGCGCCTTCGATGCGACCATCGCCTATCATACGCGGTCCGAAAAGGATGTGCCTTACGCCTATTACCCGGACCTCGTGAAGATGGCCGAGGCTTCGGAGGTGCTGATCGTCATCACGCCGGGTGGTCCGGGAACGCGCCACCTGATCAACGCCGATGTGATGAAGGCGCTGGGGCCGGAGGGCATCCTCATCAACGTGTCCCGTGGTTCGGTCGTCGACGAGGCCGCGCTGGTTGCCGCGCTGGAGGCGGGCGAGCTGGGTGGCGCCGGGCTGGACGTGTTCGAGGCGGAACCGAAGATCCCCGATGCGCTTAAGGCGATGGACAACGTGGTTCTGCTTCCGCACGTGGGCAGCGCGACGGTCGAGACCCGGATGGCCATGGGCGACCTCGTCTGCCGGAACCTCGAAATGTGGCTGGACAAGGGCCGGGTCGTCACCCCGGTGCCGGAGTGCAAGTTCCTGAACGATTGATGGAGTGAGTATGCCCGAGTTTGGAACGAGTGGGCTGCGGGGGCTGGCCGTCGAACTGACGGATGAGCTTTGCGCCACCTATGCGGCGGCTTTCGTCGCGAAGCATGGGAAAGGCGGCCGGCTTCTGATCGGCCAGGATCGCCGCGAGAGCAGCCCGAGGATCACGCGGGCGGTCGCTGCCGGTGCCGTCTCCGAGGGGGCCGAGGTCGTGGATTGCGGTGTTCTGCCGACGCCGGCTCTTGCGCTGGCCGCGGCAAAAGAGGGCGCGGTCGCGATCATGGTGACCGGGAGCCATATCCCGGCCGACCGCAACGGGCTGAAGTTCTACACACGGGCCGGCGAGTTCACCAAGGCCGACGAGGCCCCGTTGCGCGACGCGGTGGCTGCGCGCGTGGCACCCGGCGTCGCCAGCGTCGAGGTGGAAGAGAACCGGACCGCACGGTCGGACTATGTGGCGCGGTATCTGGACGGGTTTCCGGCAGGCGCCCTGAAGGGGCGGCGCATAGGTGTCTGGCTGCATTCTTCGGCCGCAAGCACGGTGCTGCCGGAGATTCTCGAGGGCCTTGGAGCGGCGGTCGTGGGGCTGGGACAGTCCGATGCGTTCATCTCGGTGGACACCGAGGCCGTTGACGCGGAAACGCGCGGCATTTTGGCGGCATGGGTGCGCGAGCATGCGCTTGACGCGCTGGTTTCAACGGATGGCGATGCGGACCGCCCGCTTCTGGTTGACGATCGCGGCGAGGTGATCCCGGGGGACATTCTCGGCCCGATCACGGCCCGATGGGCCGGCGCGGACGAGGTCGTGACGACCGTATCGGCCAATACGATGGTCGATCTCATGGGCGGTTTCCGGTCCGTCACGCGGACCAGGATCGGGTCGCCCTATATCATCGCTGAGATGGAGGCGCGGCAGGGCGCCCGGGTGGCCGGGTACGAGCCAAACGGCGGGTTCCTGCTTGGATGGGACATGGAGAGGGGCTTCCGCCCGCTCATGACCCGGGACTCGACGCTGCCTTTGCTGGCTGTGCTGGTCAGCGCCGCCGGGCGGGGCGTGGCGGTCTCGGCGCTGCTGGACGACCTGCCGCAGCGCCGGACGGCGACGGACCGCCTGAAGGACATCCCGCGGGAAAAATCGCTGGCCCTTGTCGAGGCGATCCTGGGCGGGGACCATTCGGTGCTGCCCGACGGGCTGGGCCGGCTTTCTCACGTCGATCAGACCGACGGCGCCCGGATGGCGTTTTCCTCGGGCCGGATCGTGACGGTGAGGCCATCCGGCAATGCGCCGGAACTCCGCTGCTATGTCGAGGCGGAGAGCCAGGCTGCGGCGGATGCGCTTCTGGCCGACGCCTTGTCGCGGTTGCGCGCGGCCCTTCTCTGAACATCGGCGCACGGAGCGCCGACCCGCCGGGGAGGCTCTGCCTCCCCGGACCCCTCGGCCATATTTGAGCCAGGAAGAAGATCAGGGTGCCTCGGGGCGGCCGTAGAGCCGCGCCATGATCATGGGCGTCAGGTACATCGGGATCTGGTAGCAGCCGATGAAGATCAGGATCGGGTCGGTGACCTCGGCCGGAAGGGCAACGAGGAAGAGTGCGATGTTGCGGTTTCCGGACTGGATCGCATAGCCGGCCACGCCCGTGATGCGCCAGGCCAGGATCTGAAGCGTAAAGTTCACGGCGACAGCGAAGGCGAGCCAAAGGGCGACGGCCTGCGGCTCTGTGCGGAGCGCTGGTCCGAGGGCTGACATGAGCCCGATCACCACGACGCCGAGGACGATGGCGCTTGCCCCGTCGGCGGCGCGGAGGCGCTCGGGGCTCTCTTCGGGGCGGATCAGGCGGTTCACCGCGAAGCCGATGGCGACGGCGGCGGCGATCACGGCCAGCAGGCGAAGCGCGGCGGTCAGCACCGCGGCGGCATCGCCAAGCTGGGGCAGCGCCCAGAGGATTGGCAGCACGGTCAGGGGAAAGAGCGCAGTGCCGACGATCAGGACGCGCATTGGCGGAGCGGGGTCGTGACCCATGAGGGCCGTGAAGTTGGGGCTGCCGGTGACCGGAGGGGCGGACATGAGGAGCACGAGGACAAGGGCCATAGTGTGGCCTGTCAGGCCAAGGACGAGGGTAGCGGCGAGTGCGAGAAGCGGGAGGGCGAGCTGATAGGCCGCGATGACGGTCAGTGTCGTCCGGGCCTCGCGGAGGCTGCCGAGGGCGCGCGCGGGGCCGATCCGTACCGCGGACAGGAAAAGGAGCAGCGCCACGAGCTGCGGCAGCCAGGGTTTGAGCGTCTGGGCCAGACCTTCCAGCGTGAGCCCCGCCAGAAGGCCCGCCACGAGGCAGAGCCTTGCGTGGCGGGCGGCAAGGTGAAGGATCGGCAAGGGCGTCCTAGTTTCGTTGCCGGATGTTGTCCGGAAGCCAGGTGGCCAGTTCCGGGAAGGCGATCAGCACGAAGACCATCAGGACCATGATCAGGAACATCGGGATCGCGGCGCGGGCGATGAAGTTCATCTCGTGGGTCGTCATGCCCTGCAACACGAAGAGGTTGAACCCGATGGGAGGCGTGATCTGGGCCATCTCGACGACGACGACGATGAAGATGCCGAACCAGATGATGTCGATGCCCGCTTCGCGGATCATGGGTTCGACCACCGCCATGGTCAGCACCACGGAAGAGATGCCGTCGAGGAACATGCCGAGAATGATGTAGAAGACAAGGAGCGCCATCAGGAGTTCGAAGCGGCTGAGTTCCAGCGAGGCGATAAGGTCTGCCAGGCCACGGGGCAGGCCGGTGAAGCCCATGGAGAGCGAGAGGAACGCCGCGCCGCCCAGAATGAGGGCGATCATCGCGGATGTGCGCACAGCGCCCATCAGGCTTTCGGTGAACGTGCTCCAGTTCAGCGAGCCCTGTGTCGCTGCCAGCACCATCGAACCGATGACGCCGAAAGCGGCGGCTTCGGTGGCCGTGGCGTAGCCGAGGTACATCGAGCCGATGACCACGAGGATCAGGCAGATCACCGGGATCAGGAAGCGCGAGTTCCTGATCTTTTCGCCGAAGGTCATCGCTGGTTCGGGCGTCGGGTTGAAGTCCTTCGAGACGAAGGACATGACCGCGACATAAGCCATGAACATGCCTGCGAGTACGAGGCCGGGGAAGATGCCGGCCATGAACAGCTTGGTGATCGACTCGTTGATCGTGACCCCGTAGACGATCAGCGTCAGCGAGGGAGGGATCATCAGGCCCAGCGTCGCGGCGCCGGCCAGCGTGCCGATGACCATGTTTTCAGGGTAGTTCCGCTTGCGAAGCTCGGGAATCGACATCTTGCCCACCGTGGTGAGCGTGGCGGCAGAGGAGCCGGAGACAGCGGCGAAAACGGTGCAGCCAACGATGTTGGTGTGGACGAGCCCGCCCGGCAGGCGTGCGAGCCAGGGGCTCAGGCCACGGAACATGTCTTCGGACAGTCGCGTTCGGTAGAGGATTTCGCCCATCCAGATGAAGAGCGGCAGGGCGGTCAGCGTCCAGGAAGACGAGGCGCCCCAAACGCGGGTGATCATCGCATCTCCGGGTGGCCGTGAGGTGAAGAGTTCCATGCCGACGAAGGCCACGCCCATGAGCGCGAGGCCGACCCAGACGCCGGAGCCGAGGAGGAAGAAGAGGACGAAGAGGAAGATGGCGATCGGAGCAAGCTGTTCCATGTGTCGTTACTCCGCGTGGCTCTGATCGACCAGATCGGACTTGATCCGGTGATTGCCGTGAAAGATGAGCTGGACCAGGTGGTCCCAGAAAGCGATGGCCAGGAGGATTGCACCGATCGACATCGAGATCTGCGGGATCCAGATCGGAGTCTTGTCGAGACCCTGGCTGATCTCGTTCCATCGCCAGGAGACATAGGTGCCCTTGACCGCGTACCAGGCGAACCAGGTGGCGATAAGGGTGCCGACGGCGAAGCAGAAGGTCTCGCCCCAGCGGCGGTAGCGGCCAAGCGCGCTGAGGACCAGTGACACGCGGATATGCGCGCCGTGGTTCAGGGCATAGGCAAAGGCGAAGAACGATGCGGCCGCCATGCAATAGCCGGCGTAGTCGGTCGCGCCTGGAAAGACCTGTCCCGTCCAGCGGGCCAGCATCTGCAGGACGATGATTGTAAGTATCGCAATCAGGAAGATCGATGCGATGACGCCGCCTGCCAGGTAGAGTGTATCGAGAATGCGTCTCAGCGCGCGCGCTGTCGCCATGGTCCCCGTCCCCTGTTCTTTGTGAAGCTGCGGGCCGGGGATATCCCCGGCCCGGCCGGTTGGTTTAGTTGCCGGCCTTGTAGGCGTCGACGATGGCTTTGCCCTCGTCACCGGCTTCGGCGAGCCATTCCTCGGTGAGTGTCGCGCCGATCGCCTTGAGTTCCTCCATCAGCGTGTCGCTGGCCGGGGCAACGGTCATGCCGCCTTCCTTGAGCCCGTCGAGCGTGAACTGGGTGTAGTCCTTGGAGCGCTGCAGGCCTTCGGCCTTGGCGGCGGCGGCGCAGTCGTTCATGGCGGCCTTGGTGGCGTCGTCGAGACCGTTCCAGGCGTCCTTGTTCACGAAGACGATGTTCCGCGGCAGCCAGGCATCGACGATGTAGAAGTACTTCAGGTGCTCCCAGACCTTGCGGTCATAGCCGGTGGCGCCGGAAGACACCATCGAGTCTGCAACTCCGGTGGCGAAGGCCTGGCTGATTTCGGCGGCTTCGATCTGAACCGGCAGCATGCCGGTCAATTCGGCCAGACGCGCAGTGGCGGTGGAGTAGGAGCGGAACTTGACGCCCTTCATGTCGGCGACAGAGTTCACCTCGTCACGGAAATAGAGGCCCTGCGGCGGCCATGGCACGGAGTAGAGATAGTGCAGGTTCTCTTCGTCCAGCGCCGCAGCGACCTTGGCGCCGGCGATTTCCCAGAGCTTTTCATGCTCGTCGAAGGACGACACGAGGAACGGGATCGAGTCGACGCCGTAGAGCGGGTTCTCGTTCTGGTGGGCGGAAATCAGGCGTTCGCCGATATTGGCCTGGCCTGTCTGGACGGCGCGCTTGATCTCGTTGCCGGGGAACAGCGATCCCGAGGGGTGGGTGACGATCTCGAGGTTGCCGCCGGTGGCGTCGGTGACGCACTTGCCGAAGTTGGCGCCGACTTCCGAATGGAAGTTGGTCGCGGCATAGGCCATCGGCATATCCCAGGTTTCCGCCGATGCCGCGCCTGCGGCAAGGGCAATGGCGCTTGTGGCCAGCAAGGTCTTCATGTGTTTCATCATCTTCTCCCGGTTGGTTTGGTTGGTTTTGGTGTCATGCACGCCGGAAGCGTGCAGGCGAATAGGGCGCGAGGTCAATATTTGGCTGACGCCCAGAGATGAGTTGTGACAGCAACCGCCCGGTTTTCGGGCCGCCTGTCAGACCTACGTGGTCATGGCCGAAGCCGAACCACGCGCCTTTCAGCGAGGGAGCCTCGCCGATCAGCGGAATCGAATCCGCGATGGATGGGCGGTGGCCCATCCACTCGACCGTGTGTTTCCACGAAATTCCGGGGATGGCATCGCGGATGTTCTTTTCGAGAAGCCGGAACGGAGCGCGGGAGGGCGCGGCATCCAGGCCTCCGAACTCGACGATGCCCGCCAGTCGCAGGCGACCGTCCATCGGAGTCGCCACAAATTTTCCGCTTGCGATCATCACGGCGGCGCGCGGCATGACCGAAGGCTCCCAAAGCTCGAGGTGATAGCCGCGCTCGGATTCCAGCGGGACGTCCACGCCCAGCTTTTCTGCCAACGGGCGGGACCAGACGCCGGTCGCGAGAACGACCTCGTCGCAAGCGAGGGTTTCGCCGCCGACGCGCACACCCGAAACGGCTCCGTTTTCACGGGCGATATCCGTGACTTCTCCGATCCGGAGTTTCGCGCCGAGCGCTTCGGCATGGGCGGCGAGGTCTTTCACGTAGCGGCCCGGATCGGTGATCCGGCCATGGTTTCCGAAACGCGCGCCGAAGCCGAGATCGGGGCCGAAGGAGGGTTCGTATTCCTGCCAGGCCTTGCCTTCGAGTTCGTCCCATTCAAAGCCATGCTCGCGCCGGACAGACCAGCCGAACGCGTCGCCGTTGTAGTGATCGCGGTCGCGGTAGACGAAGACATAATCGCTGGGGACCAGCCATTTCTCGGCGCCGGTTCCCGCGGAAAGCGCCTGATGGTCGGCCAGCGAGTCGCCGATGATCGGGGCAAGAGCGGAGGCGCGGTGGCGGACCGCGTCGGAAGTGGCATGGCTCAGGTAGCGGATCAGCCAGGGGGCCAGCTTGGGCACGTAGGACCATTTCAGGAAGAGGGGCTGGTTCGGGTCGAACAGCATCCGAGGGGCTTTTTTCAAAAGGCCCGGAACCGTGACAGGAATGATCGAACAAGAGGCCAGCACTCCGCCGTTGCCATGGCTGGTGCCTTCCGCGGGGCCTTTCTTGTCGATCAGTGTGACTCGATGGCCGTCGCGCAGGAGCCATATCGCCGTCGAAACTCCGACGATGCCGGCGCCGATCACGGCGACATGGCGGGATTTGGGATTGGTCGATTCAGAGCTCACCCCGACGCCCCTTTCGCAGATTCGCTGAGTTGACTGTCTCACACTTTTGCAGTTCGTCAACAAATTGTTGACAAAATGCATTTGAGGCCGCCACGCTGACCAAATGGCAGCGAACACACTTGGCCCCGTCGTTTCTTCGGCTCACCTGGCCGATGGCAGCTTTCCGGAGATCTCGGAGCTGGAGTTCGGGCTTATCCTTGCGGGAAACGCGTTTCACCGTTGGGTGGTCCATGCGATGACCGCGGCGGGACAGCCCGAGTTGTCCTCGCTGGAAGTTCTGGTTCTGCACACGGTGCGCCATCGCGACCGGCCGAAAACGTTGGCTGGCATCTGCCTGGTGCTGAATGTCGAGGACACCCACACGGTCAACTACGCGGTCAAGAAACTGGTGCGCGCCGGGCTGGTGAGGACCGGGCGACAGGGCAAGGAAAAGACGGTCGAGGCGACCGAAGCGGGGCGCGAGGCCTGCGCTCGGTACCGCGAAATCCGCGAGCGGCTGCTTCTTGACGCGGTTCTGGACCGGGGGCTGGACCCTGCGGTGGTCAGCCAGGTGGCGTCGATCCTGCGCATGATGTCCGGCCAGTACGACCAGGCGGCACGCGCGGCGACGGTTCTCTAGCGCGGCGGTCATCGCGCGTACCTCTCGATCCTGTCCATATCGGGAACGCCACCGAGGCCGGGGGTGTCGGGGACGACGACATGGCCTTGTTCCACGCGGAAGGGCGAGGACAGGATGTCTTCGGCGAGAAAATAGCTGGCCTGGTAGAACTCGCAGCCGAGCGTGATCTCGGGAGTGGCCGCGATCATGTGGGTCCCGGCCAGATGGGCGAGGCCCGCTTCGAACATGTCGCCGCCATAGGCGAGAAGACCCGCTTCGGCGGCCATGCGGGCGACCTCCTGCGCACGGGTCAGCCCACCCGATTTCATGATCTTGATCGACACGCCGTCGCAGATGCCCTCGCGGATCGCGCGGGCCATGTCCTCGGGCCCGAATACGCTTTCGTCGGCGAGAAGAGGGATGTCGGTGAGGCCGCGGAGATGCGCCATCAGGTCGAAGAGATGCGCGCGCACGGGTTGTTCGATAAAGTCGGGACGATAGGCCGCGACGCCCAGCACCCGATCCTCGGCCTCGTCCGGCGTGAGGCCCTGGTTGAAGTCGACGCGGACGCGCAGACTGGGGTGATCCCGTCGAATGCGGTCCAGCCGCATCGTGTCGAAACCCGCTTCGCGGAAGCCGGTTTTCAGTTTGATGATGCCGACGCCGTCTTCAACGATGCGTTCCAGTAGTCTGAGATCGTTGTCGAAATCAGGATCGGCAATCGAGACCGAAAGGGGGATCGGGGCCGGGTCGGCGCCGCCGAGCAGTTTCCAGACGGGCTGTCCGGTCAGGCGGCCTTCGAGATCCAGAAGCGCGGTTTCCAGCGCGGCCTTGGCCTCGGTGCAATGGGCGACGGCGTAGAGCGCGTCGGCCATGATCGTTTTGCGGTCGGCGACGGTGCGCCCCGTGACGAGAGGGCGAAGGTACCGGTCGAGCGCCGCGAAGCTCGCCTCGGGAGAGCCTGTGAAGACCGACCAGGGCGACGCCTCTCCCCATCCGGTGGTTCCGTCCGCGGTTGTCAGGCGCAGCACGACGATTTCGCAGGCACCAGCGACGCTGCCGATTCCATGGTCGCGGCGCGACGTGACCGGCAGCGACAAGTGCCAGACGTCGAAGCCCATGATTGGCTGGTCAAGATCGCCCAAGCGACGCATTCCCCCGAGGTTCCCGGAACCGACATTGCCGCAAGGAAAGCATCATTTCTAATACAAATATTTTACAATCACATAAGATTAAGTGATGTAATGCATTCATGGCTCCCAGATTCAGGCAATATCAGGCGTTTCACGCGATCATTGAGAAAGGCACCGTGACGGGTGCCGCGGAATCGCTTGGCATTTCGCAACCCGGGATCAGCAACCTGATCGCGCAGTTGGAGCGCCAGACAAAGCTGAAACTCTTCGAGCGCCAGCGGGGGAGGCTTGTGCCGACGCCCGAGGCCTCGGTTCTGTTTCATGAGGTCGATACGGTCGTGCGCGGGTTGGACCACGTCACACAGGCCGTCGTGGATTTGCAGAACCAGAAGGCCGGGCAGTTGCAGGTGGCGACCAGCCACGCGATGGCATTCGGGTTCATGCCCGTCGTTATCGCCGAGTTTTTGCGGGACAGGCCGAACCTGACGATCGCCTTCCAGTCGCAATATTCATCCAAGATCCAGGAATGGGTCAGCGCAGGGCTGTTCGAGATCGGCATTTGCGAGCAGCCCTTGCGGAATGACGATCTGGACCGCCGCGAGATGTCCTTCTCGGTCCAGTGCGCGGTCCCTGAGGCCTCGCCGCTGATCAAGCACGAGGTTCTGACGCCGTCGTTACTGTCGGATGAGCCCTTCATCGTGATGGGTGTCGATCACATGGTGACAGCGCGCACGCGCGAGGCGTTTCAGGCCGAAGGTGCGCGTCTGCGGATCAGAGGCCATACGGACCTTTTCCGGAATGCCCTGAACCTTGTAAAGCAGGGGTTGGGCGTCACGCTGGTGGACCCGTTCACCCTGTCATCTGATGATGGCACGGGATACGTGGTGCGGCCCTTCGCGCCGGTGATCCTGCTGGATATGTTTATCGTGACGGCGCGAGCGCGGCCATTGTCGGCCGTTGGTCGAGAGTTCCTGGCGGACCTGGAGGCGAGGCTGGGACGCATGGCGTGGCGCCCCGATTGAGTGTATGGGCCGGACAGCTTTGGAGGGCAGGGCGATGAAGGTGACGGGCGGCAAGACGATCTATGGGGCCTCGGTGGGCATCCTGATGCTGGAGGCGCGTTTCCCGCGTGTCCTGGGCGACATGGGGAACGCGGGAACCTGGGATTTCCCGGTGATGTACCGCGTCGTGCGAGACGCGTCGCCCGATCGGGTGGTCCGGAAGCGGGCAGAGGGCTTGTTGGGGTCCTTCATCGATGCGGCGCGGTCGCTGGAAGCCGACGGGGCGGACGGAATTACTACCAACTGCGGCTTCCTGGCCCTGTTCCAGCAAGAGATCGCCGAGGCGGTGGGCGTGCCGGTTCTGACTTCGTCGCTGATGCAGGTGCGCGCCGTGAATGCGCTGTTGCCGAAGGGCAAGCGGGCCGGTGTCCTGACGATCTCTGGCTCCACTCTGACACCGGCGCATCTGGAAAAGGCAGGGGTGCCCGACGGCACACCGATCGGCACGACCGAGGGCGGAGTGCACTTCACGCGGGCGATTCTTGACGATGCCTATGAGCTGGACCTGGCGCTGGCGGAGCAGGACAACGTCGATGCGGCTCTTGCGATGCAGGCCGCACATCCGGAAATGGGCGCTCTGGTGCTGGAGTGCACCAACATGACGCCCTATGCCAGCGCGATCCGAACGGCGACTGGTTTGCCCGTCTTTTCAATGGTTTCCTTTGTGAGCTGGTTCCAGTCCGGTCTGTCTCCGAGGCATTGGGCGACGGCATTTTGAACGCCGTTCAGGATTTTTGTTGATTTACTGAAAGTGTCGCGCTACCCAGAAATGAACAGTGTTCATAAAGTGAGTCGCCGTCATGCCTCATGTTGTCGATACCAAACAGCTTATCGCCGAGAATATTCTGACCGAAGCGCAGGGGGCCGAGATCGCCCGGCGCTCGCGCGAGACGATGGTTTCGCTGGTCGTCAACGTCGTGCTGTGCGTTGGCATCGTGGCGGCGACCCTGGGACTGGTGTTCTGGCTTGCCGATGCGCTGGCCGTTGCCGTTGCGGGCGCGGTTTTCGTCGCGGCAGGCGTGGCGGTTCTGGCCCGGGGAGGCGAGCTTTACCGGATGCTGGGCAATGCTGCGGCGCTGGTCGGTGCGGGCATGCTTGTGGCAGGCGGCGGGATCGAGCTGGTCGACAAGTTCCAGGACATCGCCGGCTGGCTGATGCTGGGGCTGGGCGCGGGGCTGGCTGCAGGGGCCTACGGGGTCTTTGCCCGGACGGCTTCGCTGAAGTTCGCGGCGGGCGCGGTCCTGTTGATGGGCGTGGCGCTGCACCTCTGGGGACTCGGACTGGCCGCAGAGGGTGTTTCGGGCCTGCCGCGCGCGCTTCTTCTGGGCTATGCCGCTGCACTGGTGGCGGGGGCGGGCGTGCTGGTGGACGTACGTTTCATCACGGCGCTGGCCATCGTGCCGTTCGCGCAGATGCTGGACACGGGAACCGGGTACTTCCACGCCGCCTATTTCTTCTATTCGCCGGAGGCGACGCTGACGGTCCTTCAGATGTCGGCGCTTGTGGGCGCGGGAGCCTGGGCGATGACGCGCACCCCGGACCGTTTCGGGCGGCACGCCGGAATCCTCGCGATCATGGCGATGGTCGTCGGCAACCTCGCCTTTCTCGTCGGCTCGCTCTGGGGCGACTATGTTGGCGCTGAGTTGGTTGGCGGTCGGCCTGTCTGGGTCAATGGCATGGAGTGGACCGACTATCACGCCGCCATCGACGCCTGGGAGGCGCGGTTCCTCCACATTTCCGAGCATGTCTTCTCGGTGGTCTGGGCCGTGCTGCTGGCAGGGGGCGCTTTCTGGGCGGCGCATGCCAACCGGCGCGGGCTTTTCAACGCGGCAATCACTTTCGGGGCGATTCACGCTTATACCCAGCTTTTCGAAACGATGTCGGACGAACCTCTCGCCTGGGCGCTGGGCGGGCTGGCGGCAATCCCGCTGGCCTGGGGCATGTGGCGGCTGAATGTCTGGCTGGCCCTGCGTGGTGACGGAAACAGACCGCAAATCGCCGCCGCTTAACCTTGACTCGCATGGCGTGCGGGCGTAGCCGGGACGAGCTTTGGTTTCGTTCCGGTTTCGCGCCGGGACGGTGAAAAGGGAACGCGGTAAGGGATCTCCCAATTCCGCGGCTGCCCCCGCAACTGTAGGCGGAGAGCGAAGGCTGCACATGCCACTGAGCCCGGAGGGTTCGGGAAGGCCAGCCCAGCGATGACCCGCAAGCCAGGAGACCTGCCAAGGCTGTCACCCGGTTCTCTCTCGGGGTGAGGGGCGAACGGCGGATTCCGCAGTGGTGATTTAACCGTCTGCGGGAAGGCTTTCTTTCCAATGACTTGAGTGGGGTGGTGACGGATTTCCGTCACTTTGGACTATTGGAAAGTGGATTATGAAAATCAAATCCAGATTACTTTTGACGGTGGCGCTGGTGCTGCCGCAGACCGTGTTCGCGCAGGGCGTGATCGAGCTTGACGAAGCGCTTGTCACCTCGGGGCTGATCCCGGTCGCCGTGAACGAGACCGGTGCATCTGTCGAGATTCTCGACGCCAGCGATATCGCTGATGGCGCCGCGACACTGGACGACACGCTGGAGCGCCTGCCGGGCGTCAGCGTGACGCGGACCGGTACGCCGGGCGCGAACGCCGATATCCGCATCCGCGGTTTGCCGCAGCGTTATACCGGTGTTACGATCGACGGGATCGACGTGATCGATCCCTCGGCGCCGCAGTCCGCGCTGAACTTCGGAACGATGACCCGTGCGCTGGCCGACCGGATCGAGGTCGCCAAGGGCACGCAGACGGCTGTCTATGGATCGGACGCGATTGCCGGCACCGTCAACATCACCAGCTGGCGACCGACCGAAGAGGGGTTGAGCTGGGGCGGGCAGGCCGAGGCGGGCAGTTTCGGCTGGGCGTCGTCCGTGCTGCACCTCGGCTATCTCGACGACCGGGGCGAGGCGGCCCTGACGCTGGGCGCCGTGCGCTCGGACGGGTATTCGGCCCGACCCGGCAATGCCGAGGCCGACGGGTTCCGCCAGACCTCGCTTTCGTTCCTTGTGTCGCGCGACGTGACCGACGCGGTCACGCTGGGTGTGAACGGTTTCTGGGCTGACAGCGAGGTGGAGGACGACGACACCGATCTCGATCCGACGGGCCTCTACTTCGAGACCAAGACCGGACTTCGGGCCTTTGCGGAGATCCGGGGCGACCGGATCGACCACGAGTTTTCGGTGTCGCGCTATGTCATCGACCGCGAGGATCCGACCGGGTTCTCACGGCTCTTCGAAGGCACGAGAACCGAAGTGGACTATCTTGGCACGACGGATTTGTCGGCGAACGCCAAGCTGGCCTTCGGTGCTGATTGGGTGGAGGAAGGCTCCAGCATCGACGGTTCCTCTGCCGAGGCCGATAACTGGGCGGTGTTCGGCGAGTTGCAATACGCCGTCTCGGACCGCGCCGACCTGTCGTTCTCGCTGCGCCACGACGTGCATTCCGATTTCGACGACGCCACGACCGGGCGGCTGGCGCTGGCCTATCGGCTGAGCGATGCGACGACGCTGAAGGGCGTGGTCGGCACCGGGTTCCGCGCGCCCTCGCTTTACGAGCGGTTCGGGCCTTTCGGAAATTCCGCGCTGGAAGCGGAGGAAAGCCGGTCGGCGGAACTGGGTATCGCGCATGATGGCGGGTCCTGGTCGGTCGAAGCCACCGCGTTCCGCTCCGAGATCGACAACCTGATCGGTTTCGGCGTCGCGACCTATATCCAGACGCCCGGCGAGACCGTGGCGCAGGGTGTGGAATTGTCGGGCGAGGTCGATCTGGGCCGTGTCTCCCTGTTCGGTGCCTATACCTACACCGATTCAGAAGGTCCGGGCGGCAGGTCCCTGCGCGTTCCGCGTCACGACCTTGTTCTGGGTGCGGAGACCGACATCACGGACCGCCTGTCCGGCATGCTGTCTGTCCGCCACGTGGCCGACCGGCTGGACATCGACGCGGGGTTCGCGACAGTGGCCGCGCCGGACTACACAGTGGCCGATGTGCAGCTCACCTATGAGGTGCGGGATGGCATGCAGGCCTATCTGAGGGTCGAGAACCTGTTCGACGAGGACTACGAAGAGGTGTTGACCTACACTTCGCCCGGTCGCTCGGTCTTCGTCGGGCTGAATGCGTCGTTCTAGGCTGATACCCTTCTGCGCTGCGCTGGCTTTCGCCGGCGTGGCGCTTGCCGATTCACCGCGGCGCGTCGTCACCATGAACCACTGCGCCGACCAGTACGCCCTTCTGCTGGCAGCGCCTGGCCAAGTGGTGTCCGTCTCTCACATCGCGCTCGATCCGTTCCTGTCCGCCATGGCGGACGAGGCGGCCGACGTGCCGAAGAACCGCGGCGGCGCGGAGGAGATCTACCGGCTGGAGCCGGACCTCGTGTTGGCCAGCACATGGTCCGATCCTCTGGCGGTGGGGATGCTTGAACGCCTCGGCATCCGCGTGGAGCGCGTCGACGGGGTGGAGCGGCTGGCGGATATCCCGGGACGGCTACGCGAAGTGGGCGCGCTTCTGGGGCGGGAGGCGGTCGCCGAGGAGATGGCGCGCGGTGTCGAGGCGCGGCTGGCCGCTCTGCCGGAGCCCGGCGGCGCGCGGCCGGAGGCGGCGTTCTTCCATGCGGGCGGATATTCGTTGGGCGAGGGGACGCTCGCCCATGACATCCTGACACGCGCGGGGTTCGACAATCTGGCCGACAGGGTCGGGCGAACGGACGGCGGCTATATCCCGGTCGAGGTCCTGATTCTGAACCGTCCCGATCTTCTGATCACCTCCGGTGCCTATCCCGGGTCCAGCCAGGCGGAGGCGCTGATGGATCATCCCGCCATCGCCGATATCCCGCGTGTCGAGAGCGATGCGGTCTGGGCCTGCGGGCTGCCGGCAACCCTGGATGCCGTCGAGGCGCTGATCCGCCTGCGCGAGGGGCATCGGAACTGAGGAATTGCGCCGCGCCTTCCGCGCGTCGCGACGCGGGGGACGCTGTCCCCCGCACCCCCTGGGATATTTCAGGGCCGATGGAAGCGGGACGCGGGCGCTCAGGAAGCGGCCTGCATCATTCCTTCGGCCTTGAGCTTGTCATGGGTCATGTCGAGCGTCTTCCATGCGCGTTCGATCAGGATGTCGATCTCGCCCGTGGTCATCACCAGCGGCGGCGAGATGATCATGCGGTCGTAGACATGGCGCATGATCAGGTTGTTCCCGAAGGAGAACTCGCGGCAGATGTAGCCCACGGTGCCCGGATCGGCCGCGAAGCGGGCGCGGCTTTCCTTGTGGGGCGTCAGGGCGATCGAGCCCATCATGCCGACGATCTTCGCCTCGCCGACCAGCGGATGCGCCGTGAGCCCTTCCCATTTTTCCTTGAGGTAGGGGCCGGCCACGTCGCGGACATGCTCGACGATCTTTTCGTCCTGGAGGATGCGGATATTCTCCAGCGCCACGGAGGCAGCGACCGGGTGACCGGAATAGGTGTAGCCGTGGTTGAACTCGTCCGATCCGATAACCGAGGCGATCTCGTCCGAGACGACCGAGGCGCCGATCGGCTGGTAGCCGGAGGAGAGGCCCTTGGCGATGGTGATGATGTCGGGTTTCGCGCCGACGGTTTCATGGCCGAACCAGTTGCCCGTCCGGCCGAAGCCGCAGATCACCTCGTCGCAGATCAGGAGGATCTCGTATTGGTCGCAGATACGCTGGATCTCGGGCCAGTAGCTGTCGGGGGGGACGATCACGCCGCCCGCGCCCTGGATCGGTTCCGCGATAAAGGCGGCGACACGGTCCTCGCCCAGCTCGAGGATTTTCTCCTCCAACTCGCGGGCACGGGCGAGGCCGAAATCATGCGGGGTCATCTCGCCGCCCTCAAGCCACCAGTTCGGCTGGTTGATGTGGTGGATGTCCGGGATTGGCAGTGAGCCCTGCTGGTGCATCGGTACCATGCCGCCCAGCGAGGCGCCGGCGACCGTGGAGCCGTGATAGGCGTTCTTGCGGCTGATCACGACATTCTTGGAGGGCTTGCCTTTGAGCGACCAGTAATGGCGCACCATGCGAAGGTTGGTGTCGTTGGCATCCGAGCCGCCGGAAGCGAAAAAAACATGGTTCAGATCGCCCGGCACCACCTCGGCCAGCTTGGCGGCTAGCTGGATGACCGGAACGTGGGTGGTCTGGAAGAAGGTGTTGTAGAAGGGCAGCTCCTGCATCTGGCGCGCGGCGACCTCGGCCAGCTCTTTCCGTCCGTAGCCGACATTCACGCACCAGAGGCCGGCCATGCCGTCGAGGATTCGCTCGCCTTCGCTGTCGGTCAGCCAGACGCCTTCGGCCCGCGTGATGACGCGCGCGCCCTTCTTTGCCAGGCCGTCCGCTTGCGTGAACGGGTGCATGTGATGGGCCGCGTCGATCGCCTGCAGTTCGGCGGTGGGGGAGTTGGTGGAGATCACGGTCATCTGGGGCATCCTGGGTCAAGAGCGGTTGTCGCCAAATATGATCAAAAGTGGGGTGCGGTCAATCGCAGTCCGTCAGTCTAAGAGTGTGAGGCGGACCTGACCAAGGCCCTGACGGATGTCGTCGGCAATGGCCTGTGCCGCACGCGCAGCGTCGCCCTCGTGGAGCGCGGCGAGGGTCTCGGAATGCTTGTCCGGCAGATTCGCTGTGCCGTAGCGCCCGCAGACGATTCGCAGGCTTGGGCCGACCTGGAGCCAGAGAGAAGAGACGATTTTCGAGAGAATCTGGGCTTCGGCCTGATCATAGAGACGGAAATGGAACCTGTAATTGAACTCCAGGTAGCGTTCGATGTCGCCACTGGCGATCGCGGCATCCACTTCGCGATCGAAGGCGTGGAGTTCCGACAGGCAACCGTCGGTCATGCGCCGGGCGGCGAGTTCGGTCAGGCGCGGTTCGATGGCGAGCCTTACATAGCTGATTTCGTCCAGATTCTCGCGAGTTATTGGAGGCACTCGAACACGCCGGTTGCCGCCGGCTTCCAGCGCCCCCTCGGCGGTCAGTCGGCGGATCGCCTCGCGCACCGGCGTCATGCCCGCGCCGATCAAATCTGCGAGCCCCTGAATAGTTACCGCTTGTCCCGGGACGAGAGTTCCGAAAAGGATCAGGTTGCGAATCCTGTGATAGATCGCCTGGTGTTCAGGGAGTTTAATGACCTTTGTGCTCAACAATCATGCTCCTTGGTTTGGGCCAGAGCCAATAATGCGGCAGCGTCGCGTCGCATAACAGGAATCGCTTGTATCTCGCCCGTCATTTGATCAAATATCGGGCCATGTTCCAATGGGAGAATAAAATGACTTCAAAAATTCTGCCACTCACGGTGGCCGCAAGCCTGATGGCAAGCACGGCCATGGCCGAAGAAGTACGTGTCTACAACTGGTCTGACTATATCGACGAAGAGCTTCTTACCAAGTTCGAAGAAGAAACCGGGATCGATCTGATCTACGACGTCTTCGACTCGAACGAGGTTCTGGAGACCAAGCTGCTTGCGGGCGGTTCGGGCTATGACGTCGTGGTGCCCTCAGGTACGTTCCTGCAGCGGCAGATTCAGGCAGGCGCGTTTCAGAAGCTGGACATGTCCAAGCTGCCGAACGCAGGAAACATGTGGGATGTTGTCGAGCAGCGGACCGCGCAATACGACCCGGGTAACGAATACTCGATCAACTACATGTGGGGCACGACCGGGATCGGCGCCAACGTCGGCAAGGTGCAGGAAGCTCTGGGACCGGACGCGCCGCTCGACTCGCTTGAACTGGTGCTGAACCCGGCGAACATGGAGAAGCTTGCCGCGTGCGGCGTGCATTTCCTTGATGCGCCCGCAGAGATGATCCCGATGGCGCTGAAGTACCTGGGCGAGGATCCGAACAGCCACGATCCTGACGTCATTGCCAAGGCCGAGGACGTGTTCATGGCGATCCGTCCCTACATCCAGAAATTCCACTCGTCCGAGTACATCAACGCGCTGGCCAATGGCGACATCTGCGTGGCCGTGGGCTGGTCGGGTGACATCCTTCAGGCGCGCGACCGCGCGGCGGAGGCCGACAACGGCAACGAGATCGTCTATCACGCAGCCAAGGAAGGCGCGCAGATGTGGTTCGACCAGATGGCGATCCCTGTCGACGCTCCGAACCCGGATGCAGCGCATACGTTCCTGAACTTCATCATGGACGCCGAGAACATGGCTGCGGCCTCGAACTACGTCTATTACGCGAATGGCAACAAGGCCTCGCAGGAGTTCCTTGTCGAGGACGTGATCGGCGATCCGGCGATCTATCCGGATGAGGCGACGCTGGACAACCTGTTCACCACGACGCCGTGGGAGCCGAAGGTTCAGCGGGTGGTGACCCGACTCTGGACAAAGATCAAGTCCGGCACCTGATAGCTTGACGACAAGAGCGCCCGGGGACATCCTCGGGCGTTCCTTTATCTGCAGAGGGAAGAGCAGATGGCGTCTGGGGCAAGCGCGACCACATTCGCGCCTTGGGATGATCCGAACGAAGCACCGCTGATCCGGATCGAAAACGTCACCAAGCGGTTCGGTGATTTCACCGCGGTCGACGATATTTCTTTGGACATTTACCGGCGCGAGTTCTTCGCGCTTCTTGGTCCATCGGGCTGTGGCAAGACCACGCTGATGAGGATGCTGGCGGGGTTCGAGATTCCGACCGAGGGCAGGATCACCATCGACGGACAGGACATGGCGGGTGTTCCGCCGAACAAGCGGGCCGTGAACATGATGTTCCAGTCCTATGCGCTGTTTCCGCACCTGAGCGTCTGGGACAACATTGCCTTCGGCCTCAGGCGCGATGGCCTGCCGAAGGACAAGGTCGAGGCCCGGGTCGAGGAAATGCTGAAGCTGGTCCAGCTTCAGAAGTTCTCAAAGCGCAAGCCGCACCAGATTTCGGGTGGTCAGCGTCAGCGCGTTGCTCTGGCCCGTTCGCTGGCGAAGGCGCCGAAGCTTTTGCTTCTGGACGAACCGCTGGGCGCACTGGACCGCAAGCTGCGCGAAGAGACGCAGTTCGAACTGATGGACATCCAGGAAAAGACCGGGACGACCTTCGTGATCGTGACACACGACCAGGAAGAGGCGATGACGGTCGCGAGCCGCGTCGCGGTGATGGACCAGGGTCGCCTGATCCAGGTGGCGACCCCTCCGGTGATCTACGAATCTCCGAACTCGGTCTATGTCGCTGATTTCCTCGGCGATGCGAGTTTCTTCGATGGGACGGTCCGCAGGTCGGACGGCTGCTATGAACTGACCTGGGCCGAGGGTCAGCCACCCATCCGGGCGAAGTCCGCACATGGTTTCACGGACGGGCAGACGGCCCATTACGCGATCCGCCCCGAGAAGGTGGAGATTCACGCCGACAAGCCAGCGGATGACAATGTGATGCAGGGCCGGGTGGTGGATATCGGCTATCTGGGCAACCTCTCGACCTATCATGTCGAACTGGGGAACGGTCAGATCATCAAGGCGCAGAGCTTCAACACCGAGCGCGACACGCGGCGGCGGTTCACCTGGGACGATCCGGTCTGGGTCAACTGGACCGATGCCTGCGGCGTTCTTCTGGAAAAGTGAGGGCGGCGGCGTGAATATCGGACGGAAACTGCTGGTCGCCATTCCATACGCGTGGCTTCTGGTCCTGTTCCTGGTGCCCTTCGCGATTGTTCTGAAGATCTCGCTGTCGGACATCGCGCTGTCGATCCCGCCCTACACGCCGACGCTGGATTTCTCGGCCGGCTTGGCGGGGCTGAAAAGCTTTTTCTCGGAGCTCGATTTCGAGAATTTCGTCTTCCTGACAGAGGATGATCTGTACTGGAAGGCCTACCTCTCTTCGTTGCAGATTGCAGTTCTCTCGACATTTCTGACGCTGCTTGTGGGCTTTCCCATCGCCTATGGCATGGCACGCGCCCCGGAAGAGTGGCGGCCGTCGCTGATGATGCTGGTGATCCTTCCATTCTGGACCAGTTTCCTGATCCGGGTCTATGCGTGGATGGGCATTCTTTCGAACGAAGGTCTGCTGAACCAATTCCTGATGTGGCTGGGTGTGATCGATACACCGTTGATCCTTCTGAACACGCAGATCGCGGTTTATATCGGTATTGTATACACTTACCTGCCGTTCATGATCCTGCCGATCTACGCCACGCTGGAGCGGATGGATGCGAGCCTTCTCGAAGCCGCCGAGGATCTGGGCTGCTCTCGCATGAGCGCTTTCTGGCTGGTCACCCTGCCGCTTGCGCGGCCAGGCGTCGTGGCGGGGTGTTTTCTGGTCTTTATTCCGGCGCTGGGCGAGTTCGTGATCCCGTCGCTTCTGGGCGGATCGGGCACGCTGATGATCGGCAAGGTGCTGTGGGAGGAGTTTTTCAACAACCGTGACTGGCCGGTGGCCAGCGCGGTGGCGATCATCCTCCTGCTGATCCTGATCATCCCGATCATCCTGTTCCAGCGGAACCAGCAACTGAGCCGGGAGCGCGAAGGATGAACAAGCTTTCTCCGTTCAACGTCGTCTCGCTGACACTGGGGTTCGCGTTCCTGTACATCCCCATGGTCATCCTGGTGATCTACAGCTTCAACGAATCGAAGCTGGTGACGGTCTGGGCCGGTTTCTCGACCAAGTGGTACGGTGAATTGCTGCAGAACGAGGCGTTCCTCGATGCCGCATGGGTCACGATCAGGGTCGCGTTCTTCTCGTCCACGATTGCGACCCTGCTGGGCACGATGGCCGCCTATGTGCTGGTGCGCCGGGGACGATTTCTTGGCCGTACCCTGTTCTCCGGCATGATCTACGCGCCTCTCGTCATGCCAGAGGTGATCACTGGTCTGTCGCTCTTGCTTCTGTTCATCTCGATCGGTCTTGACCGGGGCGTTCTTACAATCGTGCTGGCGCATACGACCTTCTCGATGTGTTACGTTTCAGTGGTAGTCTCGTCGCGGCTGGTGACTTTCGATCAGTCGCTGGAAGAGGCGGCGCTGGACCTTGGAGCCTCGCCCTGGGAGGCGTTTCGGCTGGTGACGCTGCCGATCATCGCGCCGGCCGTCATTTCCGGCTGGCTTCTGGCGTTCACGCTGTCTCTGGACGACCTCGTGATCGCGAGCTTCACGGCGGGACCGTCCGCGACGACGCTGCCGATCAAGATCTTCTCGTCGGTACGACTGGGCGTCAGTCCCGAGATCAACGCGCTGTCGACGATCATAATCGCGATCGTCACCGTCGGCGTGATCAGCGCCTCGCTGATTTCGAAGCACCAGATCAGCAAGCGCGAACGCGAGGAGCGCATGGCGGCCGGCTAGGGCTGGTCCTCTTGCGTCAGAGCGGCGGGGTGTGCTTCTGCCAGTCCGATGCCTCGTGCCAGGCGGTGGCAAGCGCGATGAGCCGGTCGTCGCTGCCTTTGGAGCCGATCAGCTGCATGCCGGCCGGCAGACCCTCGGGGCCAAAGCCCACAGGGATGGACAGCGCGGGCAGGCCGGTGAGACTGGCCGGAACCATGCATTCCATCCAGCGGTGGTACGTGTCCATCTGGACGCCAGCAATCTCGGTCGGGTGCACCGTCTCGACCGGGAAGGGCCAGACCTGCGTCGTGGGAATGGCCAGCGCGTCGTACTTCGCGAAGAGACCGGCCAGTGCGGTGAAGAGGCGGGCGCGGGCGGCGCTGGCGCGGCGGATATCGGTGCCGGACATTGCGAGGCCGCGCTCGATTTCCCAGATCAGAGCCTCTTTCATCTGCGCACGGGCCTTCGGGCTGGCATAGTCCGCCTCGTTGCCCGCAGCGAGTGACAGAGAGCGGAGCGTCGTCCAGCCGTCCCAGATCTCCTCGCGTGTGACCGGGGGATCAAGCCGCTCCACGAAGGCGCCGGCCTTCTCCATGCGCGCAAGCGCGGCTTCGCAGAGAGACAGGATGCCGTCCTCGAACGGCCAGGCGCCGCCCCAGTCGGCCAGCCAGCCAATGCGCTTGCCCACGAGGCCGGGTGTCGCGGGAAGTCGGGAGACGGAATGGGGCCAGAGCGGGTCGGGTGCAGAGAGGACGTTGAGGAGAAGCGTGAGGTCCGACGGGTGCCGCGCCAACGGGCCATCGGTCGAAATTTGGTGCAGGATCTTGTCGGTGCCGGGGTCTTCGGGGACGAGTCCGAAGCTGGGGCGCAGGCCATAGACGCCGGACCAGGCTGCAGGGTTCCGCAGGCTGCCCATCATATCCGAGCCATCGGCGATGGGCAACATTCCGGTGGCAAGGGCGACGCCCGCGCCGCCCGAAGAGCCGCCGGCCGTGCGGGACGGATTCCACGGGTTGAGCGTAGCGCCGTAAACCGGATTGTAGGTGTGCGAGCCAAGGCCCATCTCGGGCGTGTTGGTCTTGCCGATGATGATCGCGCCCGCCGCGCGGAGGCGGCGGGGCAACATGTCGTCCTCTGTGGGGACGTGATCGGCGTATATGGGGGAGCCCCATGTGGTGCGGAGGCCCTTCGTGGCCTGCAGGTCCTTGACCGCCATGGGCAGGCCGAAGAGCGGGCCGGTGGGCGCGGCATCGTCGAGCGCGCGGGCCTCGGCCATCAACTCCTCGCGGGGGCGCAGCGCGACGATGGCGTTGACTTTGGGATTCACCGCGTCGATGCGGTCCAGCGTGGCTTCCATCACGTCCGAGGGCTTCAGGCGGCCTTCAACCATGGCACGGCACATCTCAGCGGCGGTTGCGGGCAGGTCTGTCATGTCAGATCTCCGGGCGGCGGTGGAACCAGGGGCGGGCGCGCTCGAGATCTGCGGCGAGCGACATCAGCGCCTCATCCTCGCCGAAGCGCGCGGCGAGGTGGATGCCGATGGGCAGGCCCGTTTCCGACCAGCAGAGCGGAACAGACATGGCGGGCTGGCCGGTGGCATTGAAGGCGGCGCAGTATGGCGAATAATCGAAGCAGCGCCCCGGCCCGAGGCGGAAATCAAGGTAATCCTCGGTCTGGTGGTTGAAACGGCTGATCAGGGCAGGCGGCTCGGCGAGCGTGGGGGTCAGAAGCATGTCCCAGTTCTCGAAGAAGGCTGCCATTTGGCGCCCATAGCGGTGGATCGTACCGATCGCTTTGAGATAGCCCGCGCCGTCGATGGTGGCGGCATGGGCTATGGCGCCGCGCGTGACGCCTTCGACGTCGTCGGGCCGCAACGCGCGACCCAGCGTGGCCAGTTCCGAACGCACGGAGAGCGCAGTGCCGCAGGCGACGATGTCGGTCCAGGCTTCCATCATGGCGCGGTGATCGGCGTCGGGCCGGGCGGGCTCGACGATGTGCCCCATGTCTTCGAGGAGCCGGGCGGCATCGTGGACGGCATCGCGGCACGCGGGATCGATGGCTGTGCCGTCGAAACGGGTGTCGCAGAGCGCGATCCGGAGAGGTGCCGGCGAGGCCGAAAGCGCGGCGGTGTAGCTCTCCCGCAATGGAGGCGCGGCATAGGGCGCGCCAAGATCCGGCCCGGACACGGCATCCAGGAGCGTCGCGCTGTCCCGTACCGATCGTGTCAGGAAGCCCTCGATCGCCATGCCGCCCCATCCTTCGCCGGAGTAGGGGCCGTCGGGCAGGCGGGCGCGGGTGGGTTTAAAGCCGAACAGGCCGCAGCACGAAGCCGGGATCCTGACCGAACCGCCCCCGTCCGAACCATGCGCGCCGGGAACGATCCCCGCCGCGACGGCCGCGCCCGAACCGCCGGACGAGCCGCCCGGTGTGTGCTCGAGGTTCCAGGGATTGCGGGTGGGTGCGCCATAGACCGCCGCTTCGGTGGCGACACCGATGGCGTTCTCGGGAATAGCGGTGCGTCCGAACGGAACGAGGCCGGTACCGATCAGTCGCGTGTACAGGTTCGAGTCCTCGGGCCAATGGCTGTTGGTCATCAGACGCGACCCCTCGTGACTGGGGAAATCCACTGCTTCGCAGCCGGAGTCTTTCAGCAGGAACGGCACGCCGTGAAAGGGGCCGGGAGGCAGGCCTGCTGCGATTTTTCGCCGCGCAGTCTCTTCCGCAAGAATGACAACCGCCGCAAGGCGCGGGTTCACGTCCGACAGCCGCGACAAGGCAAGGTCCAGAAGCTCGCCGGGCGTGATTTTCCTTTTCGATACAAGGGCCGCAAGCCCTGTCATGTCATAGGTGTCGTAGTCCAGCATCGTACGCCATTCACTTTCGAACCCGTCCTAGCGCGGCGTTCCGGCGGCTGCACGAAAAAAGCGATTCCGCGTATATGAACGCTCGTTCAAAAAAATCATTTGACGATCAGGGGGAGTCGCGGGAAAGATTGTAACCGAGCCGGCAGAGATCGGTGTCGGGACACCGGCGATTGGGAGGAAAACTTGGCTGCAAGCGTTGCTTCAAGCGACGGGCTTTCATCCATTCCGCGACTGCTTGCGCGGAACGTCCGCCAGTATGGCGACAAACCGGCCTACCGCGAAAAAGAATATGGCATCTGGCAAAGCTGGACCTGGTCTGAAGCTGCCGAGGAGATCGAGGCGCTTGCGCTCGGGTTTCTCGATATCGGGCTGGAGCCGGGCGACTATGTCGCCATCATCGGGCGGAACCGTCCGCATTTCTACTGGACGATGGTGGCGGCCCAGATGGCCGGTGCCGTGCCGGTGCCGGTCTACCAGGATTCGGTCGCCGAGGAGATCGCCTATGTTCTGGATCACTGCGGGGCGCGTTTTGCCGTGGTCGAGGACCAGGAGCAGGTCGACAAGATCATCGAGATCAAGGACAGGCTGCCCGCGCTGACCGACATCATCTATGTCGACAAACGCGGAATGCGAAAATACGACCATACCCACCTGACGCCCTATGCCGAAGTGCAGAACATCGGGCGGGCCGCCAAGGGGCGGCACGAGGCGGAGCTGAAGCGGCGAAGCGATGCGCTTGGGTGGGACGACACCTGCGTGATGCTCTATACGTCCGGCACGACCGGACGGCCCAAGGGCGTGGTGCTGTCGAACCGGAACATCATCGAGACGTCACGGGCCTCGGCCGAGTTCGATCACCTGCGGCGGGATGAGAGTATCCTGGCCTACCTGCCGATGGCATGGGTGGGGGATTTCATCTTTTCGGTGGGGCAGGCCTATTGGTGCGGGTTCTGCGTGTGCTGCCCCGAGAACACCACGACGATGTACGAGAACCTGCACGAGATCGGGCCGACCTATTTCTTCGCGCCGCCCCGGTATTTCGAAGAGCGGATCACGGTGATCACCATCCGCATGGAGGATGCGGGTCGGCTCAAGCGGTGGCTTTACACCACGGCCATGGCGTTCGCCAAGCGGGTGGGGCCACAGATACTGGACGGAAAGTCGGTAAGCGGCTGGGATCGTTTTAAATACTGGCTTGGGGATATCCTCGTTTACGGTCCTGTGCGAAGCCGCGCAGGCATGAGCCACGTGCGTGTCGCTTACACCGCTGGCGAGGCAATCGGACCGGAGATTTTCGATTTCTGGCGCTCTTTGGGGATCAACCTGAAGCAGTTGTATGGCCAAACGGAAGCGTCGGTCTTCATCACCCAGCAGCCGGACAACGAGGTCAGGGCCGACACGGTCGGTGTGCCGTCGCCGGGGGTGGAGTTGCGGATCGCAGAGTCGGGTGAGGTGTTCTATCGCTCACCAGGCGTGTTCGTGGAGTACTACAAGAACCCCGAGTCGACAGCGTCCACCAAGGATGCAGAGGGCTGGGTCGCGACTGGGGATGCAGGGTTCATCGAGGAAGGCACCGGGCACCTTCGGATCATCGACCGGGCCAAGGATGTGGGCAAGCTGAAGGATGGATCGCTTTTCGCGCCCAAGTATGTTGAAAACAAACTGAAATTCTATCCCAACATCCTGGAGGCCGTGGTCCATGGCGCGGATCGCAACATGTGCACCGCCTTCATCAACATCGACCTGACGGCGGTGGGCAACTGGGCTGAGCGGAACAACATCGCCTATGCCTCGTATCAGGAACTGGCGGGGCACAAGCAGGTTCTCGACACGATCCAGAGCCACATCGAAGAGGTTAACGAATCCTTAAGCACCGATCCGATGCTGTCGGGCTGCCAGATTCACCGCTTCCTTGTCCTGCACAAGGAACTGGACGCGGATGACGGCGAACTGACCCGGACACGGAAGGTGCGCCGGAACATAATCTCCGAGAAGTACGGCGATCTTGTTAACGCTCTGTACGATGGATCGCCAAAAATCTCGACCGAGACGGAAGTGACCTATGAAGACGGGCGGAAGGGCTCGATCAGGGCGACGCTGGAAATCAGGGACGCCAGGACTTTCGAGGTCAGGCCGACGACGCTGGAGGCGGCGGAATGAACGCGATGGCCGGAAACTACACCACCGCCGACGGCCGCAAGATCGGCGGCGTGTTGATGGAGATGAAGAACATCACCCTGCGCTTCGGTGGCGTGGAGGCGATCAAGAACATCTCGTTCGATATCCACGAGGGCGAAATTCGCGCGATCATCGGGCCGAACGGTGCCGGAAAATCAAGCATGCTCAACGTGATATCCGGCTTTTATCATCCTCAGGAAGGTGAGGTCTGGTTCAAGGGCTCACGGCGACCATCGATGAAGCCGTATCAAGTCGCGGCCCAGGGTATTGCGCGGACCTTCCAGAATATCGCGCTGTTCGATGGCATGACGGTTCTGGACAACATCATGACCGGGCGTCTCAGCCATATGTCGTCGGGGATGCTGGCGCAGGCGATCTGGAAGGGAAAGGCCGAAGCGGAAGAGGTCGCGAACCGCGAGAAAGTCGAAAAGATCATTGATTTCCTTGAGATACAGCACATTCGTAAAGTTCCTGTGGGCCGGCTGCCTTATGGGCTGAAGAAGCGGGTGGAACTGGCCCGCGCGCTCGCGGCCGAGCCGATGCTTTTGCTCCTCGACGAGCCGATGGCGGGGATGAACGTCGAGGAGAAAGAGGACATGTCCCGCTATATCCTTGATACAAATGATGAATTCGGAACGACCATCGCGCTGATCGAGCACGACATGGGCGTGGTGATGGACCTCAGCGACCGGGTCGTCGTGATGGATTACGGCAAAAAGATCGGTGACGGTACGCCGGATGAGGTGCGGAACAATCAGGAAGTCATCGACGCATACCTGGGGGTGGCGCATGAGTGACCTGTCCGTCTGCGATCGGTCGGCAAAACGTATGGCAAGCGTATGGCACGCCGAGTGCCAGCGGCGGGAGGTGAGACATGCCTGACCAGCTTCTCTTCGCGATGGAGGTCACGCTGAACGGCCTGATGGCGGGCGTGCTCTATGCTCTGGTGGCGCTGGGCTTCGTACTGATCTTCAAGGCGTCAGGCATCTTCAACTATGCGCAGGGCGTGATGGCGCTGTTCGCGGCGCTGACCCTGGTGGGGATCATGGAGGGGCAGGTGCCGTTTGCCCATCTGATCAACAACATCTTCGGCACCGACATCCATCACTTTGGCTGGCACGTGCCCGCGCTGGCAGCGATCGTGCTGACCATGGTGGTCATGGTGGCTTTTGCCTGGGCCGTGAACCGATTTGTCCTGAGGCACCTCGTGAACCAGGAACCGATCATTCTCTTCATGGCGACGATCGGGCTTGCCTATTTTCTCGAAGGCGTGGGTGACCTGATGTGGGGGTCGGACATCAAGACGCTGGACGTGGGCCTGCCGCAGGGGCTGAACGCAACCATCGACGAGATCACCTACAACGCTTTCGGCTACGGCTTCTTCATCGACAACCTCGACATCGTGGCGACCGTGATCGCCGCGGTTCTTGTCATTTCGCTGGTGATGTTCAGCCAGTACACCAAGCAGGGACGCGCCCTGCGCGCCGTGGCGGACGATCACCAGGCGGCGCTGTCGGTGGGGATCAGCCTGAATTACATCTGGGTGCTGACCTGGAGCATTGCGGGTTTCGTGGCCCTTGTCGCGGGCATCATGTGGGGTGCGAAATCGGGGGTTCAGTTCAGCCTGTCGCTGATCGCGCTGAAGGCGCTGCCGGTCCTGATGCTGGGCGGCTTCACCAGTATACCCGGCGCCATCGTGGGCGGTCTGATCATCGGCATGGGTGAAAAACTGTTCGAGTTCCTGATCGGCCCCATGATCGGCGGCGCGACCGAGAACTGGTTCGCCTATGTGCTGGCGCTGATCGTGCTGGTGTTCCGCCCGCAGGGGCTGTTCGGAGAGAAGATCATCGAGAGGGTGTAGCCATGACGAAACTCATCGCCATTCTGAACGTCATCGCCTGGTCGGGGTTCTGGGCCTTCGGCTATCTGGCCGTGACCGGGGACGGGAACGCGGTGGTGGCCGCGATCCTGGCTTTCATCGGTGCCGTGATCGGGGTCTGGGCCTATCTGCAGCTTGTGCGCCACGCGGAGCGGACAGGCTACGCCAAGGCTCCGGGGCGCGCACGTCCCACCGGTGCAGGCCCGGTCAACGAAGAGACCATCGGGTAATGCAGGGCATCCGGCGAGTCATGTCACCAGGCGTCGTAGACAGCGTAGAGCACGACCAGCGCAAGGACGATGCCGAGAAGGCCGCCCACGAGTGCGAGGCCGATCGGTGCGCCGTACCAGAGGCAGAAGCCGGCACCTATGACCGTGCCCGCGATACCGCTGGCCAGGACGACTCCGACCAGTCGGAACAGGCCAAGGGCGGTGTCCTTGCCCAACTCCTTGATCGTGTCGACGATTTCGGACGTTCCGGATTGTTTATCCATGGCATTCTCCTCGGCCCCGGGGCCAGAAATGGGCATGTCGCTCTGAAAAATCAAGAAATCGAGGCTCTTGCATGATCTATCGCGAGGCGGGTGACTTCAAGACAACATATGCCGCGGATACCCAGACCTTCCCGATCAAGCTGGACCGGATGGGGTATTACGCGACGCTTCTTGCCGCCTTCCTTGTGGTCCCCTTCGTCATCAACGATTACTGGGCCAACGCCATCCTGGTGCCGTTCCTGATCTATGCCATCGCATCCATCGGGCTCAACATTCTGACCGGCTACTGCGGGCAGGTCTCGCTGGGCACGGGCGGCTTCATGGCGGTTGGGGCCTATGCCTGTTACAAGCTGATGACGGCTTTCCCCGAGGTTTCGATCCTTGTTCACATCGTCCTGGCGGGCGGCGTCACGGCGGCGGTGGGGGTTCTTTTCGGTCTGCCGTCGCTGAGGATCAAGGGTTTCTACCTGGCGGTCGCCACGCTGGCGGCGCAATTCTTCCTGGTCTGGCTCTTCAACCGGGTGCCGTGGTTCTACAACTACTCGGCCTCGGGACAGATCAGCGCGCCGGAGCGGTCGGTGGCCGGGATCATCGTGACCGGTCCGAACACCGAACCCTGGGCGCAGTACATGATCTGTCTGGTGTTCCTGGTGGCGCTGGCGCTGATCGCGCGGAACCTGACCCGCGGCATGCAGGGCCGGCAGTGGATGGCGATCCGCGACATGGACATCGCCGCCGAAATCATCGGGGTGAACCCGCTGCGCGCCAAGCTGACGGCCTTTGCCGTTTCGTCGTTCTATATCGGCATCGCGGGGGCCTTGTTCTTCTCGGTCTACCTTGGCGCGGTCGAGGTGGGCGAGGCATTCGGCATCCAGAAATCGTTTCTTGTCCTGTTCATGATCATCATCGGCGGGCTGGGAAGCATCTTCGGCAGCTTCGCAGGCGCGGCCTTCCTGGTGGTGCTGCCCGTGGTTCTGAAGGTGGTCGGCGCGGACATCCTAGGCTGGCCCACGGATCTGGTGGCACATCTTCAGCTGGTGATCGTCGGCGGTTTGATCATGGCGTTCCTGATCCTGGAACCGCACGGCCTGGCGCAGCTTTGGCGCCTGGCGAAAGAAAAACTGAGACTATGGCCCTTCCCGCATTAGGGAGGGGCGCATCGTGAACCGAAAAAAGGGAGGAAGAAGAATGAAGAAAATTATTGCGGCCACGGCCTTGGCCATGATGACGGCCGCTCCGGCCGTCGCCGAACTCGTGATCCCGGATCTCAGCTACCGGACGGGACCGTTCGCCGCGGGCGGTATTCCGTTCTCGGACGGCTATCAGGACTACTTCACGCTTCTGAACGAACGCGATGGGGGCATCGGCGGCGTACCTGTGCGCGTGCTGGAATGCGAGACGGGCTACAATACAGAAAAAGGCGTCGAATGCTATGAGGCGACCAAGGGTGAAGGCGCGCTGGTGTATCAGCCGCTCTCGACAGGGATCACCTATCAGCTGATCCCGAAAGCCAGCGCCGACGGCATCCCGATCCATTCGATGGGCTATGGCCGGACATCCGCCGCTAACGGCAAGGTGTTCGAGTGGGTCTTCAACTATCCGGGAAGCTACTGGGACGCGGCGTCGATCATGGTGACCCATGCAAAGGACGTCTCGGACGGAAGTCTCGAAGGCAAGAAGATCGCGCTGCTGTACCATAACTCGGCCTATGGCAAGGAGCCGATCCGCACGCTGGAGGAACTGTCGAAACTGGAAGGCTATGAGCTGACGCTCATTCCGGTCGACAGCCCGGGCCAGGAGCAGAAGTCCCAGTGGCTTCAGATCCGCCGCGAGCGCCCCGACTTCGTATTCTTCTGGGGCTGGGGCGTGATGAACCAGGTCGCCGTGCAGGAGGCCGCGAACATCCGCTTCCCGATGGAGAATTTCATCGGCGTGTGGTGGTCCGGTGCCGAGCCTGACGTGCTGCCTGCAGGCGATGGCGCCAATGGCTACAAGTCGACCAACTTCACCGCAGTCGGCCGTGACTTCCCGATCTTCGACGACATACAGAAGTTCGTCGTTGATGCGGGAAAGGCGGCAGGTGACGGAACGAGCCTTGGGCAAGTTCAGTACAACCGCGGCATGTACGCGGCGATGCTGGCCTCCGAAGCGATCGCGACCGCGCAGAAGATTCACGGCGTGGCCGACATTACCCCGGCACAGATGCGTGACGGTATGGAAGCGCTGGAACTGACGCCTGCGCGGCTCGAAGAGCTGGGTATGCCGAATTTCGGCCCGACTTTCGCTGTGAGCTGTGAAAACCACGGCGGACCGGGCAAGGCTCTTGTTCAGCAGTGGGATGCATCCGCCCAGAAGTGGGAAGCGATCACCGACTTCATCTCGTCGAACCGTGACGTGATCATGCCGCTGATCATGGAAGACTCGGCCGCATACGCGGCGGAGAACAGCATCAGCGAACGCTGCAACTGATCGTGGCTGCCGGGCTGATGCCCGGCCTACGCGCCCTCCGGCCGACAGGCCGGGGGGCTTAACGGAGAGAGAGATGCTCGACGCGGGGAAGACCGACACGCCTCTTCTGGAGGTCAACAATATCGAGGTGATCTACAACCACGTGATCCTCGTCCTTAAAGGTGTCTCGCTGACCGTGAAAGAGGGCGGGATCACCGCTCTTCTGGGCGGCAATGGCGCGGGCAAGACCACGACGTTGAAGGCTGTTTCCAACCTTCTGCGCTCGGAGCGGGGCGAGGTCACCAAGGGTTCGATCGTGTATCGCGGCGAGCGGGTGCAGGACCTGGACCCGGCGGCGCTGGTCAAGCGCGGCGTGATCCAGGTGATGGAAGGCCGCCACTGTTTCGAGCATCTGACCGTCGAGGAAAACCTGCTTACGGGCGCCTATACGCGGCGCGATGGCGGCGCGAAGATCGCCGAGGATCTCGAACTGGTCTACACCTATTTCCCGCGGCTGAAGGAGCGCCGGAAGAGCCAGGCGGGCTATACCTCGGGCGGCGAGCAGCAGATGACAGCCATTGGGCGCGCTCTGATGAGCCGGCCGGAAACCATCCTTCTGGACGAACCCTCGATGGGTCTGGCCCCGCAGTTGGTCGAGGAAATTTTCGGGATCGTCAAAAGCCTGAACGAAAACGAAGGCGTGTCGTTCCTTCTGGCCGAACAGAACACCAACGTGGCGCTACGGTTCGCGCACTACGGCTATATCCTTGAATCGGGCCGCGTGGTGATGGACGGACCGGCCGCGGAACTGCGCGAGAACCCGGACGTCAAGGAATTCTACCTTGGCGTCTCGGACGAGGGGCGCAAATCGTTCCGCGACGTGCGGTCGTACCGGCGGCGGAAGCGCTGGCTGAGCTGATCGCTCAGGACACTTCGGCCTTCATCTCGTCGATCCGCTGCATCGCTTCCTCGCGGGTGTTGCGGATATTCGGCCGGAAGCCGCGGGATTCGGCGCGAAGCCGAATGTCGGTTTCCGTCTCGGAGCCGGGGGCATAGCGGACGGACCCGAGAGACCATCCCTCATTCAGTGCCTTGCCTCGGGCGCCATAGCGAATCCAGGCTTCAGAGAAGATCTTGGTGTTCTCGTAGTTGACGAGGAAGTACCACTTGCGCCCGGTCTCTTTCAGCCGAGCTTCGATCTCGTCGTAACAGTCATCCACGTCGCGCGAATGTGCGAAGGTGATGTTAGAGAAATCGACCTCCATGATGTCCTGATCCGGCAGGAAACTGACGCGCGCGGCAAAGGTGCCGGGGACGTAGTTCGGAACGTGGACGATCCGGGCTTCGCGCTTGGAAGGAAGCGACCGAAGGCGTTCGATCGCGTCGGCCCGGTCGGCGAAGAGGTTGGGGTCGAAATTGTCGGTGCCCGCCGAGCGTTCGATCTGAGCCCGGGTTTCCTCGGTCGTGTCATAGCGCACGCTGCCCATGGAATGCGCGAGGTTCAGGTCCTTGCCACGCCGTCCGTAGGCGAACCAGGCGCCGGGTTCGATCCGCGTGCCCTTGTAATTGATCAGGAAGTACCAGAGCGGCTCGCCGCTTTGTTCGATCCGGTCTTCGATCACGTCGTAGAGCATGTTCACGTCGGCGGAGTTTTCGAGTGTCAGGTTGGACAGATCGATGTCGAGGATCTCGTCCTGTTCGAGGAACGAAATTCGCGCTTCTATCTCTGTCTTGCTTACTGTCGGGGGGCATTGGGGGTCAAGGTAACGGACATGGCAGAAGGTCTCTTGAGAATGTCAGGCTGCCTTTACACCAATCTTGGTTTGGTTTGGATGTGACCAAGCGCCACGGTATGCAATTGCATACATTACCCTTTTGCGGAAAGCACTTGAAGCTGCCGCGATCCGGTTTTCTAAAGGAGGCATGAGAGCACTTTGGTATGAGCGTTTCGGGCCCGCGGCCGAGGTTCTGACGCTGGGCGAAATGCCCGATCCCCGACCGGGGCCGGGCGAGGTTCTGGTGCGGGTAAAGGCGTCGGGCGTGAACCCGTCGGACGTGAAGCTGCGCGCAGGCGCAAGGCCGGGCGCGGTGATGCAATTTCCGCGGATCGTTCCGCATTCGGACGGGGCAGGCGTCATCGAGGCGGTGGGCGAAGGCGTGGATTCCTCACGCATCGGCGAGCGGGTCTGGCTTTGGAATGGTCAGTGGCAGCGTGCATCCGGCACGGCGGCGGAACTGATTGCCTTGCCCGCGGAGCAGGCGCGACGCCTGCCAGATGGAACGACCTTCGAGGAGGGCGCCTGTTTCGGCATTCCTGCGATGACGGCGTGGTACGCGCTGTTCGGCGACGGTGCAGACCTGACGGGCAAGACCGTGCTGGTGACGGGCGGGGCCGGGACGGTCGGGCGTTATGCCTGCCAGATGGCCCGGCTGGCCGGGTCGCGGGTGATCACCACGGTCTCGTCCGCGGAAAAGGCGCGTCATTCCACGGCGGAGGAATGGGTGAATTACCGCGATACTGACGTGGCGGGCGCCGTGATGGAGATGACGGATGGCGCCGGGGTCGACCGGATCGTCGAAGTGGATTTCGGCATGAACCAGGCCGCATCGCTGGCGCTGATCCGGCCGGGCGGCGTGATCGCCTCTTATGCGTCCGCTGGCGTGATGGAGCCGAAGCTGTTCTTCTACCCGTTCATGTTCAAGGATGTGACGCTGAGAATGCTGATCGTCTACCAGATCGCGCCGGAAACGCAGGCCCGGGGCGCTGCGGTGCTGGGGCACTGGCTGGAGAGCGGCGCGCTGAGCCATGCGGTGGTTTCGGGTGGAGGCCTTGCGGATGCGGCCGCCGCCCATGACCGGGTGATGGCGGGAGAGAAGATGGGGACGGTTGTCCTCTCGGTCTGACGCTTAACATTTCTCGAGTTTTTTTCGGCTTAGTGCGACAGGCGGACGCATACGCGCGTGCGCCTCGCCCGCTAGGTCACCGTGGACAAGAAACACGAGCGAAGAGGACTTCTCATGTTCAAGGGCCTTACCCTTGCGATGACGCTGATCACGGCGGGTATGCTTGGCGCACCCGCGCTGGTCTTGCTGATGGGCTGACGCCCGGCGGAATACGCAAGCGAACGATCAGTGCGCGGTCCGCGATTGCGGGCCGCGACACTCCATCGGGCAGGCTTTGGCCTCCGAAATCCAGTCCCGGAAGAGAGTGCCCCTCAAGACCTGCTGTGCAAATGATCTGATTGCAGCAATGTCGCCCGGAAGAGCAAATCAACCGCAGATTTAAGAAATTGTATTGCCCAAAGCGCATGATTGTGCGGAAAGCGGGACCAGCATTCAGCAGATATTGAGATTTTCTTGAATAAAGCCGGATTTGATTTGAGAAAGAAGCATAGCCGAAGTTAGATATTTCGGACGTGTGGGGAAAATATGATTGTTAATTTCATCGACTTGCGGTCGCGCCCGTATCGCTGGAGTTCCGTTCTTGCGGTGGTGGAGTCTGCGGCGAAAGACAATGCGGCGGACGACTCCGACAAGGTCGAGTTCGGAATAGGGGTCGAGATCGACTATGCCGAGCGTGACGGCATTTCCGTGCGCGAGGCGGTCTTGTGGGCAGACCGCCTGGACGGCATGGTGACGCTGTACCTTTACGACCGGGACGACAGCGAGACGGAATGAAGCAACCATACGACGAGTTTGAAACTCAGAGCGCCGGGGAAAGGGCCGCTCTGATCGCCGAGACATTGCCAAAGCAGATCGCAGTGGCGCAGAAGTTGCCCGGATATGCGGGTCTGAAGAATATCGATGCCGCCGCGATCGACGGGCGCGAGGCGCTGGCGGCGCTTCCGGTTCTGCGCAAGTCGGATCTCGTGGCGCTTCAGCAGGCGACCCCGCCCTTTGGCGGCCTGACGACGCGTGCGGCTCATCAGTTCGATCATCTGCACCAGTCTCCGGGCCCGATCAACGAACCGGGGATGCGCGGCGGCGACTGGTGGCGGTTGGGCCGTTTCCTGCATGCCGCGGGCGTGGGCCGCGGCGATATCGTCCAGAACTGTTTCGGCTATCACATGACCCCGGCGGGCATGATCTTTGAAAGTGGCGCCGAAGCGGTGGGTGCGGCGGTGTTCCCTGCCGGAACGGGGCAGACCGAGTTGCAGGCGCAGGCGGCGGCCGACATGGGCGTGACGGTCTATGCCGGCACGCCGGACTATCTGAAAGTGATCCTCGAGAAGGCCGATGCCCTGGGGCTGACCCTGAAAATCACCAAGGCGGCGGTATCCGGCGGGGCGCTGTTTCCGTCGCTGCGCCAGTACTATGCGGACAGGGGCATATCCTGCCTTCAGTGTTATGCGACGGCGGACCTGGGCCTGATCGCCTACGAGACGCCGGCCATGGACGGCATGATCGTGGACGAGGGCGTGATCGTCGAGATCGTGACGCCCGGCACCGGTGATCCGGTGGCGGAGGGTGAGGTCGGCGAGGTCGTCGTCACGAGTTTCAACCGCGACTATCCGCTGATCCGCTTCGCCACGGGCGATCTGTCGGCGGTCTTGCCGGGGGAAAGTCCCTGCGGGCGGACCAATATGCGCATCCGGGGCTGGATGGGTCGCGCCGACCAGACCACCAAGATCAAGGGCATGTTCGTTCGCCCCGAGCAGGTTGCGGCGCTGGTTGCGCGCCACCCGGAGGTCGCCCGCGCCCGTGTCATTGCAGGCCGCGAAGGCGAAGCGGATACGATGGTCGTGCGCGTCGAGGGCGAGGGCATCGACGCGGACGCCGTCGCGACGAGCGTTCGAGAAGTGCTGAAGCTTTCCGGGACGATCGAACGGGTCGCGCCGGGCAGCCTGCCGCGCGACGGCGTCGTGATCGAGGATACGCGCAGCTACGACTAAGGCGTTGCCCGGTCGAAACCGTCAGGCGGTCTGCCGGACGCTCGGGCCGTCGTGCTGGGCGCGCAGGCTGCGAGGTGCCTCGCCGAATTCCCGTCGGAAGGCGCGACTGAAGGCGCTGGCGTCGTCGTAACCCGTTCTCCCGGCGATTTCCGCGATCGAGAGCGGCGTCTCCGTCACAAGCCGGTGCGCTGCGGTCAGGCGGATATGTGTATAGACCTGCCTGGGCGTGGCGCCGAAGGCGCGCGCGAAACGTGCTTCGAGATCACGCTGGCTGCACCCGACCCTTGTGGCGACGGCGGGCAATGCCATCGGCCGTTCCACGTTGTCCTCCATCAGCGCCACTGCACGCGCCACGCGCCGGTCGCTGCCCCGGGGCGCTAGCGGGCCCGGGGCGGACGGGTCGGGGGCCGAGAAAAGTGACGCGATCCGGAGCGTCAGCGCGGTGCCGTGGGTGCGGGCGATCAGCGCCATCATCATCTCGAAGGAGGTAACGGCGCCCGCGGCTGTCAGGCGGTCGCCGTCGTCGACCCAGCGGGCGCGGGTCGCGTTCACCTCGGGGAAGCGTTCGGAGAAGGCGTCGAACTCGTCGAAATGGATCGTGGCGCGATAGCCGTCGAGGAGCCCGGCAGAAGCCAGCAGCCAGGCACCCGCGTCAAGCCCGATCAGCGCGCCGAAGCGTTTCGAGGCGGCTCGCAGCGTGCGGGCAAGCGCCGGTGTCGCGAAATCTCGATAGCCGTAGCTGGGCAGCAGGATCAGCGCGTCGCCCGAGGCGGTTCCGTCGAAACGCCCGTCGGGCAGGATGGTGACGCCGGCGGATGTGCGCACCGGCCCTCCGTCGAGCGTGAGGATCGTCCAGTCATAGGCGGCACGCCCCAGAAAGGTGTTCGCGGCCCGGAGCGGCTCCAGCGCATTGGCGAAACCGTGGTTCGAAAACCGGTCGAACAGCACGAAGCTGATCCTTTGGGTGCGGTCGTTCGGAATGATCCAATTCGGCATGATGGACGCTAAAACAGCACAATGAATGGCGTCAAGCCACGTAACGTCTTTGCCAAAGGGAGGATACCGATGCCGCTAGAGATGAACCGCGAGGTCTTTATCACCTGTGCCGTAACCGGATCAGGCTCGACGCAGGACCGAAGCCCCCATGTGCCCCGCTCGCCGAAAGAGATCGCCGACAGCGCCATTGCAGCGGCCAAGGCCGGGGCGGCCGTGGTGCATTGCCACGTGCGCGATCCCGAGACCGGCGCGCCGAGCCGCGATCCGAAGATGTTCCGCGAGGTGACCGACCGGATTCGCGACGCCGATACCGACGTGGTGCTGAACCTGACGGCGGGGATGGGTGGCGACATGGTGTTCGGGCCGGTCGAATCTCCCTTGCCGCTCTCGAACGGAACCGACATGGCGGGGGCCACCGAGCGCGTTGTCCACGTGGCCGAATGCCGGCCGGAGATTTGCACGCTGGACTGCGGCACGATGAATTTCGCGGAAGCCGATTACGTGATGACCAACACGCCCGGCATGCTGCGGGCGATGGGCGGCATGATGACGGAGCTGGGCGTCCTGCCCGAGATCGAGGCCTTCGACACGGGCCATCTCTGGTTCGCCAAGCAATTGGTGGAGGAGGGCGTTCTGAAAGGCCCCGCGCTGGTCCAGCTGTGCATGGGCGTGCCGTGGGGCGCGCCGGACGACCTGAACACCTTCATGGCGATGGTGAATAACGTGCCCAAGGACTGGACCTTCAGCGCCTTCTCGCTCGGCCGGAACCAGATGGCATATGTCGCAGCCGCCGTTCTGGCGGGGGGTAACGTGCGGGTCGGGCTGGAGGACAACCTCTGGCTCGGCAAGGGACAACTGGCGACGAACGAACAGCTTGTCGAACGTGCGGTCGGCATCATCGAGGGGCTTGGCGCGCGGGTGATCGGGCCGGACGAAGTGCGCGCGAAGCTGAACCTCACGAAGAGGGCGCCGGTATGAAGCGCATTCTGTGCTACGGCGACTCCAACACCTTCGGCACCGGGCCGATGCCCGCGCTGGGCAGCGATCCGATTCACCCCAAGCATGTGCGCTGGGCCGGTGTGATGGAAGCCGAACTCGGGGCGGGCTGGGATGTGGTGGTCGAAGGCCTGCCGGGCCGGACGACCGTGTTCGATGACCCGGTCGAGGGTGAATACCGCAACGGTCTCCGAAGCTTCCGGGCCATCCTGGAGTCGCACCGTCCGATCGACCTTCTGATCATCAAGCTGGGCACCAACGACCTCAAGCAGCGCTTCAATCTCGGGCCGCAGGACGTGGCGCTGGGCGTGGCACGGCTTTTGAAGGAAGCCGCCAAGCTGGAGATCGTGAGCCGCTCGATGGTGATCTGCCCTGCGCCGGTGAAGGAGCGGGGCGATCTTGCCGAGATCTTTCGGGGCGCCGAGGCGCGGCTGGCGGGCCTGCCCGCGCAGATGGAACGCTTCGCGCGTGAGAACGGTGCCGAGTTCGTGGATGCGGGCACGCTGATCGAAGTCGACGAGCTCGACGGCGTCCATTTGTCCGCCGCGGCCCATGGCACGCTTGGCCGCGCGGTGGCCGCCAAGGTCAGGACGATCTTCACGTGAGCCGCCGGGTGGTGATCACGGGCGGCGCCTCGGGGATCGGGGCACGGATGGCGGAACGCTTCGCGGCAGAGGGCGACCGGGTGGCGGTTTGCGACGCGGATGCCACAGCCGTGGCGGGCTTCGCCGCCGCAAACCCCGGCATTCGCGCCGAGGCGGTGGATGTGCGGGACGAGGCCGCGATGGATGCGTTTCTCGCCCGGATCGAGGCGGATTGGGGCGGCGCGGATGTGGTCTGCGCGAATGCTGGCACCGGGGGGCCGGCCGGGCGGATCGAAACGCTGGCGTTCCAGGACTGGCGCGACTGCATCGCGGTCAATCTGGACGGGGCATACCTGACCTGCCGCTGGGCGGCGCGGGTGATGCGGGCGGCCGGCTCCGGGCTGATCGTCCTGACCTCGTCCACCTCCGGCCAGTGGGGCCATCCCAACCGGTCGCCCTATGCCGCGGCCAAGTGGGGGATCATCGGGCTGATGAAGACGCTGGCGATGGAGTTGGGCCCGGCGGGCGTGCGCGTGAACGCGATCTGCCCGGGCGCGGTCGAAGGGCCGCGGATGGAACGGATGTTGAAGAACCAGGCGGCGGCGAGCGGCAAGGACCCGGAAGTGATCCGCCGCGAGTATGCGTCGGGCACGTCGCTGAAAACATGGGTCACGGCGGATGACGTGGCCGACACGGTTCTGTGGCTGGCCTCGCCCGGCGCGTCGAAGATCAGCGGGCAGGCGATCGCCATAGACGGACATACGGAGACGAACAGCGCATGAGCAAGGCAGCGGTGATTGGCGGGGGCGTGATCGGCGGCGGCTGGGCCGCGCGGTTCCTCCTGAATGGCTGGGACGTGGTGATCTACGACCCCGATCCGGAAGCGGAGCGCAAGATCGGCGAGGTGCTGGTGAACGCGCGCTGGGCGCTCCCGATGCTCTATGACCGGGCGCTTCCGCCCGAAGGCCGGCTGACCTGGGCGAAGACCATCGCCGAGGCGGTCGAGGGGGCCGATTACATCCAGGAAAGCGTGCCGGAACGGCTCGACCTCAAGCACAGGGTCTATGCCGAGATCGAGGCGGCGAACCCGGACGCGCCGCTTGGCTCCTCCACCTCCGGCTTCAAGCCCTCGGAACTCCGCGAAGGCATGGCGACCGGCGCGCGCGTCTTCGTCGCCCATCCGTTCAACCCGGTCTACCTGTTGCCGCTGATCGAGGTCGTGCCGGGCGAGGGCGCGGTCCCCGCGATCATCGAACGCGCCAAGGGATTCCTGAAGGGCTGGGGTCTCTATCCTCTGGAAGTCCGCAAGGAAATCGACGCCCATATCGCCGACCGTTTCCTCGAGGCAGTCTGGCGCGAGGCGCTCTGGCTGGTCCGGGACGGCATCGCCACGACCGAGGAAATCGACAACGCGATCCGTTACGGCTTCGGGCTCCGCTGGGCGCAGATGGGGCTGTTCGAGACCTACCGGATCGCGGGCGGCGAAGGCGGCATGGCGCATTTCATCGCCCAGTTCGGGCCCTGCCTCAGCTGGCCCTGGACCAAGCTGATGGATGTGCCGGAGCTGACCGACGAGCTGATCCGCGCGATCGGCGACCAGTCCGACGCGCAGTCGGGACACATGACGATCCGCGAGCTGGAGCGCAAGCGCGATACCAACCTGATCTCGATGATGCGGGCGCTCAGGGCGCGAGGCAACGCGGCGGGCGCGCTCATCGCGGAGCACGAGGCCTCGATCCCCGCGGCGGGGCGGGCGGCCGACCTCGCCGCCGTCCCGGCGATCACGGCGCGCCGGGTGATCCCGGTCGACTGGACCGACTACAACGGGCACATGAACGAAAGCCGGTACGGCCAGATCTGGTCGGACGGCACGGATGAACTGCTGCGCGAGTTCGGAGCCGGGCCGGAGATGATCGACAGCGGATCCTCCTTCTTCACCGTTCAGAGCAACACCGCCTACCGCGCCGAGGCGATGGCGGGCGACCGGGTGCGCTGCGAGACGCGCATCGAGGAGGTGAAGGGCAAGAAGCTGCGCGTTACCCACCGGATGATCCGCGAGGGCGACGAAGAGCTTCTGGCCGAAGGCGACCAGATCCTCCTTCATGTGGACATGGCCACCCGCCGCTCTGCTCCCCCGCCGCCCGACATGGCGGCGAAAATGGAGGCGATGGCGCGCGCCCACGCGGAGGGGCGGGACTGATGGCTTTCTTCCTGGCGCAAGTATGGCGGGGGTCCGGGGGCGGAGCCCCCGGCCGGTCGACGCCCGAAGGGCGGCGAAACAAAAGGATCCAAGGATGAACTTCGGACTTACCGATGAACAGCAGATGATCGTGGACACGGTCCGCGATTTCGTCGAGCGCGAGATCTATCCTCACGAGGTTGAGGTGGAGCGGACAGGCCAGGTGCCGCCCGAGGTGGCCGCCGAGATCAAGCGGAAAACGCTGGAGTTGGGCTTTTACGCCTGCAACTTTCCCGAGGAAGTGGGCGGCGCGGGGCTGAGCCACCTGGAATTCACACTGGTCGAGCGCGAGTTGGGGCGCGGTTCGATGGCGCTGACGCATTTCTTCGGGCGGCCGCAGAACATCCTGATGGCCTGCGAGGGCGACCAGCGCGAGCGCTATCTCCTGCCTGCGGTCCGGGGCGAGCGGGTGGACGCGCTGGCCATGACCGAGCCGGGCGCGGGGTCGGATGTGCGGGGCATGAAGTGCTTTGCGCGCCGGGATGGCAGCGACTGGGTGGTGAACGGCACCAAGCATTTCATCTCGGGGGCGGATCACGCCGACTTCGTGATCGTATTCATCGCCACCGGCGAGGACATGACCGACAAGGGGCCGAAGAAGCGGATCACCGCCTTCCTTGTGGACCGGGGCATGCCCGGGTTCACGATCCGGGATGGCTACAAGAGCGTCAGCCATCGCGGCTACAAGAACATGATCCTCGAATTCGACGATTGCCGCCTGCCGGACGCGCAGGTTCTGGGCGAGGTCGATGGTGGCTTCGAGGTGATGAACACCTGGCTCTACGCCACCCGCATCACGGTCGCGACCATGGCGGTCGGGCGCGCGCGCCGGGTCTTCGATTACGCGTTGAACTATGCCGCCGAACGCAAGCAGTTCGGGCAAGCCATCGGCAAGTTCCAGGGCGTGTCCTTCCAGCTTGCGGACATGGTGACCGAGATCGATGCCGCCGACTGGCTGACGCTGGCCAGCGCCTGGCGGCTGGACCAGGGCCTGCCTGCGAACCGCGAGATCGCCTCGGCCAAGGTCTATGCCAGCGAAATGCTGGCGCGGGTCACCGACGCGACGCTGCAGATTTTCGGCGGCATGGGGTTGATGGACGATTTTCCCATCGAGCGGTTCTGGCGCGATGCACGGGTCGAGCGGATCTGGGATGGGACATCCGAGATCCAGCGCCATATCATCGGGCGCGAGTTGCTGCGTCCGCTGGGGGCCTGAGATTTCATGCCTCCGGCGGGAGTATTTTCAAAAAGAAGAAACGGATGCGCGTTCACCGTGACGATGGGTGAAGCCCATGCGTGACCTGTCGCGGCTGTTGTCGCCCCGGTCGATCGCCGTCTTCGGCGGGGGCTGGGCCGTCAAGGTGATCGAGGAATGCGACCGGATGGGCTTTGGAGGCGAGGTCTGGCCGGTGCATCCGGACAAGCTTGAGATCGGAGGCAAGCGCGCCTATCGCTCGGTCGCCGACCTTCCCGGCGCGCCGGACGCGGCTTTCGTCGGCGTCAACCGCCACGCGACGATCGAGGTCGTGGGCGAACTGCGCGACCGGGGCGCGGGGGGCGCGGTTCTGTTCGCCTCGGGCTTCTCCGAAACCGGCGACGCCGACCTGACCGAGGCGCTGCTGGCGGCCGCAGGCGAAATGCCGGTTCTGGGGCCGAACTGCTACGGCTTCGTCAATGCGCTCGACGGCGCGGTGATCTGGCCGGACCAGCAGGGCTGCGGACGGGTGGAGCGCGGCGTGGCGATCCTGTCGCAATCCTCGAACATCGCGATCACGCTGACCATGCAGCGGCGTGGCTTGCCGCTGGCCTATGTCGCCTGCCTGGGCAACGCCGCCCAGACCGGTCTGGCGGGACTGGCCGACGCCCTTCTGGCCGACGAACGGGTGACGGCGCTGGGTCTTTACGTCGAGGGGATCGGCGATGCGGCGGCCTTTGCCGATGTCGTTGCGCGGGCACGGGCGGCGGGCAAGGGCGTCGTCGTGCTGAAAGCCGGGCGGTCGGAGGCTGGGCGCGCGGCGGCTGTCACCCATACCGCGTCGCTGGCCGGCGAGGGCGCGGTGTCCTCGGCCTTCCTTGCGCAGGCGGGGGCGGGCGAGGTGACGTCTCTGCCGGAACTGATCGATACGCTGAAGATCCTCCATGTCCACGGTCCGATCCGCGCGGATCGGCTGGTTTCGGTCTCGTGCTCGGGCGGCGAGGCGGGTCTGATGGCGGACGCGGCCGAAGCGGCCGGTGTCCGGCTGCCGCCGATCCCGGAGGTTCAGGCCGCACGCCTGTCGGCGGTGCTGGGGCCGCTGGTGACCATCGCCAACCCGCTCGATTACCAGACCTTCATCTGGGGCGACGGGCTTCGGATGGGCGAGGTGTTCACGGCGGCGGCCGAGGCTGGCGACGCGGCTCTGTTCGTTCTCGATCTGCCGCGGGAAGACCGCTGCTCGACGGCAAGCTATGACTGCGTTTTCGAGGGGCTGCAGGCGGCGCGGCTGGCCAGCGGCAAACCGATCTTCAGCGTCGCCACGCTGCACGACTCGGTGGACGAGGCGGTAGCCCGCCGGTTCGAAGAGATGGGGGCGGTGCCGCTTCAGGGCATTGCCGAAAGCTTCGCGGCGATCCGGGCGGCCTCGGGGGCCCCTGCGCGGGAGGGCTGGAGCCCCGTCGCGCCCCTTGGGGGCGGCGGCGCGGTGCTCGACGAAGTGGCGGGCAAGGCGTTGCTGGCAGTGGCAGGGATTACCGTGCCGAAGGGGACGACCGCACCGACACTTGCCGCTCTGGATGGCTCGGCACTGACGCCGCCCTTCGCCCTGAAGGGGCTGGGCTTCGCGCACAAGTCCGAGGCCGGGGCGGTCCGTCTTGGCCTTGAAACACTCGATGGCGCTGAAGATATGCGGGGTGCCGCCGGTTACCTGCTGGAAGAAATGGTGCCCGGGGGTATCGCGGAGGTTCTGGTCGGCGCGCGGCGTGATCCGGTCTATGGCGTGGCGCTGACCCTTGGAATGGGGGGCGTCGAGGCCGAACTGCTGGCTGACACGGTGACGCTTGTCGCGCCCGCTACGCGCGACGAGATCGCCGCCGCCTTCCGCCGTCTTCGGCTGTGGCCGCGTCTCGACGGTTTTCGCGGGCGTCCCAAGGCGGATGTTGCGGCGGCGGTCGATGTGGCGTTTCTTGTGCAAGCCATGTTACTGGAGGATCCCGCACTGTCCGAGGTCGAGATCAACCCGCTGATCGTGATGCAAAAAGGCGCTGTGGCCGTGGATGCGCTGATCCGGAAGGAGTGAGGATGACCGAGACACCGATCAAGACCCGCCGCGAGGGCGCGATCCTCGAGGTCACGCTGGACCGCCCCAAGGCCAACGCCATCGATCTGGTGACCAGCCGGGTCATGGGCGAAGTGTTCCGCGACTTCCGGGACGATCCCGAACTTCGCGTGGCGATCCTGCGCGCGGCGGGAGACAGGTTTTTCTGCGCGGGCTGGGACCTGAAGGCCGCGAACGACGGCGATGCGGTGGATGGCGACTACGGCATCGGCGGCTTTGGTGGCTTGCAGGAGTTGCCACAGATGAACAAGCCGGTGATCTGTGCGGTCAACGGCATCTGTTGCGGCGGTGGTTTCGAGCTGGCGCTGTCCTGCGACCTGATCGTCGCCTCGGAGACCGCCAGTTTCGCGCTGCCCGAGATCAGGTCCGGGACGGTGGCGGATGCGGCCTCGATCAAGCTGCCGAAGCGCATTCCCTATCATGTGGCCATGGACATGCTGCTGACGGGTCGCTGGATCGACGCGGCGGAAGCCCACCGCTGGGGGCTTCTGCGGGAGGTCGTCGCGCCGGAGAAGCTGGAGGAGACCGTTTGGGAGCTTGCCCGGCTGATCGCCTCGGGCCCGCCGCTGGTTTATGCGGCGATCAAGGAAGTGGTTCGGGACGCGGAGGATTCCAAGTTCCAGGATGCGCTGAACCGGATCACGAAGCGGCAACTGGCGACGGTCGACCGTCTCTATTCGTCGGAGGATCAGCTTGAGGGCGCCCGGGCCTTTGCCGAAAAACGCGATCCTGTCTGGAAAGGGCGCTAGGCCTCTCTCAGAAGACGCTGAGGTCGGTGTCTTCGCCTTCGGTGAGTTTGGAAATGAGCGCGAGGAGCTGCTCGTGCTCTTTCTCGGTAAGTTTGGCGCGCATCAGGGCGTTGTTCTCGATTGCGAAGGGGACGCCCTGTTCTATCCTCTCCAACCCGGTGTCGGTCAGCGTGACCCGCGTTGTGCGCCGGTCTTTCCTGCCGGTTTCCCTTTTCAGCAACCCGTCCGCCTCCATGTATCGCAGGGCGCGCGAGGTCGCGGTGCGGTCGATGCCGATGAAGGCCGCGATATCGGAGGGCTGCCTCAAGTTCTCGACGCCGACCGCCAGCAGGACGCACCATGTGGTGCGGGTCAGTCCGAGGGTTTTCAGCGCGTCGTCCAGGCGTCTTTCCTGCAGACGCGCGGCAAGCGAGAGATTATATCCAAGCGAAGCATGAAGCCGGTAATTGCTCATCGGGGAACTTTCGGGAGCGGCGGTGCAAGTGTCAATGTGTTGAATGAGGGCAAGGCATGACAGAAGCGATCGTCTTCGACAAGGACGGAACGCTGTTCGATTTCCGGGCGACGTGGACAGCGTGGGCGGAGACGATGCTGGAAGAACTGGCGGCGGGGGATGCGGAGCTGCGGTCCGCGGCTGCCGAGGCCATGGGGTTCGTGCCGGGCGTCGGTTTCCTGCCGTCCAGCGTCGTGATCGCGGGCACCTCGGGCGAGGTCGGCGCGGCGCTGGCCGGCGCGACGAACCGGACAGCGCGAGAGCTGGAGGCACTGGCCAACAGGGTCGCGGAGGCAACGCCGCAAGTGGAGGTGCCGGGCCTGGTCGAGACGCTGGCGTTGCTGGCCGAGCGGCATCTTCTGGGTCTGGTGACCAATGACGGCGAGGCGGCGGCGCGAACACACCTGTCAGGCGTCGGGATCGCCCAGCATTTCACCTTCGTGGCGGGATACGATTCCGGCTACGGCGCCAAGCCCGCGCCCGGACCGCTACTGGCCTTCTCGAAAGCCACCGGTACGCGACCCGAAAGGACGCTGATGGTCGGGGACAGCCGACACGACCTGGCGGCGGGACGCGCTGCCGGAATGACGACCGTCGCTGTCCTGACCGGGGTGGCCGTGGCCGAAGATCTGGCGGACCTTGCCGACGCTGTTTTGCCGGACATTTCGCATCTGCCCGGCTGGATTGCCGCCAGAACCTGACCGAAAAGGACGGCATGCGACACAATTCGTCGGTTTTCAAACCGCGAATCCGTCTGTTCCGTCCAACACTGGGCTCAGGTCTCAAGGGAGGACGCCATGGCGGATGCCGCCACGAAAAAGCGCAGAACCGGAGGGCGTGCTGCCAACAAGGAACGCCGCTCGCGCGAGTTGTTCAAGCAGATGCCGTGGCGCGTGCCGCTCAATCCCGACCGCCCGACCGAGCCCTTGGACGAGGCCGGGGTCGAGGCGATCCACGATGGGGCGATGCGCATTCTGGAAGAGATCGGGATCGAGTTCCTGAACGACGAGGCGCAGGTCTTGTTCCGTGAAGCGGGCTGCAAGGTCGACGGCACGAACGTGAAGATGGACCGCGACTGGGTGATGGAGATGGTCGGCAAGGCGCCGGCCCATTTCACGCTGACGCCCCGCAATCCTGAACGCGAACTGACGATCGGCAAGGGCCATATCGTTTTCGGCAACGTGTCGTCGCCGCCGAACTACTACGATCTCGAACTGGGCCGGAAGGTCTCGGGCACACGGGAGCAGTGCCAGAACCTGCTGAAGCTGACCCAGCATTTCAACTGCATTCATTTCGCCGGCGGCTATCCGGTGGAGCCGGTGGACTTGCACCCTTCGGTGCGGCACCTTGACGTGCTCTATGACAAGCTGACGCTGACCGACAAGGTGATGCACGCCTACTCGCTCGGGAAGGAGCGGGTCGAGGACGTGATGGAGATGGTCAAGATCGCGGGCGGGCTGAGCGAGGAGGCGTTCCAGGCCAAGCCCTACATGTACACCAACATCAACTCGACCTCGCCCCTGAAGCACGACCAGCCGATGATCGACGGGTGTCTCCGCATGGTGCGGCGCGGGCAGGCCGTCGTGGTGACGCCCTTCACGCTGGCGGGCGCGATGGCGCCGGTGACGATGGCGGGCGCGGTAACGCTGTCGATCGCCGAGGCGCTCTCGGCCATCGCGCTGTTCCAGTACGTCGCGCCGGGATCGCCGGCGGTCATCGGCACGTTCACCTCGAACGTCGACATGAAGTCGGGCGCGCCCGCTTTCGGCACGCCGGAATACGTACGGGCCACGCAGATGACCGGCCAGATGGCGCGCTACTATGGTTTGCCAGTACGCTCCTCGGGCGTTTGCGCCGCAAACGTGCCCGACGGTCAGGCGATGTGGGAGACCTCGAACTCGCTATGGGCGGCCATGCAGTCGGGGACGAACATGGTTTATCACGCCGCGGGCTGGCTGGAGGGCGGGCTGATCGCGTGCCCGGAGAAGTTCATCATGGACTGCGAGGTGCTCCAGATGCTTCAGCGCTACATGGAGCCCGACGTCTGGGCGACCGGGCCCGAGGAGATCGCGCTGGACGCGATCCGCGAGGTTGGGGCGAATGGCCATTACTTTGGCATCCAGCACACGCAGGACCGCTACGAATCCGCCTTCTACCAGCCCTTCGTCAGCGATTGGCGCAACTTCGAAGCCTTCGCGCTGGACAACGGCGGTGTCTGGACCGCGACGCGCGCGCATGGGTTGTTCAAGGAGATCATCGCGAATTTCGAAGCGCCTCCGATGGACGAGGGTGTCCGCGAGGAACTGGCGGACTTTGTCGCGAGGAGAAAGGCCGAGGGCGGGGCACCGACGGATTTCTGATGATGGCACGGATGGGCAGACTCTCGACGCGTCGTTCCGCGCATGGCGTCGGAAAGCGCATGGACATGTGCAGGGCATGGACTCAGGTTGCGCTATGACGAACGGCAGCGCCTCCATCCCCTCCACCGACCGTATCCTTCCGGGTGTCGCGCTGATGCTGGGGTTTTGCCTGACTGCGCCTCTCCTCGATGTGGCGGCCAAGCTGGCATCCGAGACCGTTCCCGTGGGACAGGTCACGGCGGCGCGATTTGTCGTGCAATGCGTGCTGATGGCTCCGTTCGTCTGGATCATGGGCCTGTCATTGCATGTTCCCCGCTCCCATTGGCTGGCGCTGTTTTCCCGCGCGTTCCTGTTGTTCATCTCGACGTTCTGCTTCATCGCCGCGATCCGCGTGATGCCGCTTGCCGACGCTCTGGCGATCGTGTTCGTCGAGCCGTTCATCGTGCTGTTGGTTGGCAAATTCTATTTGGGCGAGGAGGTCGGCCCGCGCCGCGTGGGGGCGGCCATTGTCGGGTTCGTGGGCGTGCTGTTCGTGATCCAGCCGAGCTTCGCGGCCTTTGGCGCGGTGGCGCTGTTTCCGATCGGCACGGCGGTGGGTTTCGCGTTCTACATTCTCGTGACGCGGGGGCTGTCGCGCCAGGTTCATCCGGTGACCCTGCAATTCCACACGGGGCTGGTCGCCAGTCTTTTCTGTATTCCGGTGATGATCCTGGCCGAGGGGACAGGCTGGGACCTGCTCGATCCGGTCTGGCCCGAGGGTATTGCGTGGGTCTGGCTTCTGGGCGTCGGGTTTTTCGCTGCGGTGAGCCACATGATGATGACCTACGCGCTGTCTCTGGCGCCGTCGGCCACGCTGGCTCCGCTGCAATACCTCGAATTGCCGATGGCGACCCTGCTGGGATACCTTGTATTCCGCGACTTCCCGAACACGCTGACGCAAATCGGCATCGTCATCATAATCGGCGCGGGGCTTTACATGATACACCGCGAAAGAGTGACTGCGAGAAGGTTGGTCAGCGAGCGCGCAGCGCCGCCGTTCTGAGACGGCGGGGCCAATGCGGTACGCAGGTGCATGCGTTAGTGCGTTCCCGGCATCGCTGCTTTTCAGGCCTATGCTGTCGGTCTGTTGTCGCGACACGCGCGCCGCGCGCTCGTGTCGCTGTCTGCCTGTCGTGGCGAAGCGTCCGAAGACGCCGCGCTGTCAGGTGTCACGCGGCGGCTTTTTTCGAGCGCGCATAGCCCAGCGCGGCCATGGCCCCGATCAGGAGCAGACCGCTTGCAGGCAGCGGGACAGGCGAGGGTGGCTCTTGCTCGCCGGTCGCGCGGAGGACCCCGACAAGGTTCGCGACATTTTCCCGGCGCTCTTCGGTCCAGAAGTAATCGAAGAGCGATCCGCCGTATTCGAAGCCAGAGATGTCCATGTAATAGGATACTCCGCCGATCTCCACGGTGTCCGACCGCGCTTCGTTCAGCGTGGCTCCAACGCGGTCGGCGCAGCCTTTGAGGTTGACGCCCGTGTAGTTGTCGACGCCGTTCGCGCAGGTCTCGGCTTCGTTATGTGTCTCGAAGTGGTCGAAGACGAACACCGAAGTCACCGCCTCTGCCAGTCCTTCGAAGAAAAAGCTGACAGTCAGTTCGGCCTCGCGCAGAAGCGTGCCGCGGATCGGCTTGTTCAGATGAGTGAAGGCCCCGATCAGGAAGGACGCATCCGGAAAGACTTCCAGTGGAGTTTCGGCCGAGTCGAAGCGATAGCCGGACTGACCGTAGCCGGCAGACTCACCCCAGAGGAGTCGATCTGTCCCGACCCCCGAGACTACGGGATCGGAACCGCTCCAAGCGCCGTCGATCGTTGTGATTGTCGCCGCGGCGGCAAGTCCTGGACTTGCCAGCATGCACGCGGTCACTGCAAATCTGAAGAAACCATTGACCATTTTACCAGATACCGGTCACACCCGGCCCTAACTACAAAAACACTTACCAACGTTAACCCGACGAGACGAATGCGGAAAGGGCCTTGCGCCAAGATGACGCCTTTGTGTTGCCATTTTTTCGCCATCCTCAAGTCCATGTTATCTAATACAGAATCCATTCTGGCCAACGTATGGTTCGGCGGATGTGGACGCAGAAACGGAGTGTTTCCGATTTTTCCGGGTATCTGGAATGCAACTTGCGGCGACTTTTCCCAAGGGCCGCGTTGCGCAGACAAGGCGAGTCGGTGCAGGTTAAGGCGTTCATTTTTTGGAGTTTTTATTCATGATGAAAAAAGCGATCGGTGCGGCTGTCTTGAGTCTTGCCATTTCCAGCCCCGCGCTGGCGGGCGGAATGGCCGAGCCGTTGATGGAACCCGAGGTGATCGTCGAGGAATCCTCGGCCTCCTCTGGCGGGATCATCATTCCCCTTTTGCTGCTGGCGATCCTCGTCGCGGTGGCAAGCGGTTCTGGTAGTTCAACACCTCCGCCTGCAACCTTCTGATTCCAGCGCGGCATTTTCCGCGCCGGGGCGTCGCGGTCCTGACGGGCCGCGCGCAACATTTCCTAAACCGAAGCGATCCGGCCGCCGCCACGCTGGCTGACGGACTGTCGCCCTCCGACAGCCCAATGTCGCAAACTCTCTGGACACCCCTGTCCAGAGCCTCATAGGCTCCTCCCAAAATCACCGGGAGGCCGTCCATGAAATCGCATTATCGCGTCGTCGTCATCGGGGGAGGCGTCGTGGGCGCGTCCGTTCTGTACCATCTGGCAAAGATGGGCTGGTCGGACGTGGCGCTGATCGAGCGTTCGGTCCTGACGGCTGGATCCTCGTGGCATGCGGCGGGCGGTGTTCACACGCTGAACGCAGACCCGAACATCGCGGCGCTTCAGGCTTATACCATCGACCTTCTGCCCAAGATCGAGAAGGAAAGCGGCCAGAACATCGGGTTCCACATGACCGGCGGCCTGACCATGGCGGGCACGCCTGACCGCTGGGAATGGCTGCAATCTGCGTTCCGCGTCTACCAGTCGATCGGGATCGAGGACTGCCGTCTGGTGACGGTCGAGGAGGCCGTGGAACTGAACCCGATCATGTCGCCCGATGGTCTTCTGGGCGGTATGTGGGCCGACCGCGAGGGCTACATCGACACGACGGGCGTAGTCCATGCCTATGCCGGCGCGGCCAAGAAGAACGGCGCGACCGTGATCGAGCACAACCGCGTGCTGGAACTGAACCAGACGCTGCAGGGCTGGGACGTGGTGACCGAGAAGGGCACGATTTCCTGCGAGCACGTCGTCAACGCTGGCGGTCTCTGGGCAAAGCAGGTGGGCCGCATGGCGGGGATCGAACTGCCTGTCTCTCCGCTCAAGCACCATTACCTGGTGACTGAGTCGATCCCGGCGCTGGAGGCGCTGGACTTCGAGATCCCGATGACCGTCGATCTCGAGGGCTTCACTTATATGCGCCAGGATCAGAAAGGCGTTCTTCTGGGCATCTACGAGGTCAACCACGAGCATTGGGCGATGGACGGCGCGCCATGGGATTACGGGATGGAGCTGTTCCAGGAGCAGACCGACCGGATCGAGGACGAGCTGATCGCGGGCTTCCACCGCTATCCGGCTTTGCAGGAGGCAGGCGTCAAGACCTGGGTCAATGGCGCGTTCACCTTCAGCCCGGACGGCAACCCGCTGGTCGGCCCGGTCCCCGGTAAGCGCGGTTACTGGAGCGCCTGCGCGGTGATGGCGGGCTTCCTGCAAGGGGGCGGCGTGGGCAAGTCGCTGGCCGAGTGGATCATCGAGGGCGAGCCGCAAGCGGATGTCTACGGCATGGACGTCGCGCGCTACGGCGTCTGGGCCGAGAACAAGCAGTACATCAAGGAAACCACCGGCCAGTTCTATTCCCGCCGCTTCGTGATGACCTATCCCAACGAGCAGTTGCCTGCTGGCCGTCCCTTGAAAACAGCCCCGGCTTATCGGGACATGACCGAGGCCGGCGCGCTTTGGGGCCAGAGCTGGGACCTGGAGGTGCCGCTCTATTTTGCCGAGAAGGGGTTCAGGGAAACGCCTTCGCTCAAACGCTCCAACGCCTTCGATATCGTCGGGCGCGAATGCAAGGCGGTCAGGGAAGGCGTTGGCCTTCTCGATATCACCGGCTTCTCGCGCTACGAGGTCTCGGGGCCTAACGCCGAGGCGTGGCTGGACAAGATTATGTCCACCAGGCTGCCGAAACCGGGCCGCGCGCGGCTGGCGGTCATGCTCGGTCATGACGGGCGTCTGAAGGGAGACCTGACGCTCTTCAACTGGGGCGATGGCACCTGGTGGATCATGGGCAGCTACTATCTGCGCGGCTGGCACATGCGCTGGTTCAACGACCACCTGGAGGATGGCGTGACTGTCCGGGATCTGGGTGAGGATACCGCCGGGTTCTCACTGTCGGGGCCGAAATCGCGCGAGGTGATCGAGCGATTGACGGATGCACCGGTCGGCGATCTGCCCTTCATGGGCTGCGGCGATTTCGACATCGGGCTCTTCCGCTGCAGGGTGGGCCGGATGTCGGTGACCGGCGAACTCGGCTATGAAATCCACTGCCGGATGGGTGACCACGCCATGCTGCGCCAGCTGCTTCTGAAGGCGGGCGCGGCAAGCGGTATGATCGAATACGGCTACAACGCGCTTCTGTCGCTTCGGCTGGAGAAATCCTTCGGCATCTGGTCCAAGGAATTCACGCAAGGCTACACCCCCGGCATGACGGGAATGGACCGCTGGATCGACTGGTCGAAGTCAGGGTTCATAGGAGAGGTTCCCGCGCGCAAGGAGCGCGACGGCGGCGGACCGTCGAAACTGTTGGTCACGCTGGAGGTGGATGCCGCCGATGCCGACGCGGACGGCTACGAACCGGTCTGGTCGGGCGACCGCAAGGTCGGGTTCGTCACGTCGGGCGACTACGGTCACACGGTGGGCAAGTCGCTGGCCATGGCGCTTGTAGATCGCGATGTGGCCTCTGTGGGCAGCGAATTGACGACCCATATCGTTGGCGTCGCGCGCAAGGCAACGGTGATCGCGGCCTCGCCCTATGATCCGGACGGCAAGGCGATGAGGGGGTGACCGTTTCGGCTGATATCCTGCCCGGGAACGTCAAGGTCACCCGGCAGGACTGGCTGGATACGGCGAAGGCGCTGCTGGTCTCGGAGGGCATCGAGAGCGTGAAGATCCTTACGCTGGCGGGTTCGATGGGGGTCTCGCGTTCCAGTTTCTACTGGTATTTCAAGGACCGGGAGGAGCTTCTTCAGGCGCTTCTCGACGACTGGCTGTCGACCAACACCGGCGCCATCGTTTCCGCCGCAGGGTCGCCGGCTGAAACCATCACCGGCGGCGTCTGCAATGTCTTCAAGAGCTTCATCGATCCGCGCCGCTTCGACGTACGCCTCGATTTCGCGATCCGCGACTGGGCGCGCCGCGCGCCCGAGGTGCGACGCGTGCTGGATACCTCGGACAGCCAGCGCATCGCCGCTCTGGGCGGGATGTTCGCGCGCTTCGGCTATGGCGACGAAGAAAGCCTGATCCGGGCAAGAGTGCTTTACTACATGCAGATCGGCTATAACGATGCGGACCTGCAGGAGACGATGGCCGAACGCGCGCGGCTGATCCCGCATTACCTCCTGACCTTCACGGGACGGGAGGGCCGCGCGGACGAGATCGAAGAAATGCGCCGCTTCACACTGGCGCTGGAGGGGGAGACATGACGGCGACTGCCGATGCCATCATCATCGGAACCGGGGTCATCGGCACGGCGGTGGCCTATGAACTGGCGAAGGCCGGCTGGAAGACACTGTCGGTCGACCGCAACAGCCAGATCGGCCATGGTTCGACTGCAGGGTCCTGCGCGATCATCCGGATGCACTACTCGACCATGGACGGCACAGCTTTCGCCTGGGAGGGCTATCACTACTGGCGCGACTGGCGCGACTACCTGGGCGCAGGCGCAGAGGACCTTCTGGCAGAGTTCCGGCAATGCGGCTGCCTTGTCATGAGGACCGAGGCCAACGGGATGATGGCAAAGCACCTCGAGATGAGCCGCGCGCTGGATATCCCGATCGAGGAATGGGACGCCGACCGGATCCGGCAGCGTCTTCCGATCTATGCGCTGGACCGGTTCGGTCCGGCAAAACGCATGGACGACCCGGGCTTCGGAGAGCCGACCGGCGGTGAGATCGAAGGTGCGGTGTTCTGGCCGCTGGCCGGGTATGTGACAGACCCGGCGCTGTCCTCCCAGAACCTTGCGGCGGCGGCACGGCGGCACGGCGCAGACTTCAGGATGGGCGTTGAAGTCTCTGGAATCCTTCAGGAAGGCGGCCGTGTCAGCGGCGTGCGCCTGGCCTCGGGCGAGGTTCTTCACGCCCCTGTCGTGGTCAACGTCGCCGGGCCCGGATCGGCGCGCGTGAACGCGATGGCGGGCGTTCTGGACGACATGACGATCACCACGCGGCCACTCAGGCAGGAAGTCGTGCATGTGCCAGCGCCAGATGGATTCGACTTCGAGAAGAACGGCATGATCGTCTCGGATAGCGACATCGCCTGCTATTGCCGGCCCGAACACGGCAATCACATCCTGATCGGCTCGGAAGACCCCGAATGCGATCCGCATCACTGGGTCGAGGCCGACACCGGCTATGGCCGCGATTTCACCGATCAGTGGACGACACAGGCGATGCGCTATGGCCAGCGCGTGCCGAGCCTGGGCATTCCCAGCCGTATGCGGGGCGTGGTGGACCTCTACGATGCCTCGACCGACTGGATTCCGATCTATGACCGCTCGATGCTGGACGGGTTCTACATGGCCTGCGGCACCAGCGGGAACCAGTACAAGAACGCCCCCATCGCGGGCAAGCTGATGGCGGCGCTGATCGGCCATTGCGAGAACGGGGGCGATCACGATGCCGCTCCGTTGCAGTTCGAGCTGCCCTATATCGGGCGCACGGTGGATGCGGGCTTCTATTCGCGGAAGCGGAAAATCAACGCCGAATCCAGCTTCTCGGTGCTGGGATGAGCCGGATCGCCTCCATCGACGTTCGCCGGTTCGAGGTGCCGCTGGACGAAGTGCTGACCGACGCAAAGCACGGAGATCACACGCATTTCGAGCTGATCACCGCCACTGTGCGGCTGGAAGACGGCGCAGAGGGCACCGGTTATACCTATACCGGCGGCAAGGGCGGTCGTGCGATCGCCGCGATGATCGAACATGACCTCGCGCCGTTCCTGATCGGGCAGGAGTCGGGGGAGGTCGAGGCGCTGCATGATGCGATGCAGTGGCATGTGCATTACGTCGCCCGCGGCGGGATCGCGTCTTTCGCGATTTCGGCGGTGGATATCGCGCTCTGGGATCTGCGGTGCAAGGCGCTGGGCCAGCCGCTCTGGCAGGTGGCGGGAGGCGCTTCGGACCGGTGCCGGGCCTATGCGGGCGGGATCGACCTGAACTTCCCGCTGCCGAAGCTCCTCGACAGCATCCGGGGGTACCTGGACCGGGGCTTCAACGCCGTGAAGATCAAGATCGGCCAGCCGATGCTTGAGGAGGATGTCGAGCGGATCGCGGCGGTGCGCGAGATGATCGGGCCCGACGTGACGTTCATGGTCGATGCGAACTATTCGATGAGCGTGGATCAGGCGATCGACTGCGCGCGTGCGATCGCGCCCTATGATATCGCCTGGTTCGAAGAGCCAACGATTCCAGACGATTACAAGGGGTATGGCCGGATCGCCGACGCAACAGGCATGCCGCTGGCCATGGGCGAGAACCTGCATACCATCCACGAATTCGAATACGCCTTCGAGGACGCGCGCCTGTCCTATGTCCAGCCCGACGCTTCGAATTGCGGTGGCATCACCGGCTGGCTTCGGGTGGCCAGGATGGCCGACGGGCACGGCATCCCCGTGTGCAGCCACGGGATGCAGGAGCTGCACGTCAGCCTCGTGTCGTCGCAGCCGAACACGGGATGGTTGGAGGTGCATTCCTTCCCCATCGACCGCTACACGACCCGTCCTCTGGTAATGGAAAGGCACATGGCGGTTGCGCCGCATGTGCCCGGGATCGGCGTGACCTTCGACTGGGAGAAGCTGGAAGCGGTGGACGGTCAAAGGGCCGGGTAGGGCAGTCGGCAAGGCGTCTGCAAAACGTATGGCAAGCGTATGGCAGGTGTCGGCGCCGCAGCCGGCCGCGCATGTGGCCCTGCCGTTTTGAGGGTGGCGGTGCCGGCGCATTTCTGCATGCTGGCGGGCAAGAGCGACGCGCGCGTGCTCCGGTCGTGCGGAGATGCCATGCGGGTCTTCGGCGCAGCGTCCGCACATAGGGGAGGAAGACGGACAATGATGAAACGCTTGCTGATCACGGGGGCCAACGGAGGCCTTGGCTCGGTTTGCCGCCAGCGGCTGGGTCACCTTGCTGAAACGATCCGAATTTCGGCCCGGAAGGGGCTGGGCGAGGCGGGGCCGAACGAAGAGATCGTCTACTGCGATCTGGGCGACAAGGCCGCGGTCGAGGCTCTGGTCGAGGGATGCGACGGTATTGTGCACATGGGCGGCCAGGCGACGGAAGCTTCGTGGGAGACCATCCGCAACGCCAATATCGACGGCATGTTCCACCTTTACGAAGCCGCGCGGAAATCCAGCACGACGCCACGCATCATCTTCGCCAGTTCGAACCATGCGATCGGCTTTCACAAACAGACAGAGCGGCTGGATGCGAAGTCGCCGACGCGGCCCGACGGGCTTTATGGCGTGTCAAAGGTGTTCGGCGAGGCGCTGGCCAGCATGTACCACGACAAGTTCGGGATCGAGACCGCCTCGATCCGCATCGGTTCCTGCTTTCCCGAGCCGAAGGATCACCGGATGCTGTCTACATGGATGAGCCATGACGATTTCGTCCGCCTGATCGAGCGCATCTTCACGGTGCCGCGACTGGGGTGTCCGATCATCTATGGCGCATCGGCCAATGACGCCAGTTGGTGGGACAACCGCGAAGTGGCCTATCTTGGCTGGCGGCCCCAAGACAATTCCGAGGTATTTCGGGCAAAGCTCGACGCGGCAATGGAACCGCCGGCGGCGGACGCGCCGACGGCGGTCTACCAGGGCGGTGTCTTCACCGTGGACGGCATCCACGAGGAGTGACGCTTACCGGGGCGGCGGCCCGAGCGAGTCCCTTAGGCAGATTCGCGCCTCCAGTTCCAGCGTTTTGCCTGGGCTTCCTTTTTCGACCATGTCGACGAGTTCGCGGGCGGCGCTGGCACCCATTTCGCGGTGCGGCACGTGAACGGTTGTCAGGGCAGGGACGACGATGCGGGCCAACTCGATATCGTCGAAGCCGGTGATCGACACGTCGCGCGGAACGTCCAGTCCCATCAGCCGGGCCTGCCGGAGCGCACCCGCGGCCAGCACGTCGTTTCCGCAGAGAACCGCCGTGGGCCGCGGCGAGGCGGACATCAGTTTTTCGAACGCCGCGGACCCCGCATCAATCTCGTAGACCGTCTCGACGACGGCCAGCGTGTCGGGCGCGATGCCGGCGGCGGCCACGGCGTCGCGGATGCCGTAGAGACGCAGCCTTGCCCGGTCGTTATCGCTGGTCTCGGCGCTGATGACGCCAATGCGCGTATGCCCGAATTCCAGCACGCGTTCCGTCAGCGCGCGCATCGATCTCCGGTTGTCGAAGCCGATCGAAGGCAGGCCCGAGTCCGTGGCATGCGACCATGTCACCAGCGTGGGCACGCCCTGCGTTTCGAGAAAGCGGTAGATGGTCGGGTCCCTGTCGTGCCCGATCAGCATCAGGCCGTCCGCGCCGCGCGCGACCAGCGAGCGGATCTGTTCCTCCTCGATGTCCGCGCGATAGGACGAACTGGCGACCAGCAGCGTGTAGCCGTGGGCGCGCAACTCTTCCTGGAAGGCCTGGACGCCACGGGCGAAGATCGCGTTCTCCATCGTCGGGATGATCGCCCCGATGGTGTGCGTGCGCTTCGCGGCCAGAACCCGGCCGCCGAAATTCGGTGAATAGCCCAGTTCGCGCACCGCGTTCATCACGCGTGTCCGGGTGCTCTCGATCACGCGCTCTGGCGAATTCAGGCATCGCGATACTGTTGCGGTCGATACGCCGGCCAGTTGGGCGACATCGTTCAGGGTAGGGGCTGAGCGCTGGGTCATAATTTTTCTATCGTAATACCAGCACCTTGGTGCACGCCATTGAAACCGATGTGCAAGTATGCGCGCGAGAAAGCTCGATGTAAACGCTTGCATTGAGATTATGTAAGCGCTTACATCGGGGGTGAGAGCTGATTCTCACCGGGAGGACCGCAAGATGTGGTTGATCGCATCGATCCTGTTGTTTGCTGCTTTTGCCGCGAATGTCGCCATCGGAGCGTCCACCGGATCGCCCCTGCTGAGCGATGTGGGTGAGATGCTCGTTCTCTTTGCCGCGTCGGCGCTGTTCGTCGTGGCCATCCTCAAGAAAGAAGCCGACCGAAAGAAGAAAGAAGGCGGCTGACAGTCCAAAAGGGAGGAAATGTTTTGGACATCGAACGCAAGGAACTTGAATCGGCGGAGCGCCGCAATTTTCTGAAACTGGCCTCAACTGGCAGCTTCACGGCCGCACTGGTTGCGGGCGCGGGCGGTATGCTCTGGTCATCCGAGGCCGCGGCCCAGACCCAGCAGGAAGAGCGTGAGCGCGAGAAGGCAGCCGAGCACGTCATGACGGTTGCCACGGCCTATGTGCTCGGCGCGTCGCGCAGCTATCCGATCATGCAGCTGGACCTGAAGGAAAACATCCAGAACGCCACGAACGGCAAGGTCTATGTCAAGCTGGCTCCGGGCGGACAGCTGGGCGCAGGCGGGGCACTGGTGCAGAAGGTGCAGGGCGGCACGATTCAGGCTGCGCAGCATTCGCTGTCGAACTTCGCCCCCTTCGCTTCGACGGTCGACCTGATCAACATGCCGTATCTCTGCGGCTCGAACCAGCGCTTCACCAACCTCGTCAACTCGGACTTCTGGAACTCGGAAGTGCATCCGAAGGTCGAGGCGAACGGCTTCAAGGCGCTGTTCTATGTCAACATCGACCCGCGCGTCGTGGCGGTCCGCAAGGGCGGCAATGCCGTGATCACCCCGGCCGACCTGTCGGGCGTCAAGTTCCGCGTTCCGGGCTCGAAGATGCTGCAGCAGTACTACAGGATGGTCGGGGCGAACCCGACGCCGGTGGCATGGGGCGAAACCCCGTCGGCGATCAAGCAGGGCGTGGCCGATGCGCTCGATCCGTCAGTCGGTGCGCTCTATGTCTTTGGTTTCAAGGACATTCTCAGCCACGTCACCTTCACCCAGGCGGTGCCGGATTCGCAGGTCTACTCCTGCAACCTCGAATGGTTCAACAGCCTGCCGGGCGATGTGCAGGAGGGCGTGATGTGGGGCTCGGAGATGACCGCGCACATGAACATCTCCAAGGTTCCGTCGGCACGCGCCTACGCGATGTCCGAACTGGTCAAGGCCGGTGTGGAATTCCACTCTCTGAGCGACGACCAGCTTGCCGAATGGCAGGCGGCCGGTGGCTACCAGCGCTCCGAATGGGACGAGTTCAAGATCGAGCTGGCCGGCTCGCTCGACAACTTCGCCAAGATGGAAGAGGCCGCAGGCACCCAGGGCAAGTACTACGTCCACGACGCCTAAGGTCCGTAACCTTCCGCGGACCTGTCCGGAGGCGGCGTCGCCTCCGGACACCCTGACCCCTTTCACCGAACAAGGGTTCCCCTGATGAATTTCCTACGCCGACTTGACCGCGACGCCGAGCGCTGGGCGCTTCTGGTTTTCTACGTGATGCTGGTGATCACGATGGCCATCGAGGTGCTGCGCCGCGAAATCTTCGCCTATTCCTCGATCTGGGGCGAAGAGATCGTGCGCTACTCGTTCATCTACCTTGCGTGGATCGGCGCGGCGGCGGCCGTGAAGGAGCGGGCGCACATCCGGATCGACGTCATCATCCATTACATGGGTCCGCGCATGAAGGCGCTGATCTACATCTTCGGCGATCTGGTGATGCTCGTCGTGGCGCTGATCGCGCTCTACTGGTCGTTCGAGACAGTCCATGTCTCGTGGAAGTTCGGCTCGGTCAGCCACGGCCTTCGGATCTCGATGGTCTGGTTCCTGATGGCGGTGCCCGCAGGCTTCGCCCTGATGACCTGGCGGCTTTTCCAGTCGCTCAACCGCGACATCCGCAGCCTTCGCGACGGCACGCCCGTCTACGAAGGCGACAAGCTGTTCGACTAAGGGGCTGGCCAGATGCTTTGGAATCAACTCAATCAGACGGTCGAACTGGGCTGGGACTTCTATCTGCCCGTGATCCTCTTTGTCGGCCTGATCGCCATGGCCGTGCCGGTCTGGGCCGCGATTGGCGCGGCGGCGATCCTGATGCTGGTCATGTCGGGCGACATGCCCTTGTCGGCGGTGGGCGAGAGCCTGTTTACCGGCATCGACGCGTTCGCGCTGACCGCCGTTCCGCTGTTCATCCTGACCGGCGACGTGCTGGTCCGCACCGGGCTCAGTCGAAAGTTCCTCGATGTCGCCGAGGCGCTGACCCAGTTCGCCAAGGGCGGGTTCGGATCGGCGACCGTGCTGGTCTGCGGCATGTTCGCCGCGATCTCGGGCTCGGATGCCGCCGGTGCGGCAGCCGTCGGCCGAATGACAATCGCGCGACTGGTCGAGTCGGGCTATCCGCGCCCCTATGCCTGCGCGCTGGTCGCGGCGGGGGCCTGCACCGGCATCCTGATCCCGCCGTCCATCGCCTATATCATCATTGGCCTCGTCCTCGGCATATCGGCCTCGACCCTGTTCCTGGCGGCGCTGATCCCGGGCCTGTGCATCCTCGTCTCGATCCTTGTCACCAATATCGTCGTCAACCGCATCCACGGCTACGAGGGCGGCGGCAACATCTCGATGGGCGAGTATTTCTCGCGGCTGGGCGCCTCGCTGAAATCGGGCTGGTACGCGTTCATCGTGCCGGGGATCATCTTCTACGGCATCTTCTCGGGCCGCCTGACACCCACCGAGGCCGGAGCGACCGCCGTTGTCGTGACTATCATCATGGGCTTCATCCTGCGCACTCTGACGCTGGCCGATTTCCCGGCCATGCTGCTCAGCTCGGCCAAGGTGAACGGGGTGATCCTTCCGATCATCGCCTTCTCGGCGCCGCTCGCCGAGGCGCTGGCGATCATGGGCGTGCCGCAGGGCTTCGTCGCCTCGATCACATCGATCACGGACGAACCCTGGCTCTTGATCCTTCTGATGATCGGAATCCTGATCGCAGCGGGCTGCGTCATGGAGACGACGCCCAACATCGTGATCCTCGCGCCGATCCTGAAGCCCCTCGCGGACAATATCGGGATGAACGAGATCCAGTTCTGCATCATGATGATCACGGCCCTCGGTGTGGGCTTCATCACGCCACCCCTTGGGTTGAACCTTTTCGTGGTCTCCGGCATCACAGGAGAATCGATCCTGAAGATCGCCGCCCGTGCCGTACCCTTTGTTTTCTTCATGCTGATTGTCGTTCTGATGATTGCCTACATCCCGGCAATATCGACGACACTTCTGCCCGATATCTACAAATAGGACGCCCTTACCATGGCTCGTGAGTATCTCAAAAAAGCAACGCTGACCTCGACTTCCGACGCATCGGACGTGCATGACATCGTGCAGGGCATCCTGTCGGATATCGAGGCCGGTGGTGACGCGGCGGCGCTTGATTATGCCAAGCGCTTCGACAAATACGAAGGCAGCATCCTGTTGAGCGAGGCCGAGATCGAGGCGGCCATCGCGCAGGTGCCCGAACGGTTGAAGGCGGATATCCGGTTCAGCCATGACAATGTCCGCCGCTTCGCCGAGGCCCAGAAGGGCACGGTGTCGGATTTCGAGACCGAGATCGTGCCGGGACTGATCGCCGGCCAGAAGGCAATTCCGGTAAATGCCGCGGGGTGCTATATTCCCGGAGGACGCTATAGTCATATCGCAAGTGCGATCATGACCGTCACCACGGCCAAGGTGGCCGGCTGTCGGAACATCATCGCATGCTCGCCGCCGCGCCCGGGGATGGGCATCGCACCGGCAATTGTATACGCCGCGCATCTTTGCGGCGCGGACCGTATCCTTGCCATGGGCGGTGTACAGGGCGTGGCGGCGATGACCTTCGGTCTTTTCGGTCTGCCCAAGGCCAACATCCTTGTCGGCCCCGGCAACCAGTTCGTCGCCGAGGCCAAGCGCATCCTTTTCGGCCGCGTCGGGATCGACATGATCGCCGGGCCCACCGACAGCCTGATCCTGGCGGACAAGACCGCCGATCCGTTCATCGTGGCGACCGATCTCGTCAGCCAGGCCGAGCATGGCTACAACTCTCCCGTCTGGCTGGTTACCGACAACCGCGCCCTTGCCGAGAAAGTGATGGAGCTGGTGCCCGGCCTGATCGAGGATCTGCCCGAGATGAACCGCGACAACGCGCGCGCCGCGTGGCGCGACTATGCCGAGGTGATCCTTTGCGCCGACCGCGAGGAGATGGCAGCCTGTTCCGACGAGTACGCGCCCGAGCACCTGACGGTGCAGGCCGAGGACCTCGATTGGTGGCTGAACCGGTTGACGTGCTACGGCTCGCTTTTCCTGGGCGAGGAGACCACCGTGTCCTATGGCGACAAGGCGTCGGGCACGAATCACGTTCTGCCGACCAGCGGCGCGGCCAGCTACACGGGCGGTCTGTCGGTCCACAAGTACATGAAGATCGTCACATGGCAGCGAGCCACCCGCGAAGGAGCCAAGCCCGTGGCCGAGGCCACGGCGCGCATCTCCCGTCTCGAAGGCATGGAGGGGCACGCCCGCGCGGCCGACGTGCGTCTGGCCAAATACTTCCCCGACGAAGAGTTCGATCTGACCGCAAATGGCTGACTCGCGCCACCTGTTCGATCTGACCGGCCGCATCGCCTGCGTGACCGGGGCCAGTTCCGGTCTCGGCCGGCGCGCGGCCACCGTTCTGGCGGCTGCCGGCGCGCAGGTGGTGGGCGTGGCCCGCCGCCGCGAGGCGCTGGAGAACTGGCAGGAAGAGGCAGGCGGGAATGCAGCCTTCGTCGTGGCGGACGTCGCCGACCGCGACGGTATCCCGGCACTGGCCGAGGCCGTTGCGCGGCCCTTCGGCGCGCCGGATATCGTGGTTCACGCCGCCGGGATCAACACCCGGCAGGCCGCCGACGACGTGACGCCGGACGGCTGGGACAGGACCATCGCGCTTAATCTCTCGGCGCCGTTCTTCCTGTCGCAGGCGCTGATTCCGGAAATGAAAACAAGGGGCTGGGGGCGGATCGTCAACTTCGCCTCGCTTCAGACGACGCGCGCCTTTCCCGGAGGCGTTGCTTACGGAGCATCGAAGGCCGGTATCGGCCAACTGACCCGGGCCATGGCCGAGGCGTGGTCTCCGAAGGGGATCACCGCCAACGCCATCGGCCCGGGCTTCTTCAAGACAGAACTCACCGAAGCCGTCTTCGCCGACCCTGAGCGCGCCGAGCGCAATGCGCGCCAGACCTGCATCGGACGGAACGGCCGGCTGGAGGATATCGACGGCCCGTTGCTCTTCCTCTGCTCCGAGGCTTCTGCCTATGTTACGGGGCAAATTCTGATGGTCGATGGGGGGTTCACCGCGAAATGAAGGCTCTGGTCTATGACGGCGTCGAAAAACTGGGCTTCCGCGACGTGCCTGAGCCGGTCCAGCGGCCGGGCGAGCACCTGATCAAGGTGGATGCGGTCGGCATCTGCGGGTCCGACATGCACGCCTATCTCGGTCACGACAATCGCCGTCCCGCGCCGCTGATCCTTGGCCATGAGGCCGCGGGAGTGATCGTGGGCGGGCTGCGCGACGGCGAGCGCGTCACGGTCAATCCGCTGGTGACCTGCGGCACCTGTCCGGCCTGTCTTGCGAAGCGCGAGAACCTGTGCCCGACGCGCCAGATCATCTCGATGCCGCCTCGCGAAGGCGCATTCGCCCAGTACATTTCGATGCCCGAGGTCAACCTTGTCAGCGTGCCGGACGATGTGCCGCTCACCAAGGCCGCGCTGGCCGAACCGCTGGCCGTTGGCTGGCACGCCTGCCGGCTGGGACTGGCGGCACTGCACGAAGCGGTGATGCCCCGCGCCCTGATCCTTGGCGGCGGAGCGATCGGGCTGGCCTCGGCACTGTCGCTTCGCGCGATGGGTGTGAAGGACATCACCATCGCCGAGACCAACGACGCCCGCCGCGCCTTCCTGGCCGATCACTGCGGCGAGCAGGTGACAGCACGGGCCGAAGGGGTCTATCCTCTCGTGGTCGATGCCGTCGGCTATGCCGGGACGCGCGCAATCGCATCGGCTCATGCCGAACCGGGTGGGGTAATCGTTCACATCGGGCTTGGCGAGGATACGGGCGGTCTGGACGTGCGCCGCATGACGCTTCAGGAGATCACGTTCATCGGCACGTATGCCTATGATGCCAAGGACTTCCGGGACACGGCTCAGGCGATCTTCGAGGGGCGGCTGGGTGAACTGAACTGGACCGAGATGCGCGCGCTGGATCAAGGCGCCACGGCTTTCGCCGATCTCCGGGGCGGGCGCGTAGCGTCACCCAAGATCGTGCTTCGGCCGTGGGGCGAAACGGAAGACTGACTGGGATGAAGGAGTAGAACGGTGTACCGGAAAATCCTTGTGCCGATGGCACTCGATCACGGAATTTCGCCCGAGACGCTTGAGATTGCGCAGGCGCTGAAGGCGGAGGGTGGTGAAATCATCGCCCTTCACGTTTATGAGGCACCTCCGAGTTCGGTGGGCGCCTATCTCGACGAAGAGGTCGTGCGTTCCGCCTTCGAGGCTGCGCGTGCGAAACTGCACGAGAAACTTGAAGGTATCGAGGGCGTGACGCCAGTCCTTCTGAAAGGGCACAGCGCCCGGACGATCATCGATTATGCGGACGAGAACGGCGTGGACTGCATCGTCATGGGCTCGCACCGACCGGGGCTTCGCGATTACTTCCTCGGATCCACTGCGGCGCGCGTGGTGCGGCATGCCACCTGTGCGGTGCATGTGCAGCGGACCCGGGACTAACCAGGACCAAGGTAACCGCCCGGATCGCCGGGCAAGACAGGAAAACGGAAATAGATGAGTATTGATAAAAGGATAGTGGATGACCTTGTGGCGAACGACATCTCGTTCGTCACCACGGTGCCCTGCAAGCAGCTGGCCGGCGTGATCGACGAGATCGACCGCCACCCGGACATCTTTCACATCCCCTCGAACAAGGAAGACGAGGGTATGGGCCTTTGCGCCGGCGCCTGGATGGGGGGCAAGCGCCCCGCGATCATCATGCAGAACACCGCTATCGGCGTGACGATCAACACCCTGGCGACGCTGATCCAGTACTACCGGATGCCGCTGCCGATGATCATCTCCTACCGGGGCGAATTGCGCGAGCCGGTGGCTTGCCAGGTCGAAATGGCGGTGCACACCAAGGCGCTGCTGGCCCAGTTGAACATCCCCACCTACCACTTCCACTGGAAGAAGGATGTCGAGGAGCTGGATAACATCCTGAAATACACCTTCATGTGCAACAAACCGGTCGCGATCCTGACTGACGCGAACTTCTGGGGAGGCTACGGCGACCAATGATCCGTTCTGAAATCCTGAAAGAAATCGCACCGATCATCCGCGACCATCTTGTTGTCTGCAACATCGGCATTCCCAGCCAGGAACTGCACGCCATCGATGACCAGCCCACGAATTTCTACATGCTGGGCACGATGGGGCTGGCCTCGTCCATCGGTCTTGGCCTCGCGCTGGCGCAGCCCAAGCCCGTGATCGTCATCGACGGCGACGGTTCGGTCCTGACCAACCTCGGAACGCTTCCGACCATCGCCAACAACGTGGCCGACAATTACATCCTGATGATCATCGACAACGGCTCCTACGGCTCGACGGGCGACCAGCCGACCTATACCGGCAAGAAGACCTCGCTGGCTGGCATGGCGCGCGCGGCGGGCTGCGAGAACGTGGTCGAGGTCATGGATGTCGACACGCCCGAGGCGCTGGAGAAGGCGCTTGCCGAGGGCAAGATGACCGTCATGATCGTCAAGTGCGAAAGCGGCAATGCCAAGATGCCGGTCATCACCATGGACCCTGTCGTCATCAAGGACCGCTTCATGAAGGCCGTCCAGGCCTGATCCATGGGCCGCGCCGCGCATATCCATTCCAGCGAGGATGCGCGGCGGCTGGCCCGGCGGCGGCTGCCGTGGATGGTCTTCGACTATATCGACGGCGCGGCGGGCGGCGAGGCGGGGCTTCGCCGCAACCGTGACGCGCTCGACGCGATCACGCTGCGCCCTCGCATCCTGCGCGACGTCAGCCAGCGCGCGCTGGAGGTGCCGCTTTTCGATCAGACGGCGGGCCGTCCGTTCGGCATCGCGCCCATGGGCATGTGCAACCTCTCGGGCCCCGGCGCGGACCTGATGCTGGCGCGGCTTGCAGCCAAACACCGGGTGCCGCTCGGCATTTCCACTGTCGCTTCGACCCCGATGGAGCGTCTTCTGGAGGTGGCCCAGGGCCACGCCTGGTTCCAGCTTTACTTCAGCGGTGACGGCTCCGGCTCCTTCAGGCTGGTCGACAGGGCCGCGTCCGCCGGGTTCGACGTTCTGGTCCTGACCGTCGACGTGCCGGAAGTCGGCCGCCGTCCGCGCGAGCTGCGCCACGGCTTCACCATGCCCTTCAGGATCGGGCCGCGCCAGTTCCTCGATTTCGCGCTGCACCCGCGCTGGTCGCTCGCGACACTGGCCGCCGGTCGTCCCGAGATGGCCAATTTCCAGATGCCGGGTTTCACCTTCGACCGCACCGAAAGCCGGGCAAAGGCGGACTGGGACACGTTGAAGCGCCTGCGCGAGACCTGGAAGGGCAGGTTGGTGGTCAAGGGCGTGCTGGACGCCGAGGACGCGGTTGCCCTGAAGGCAGAGGGCGTCGACGCGATCCAGGTCTCCAGCCACGGTGCGCGGCAGCTGGAAAGCGCGCACGCGCCGATCCTGGCGCTGCGCCGGATCCGGGAGGCGGTAGGCGAAGACTACCCGCTTTTCTTCGACAGCGGGCTTCGCTCGGGCGAGGACGTGCTGAAGGCCTTTGTCCAGGGCGCGCAATTCGCCTTCTTCGGCCGGGTCCTGCAATTCGCCATCGCGGCAGGTGGGGAAGAGGGGCTAAACCGGCTCTGGGATGTGCTGACCAGCGAGCTGTCGATTGCCATGGCGCAGACCGGGCTTACCGATCTTGGGACCACGCCGCTGGACGGCGTCGCCGCCTGATCAGCTCGCCCTCCGGGCGGCGATGGCCTGACCCGCGGCCACGCCCGAGGACCAGGCCCATTGGAAATTGTACCCGCCCAGCCAGCCGGTCACGTCGACGGCCTCGCCGATGGCGTAAAGCCCGGGCACCTTCTTTGCCTCCATGGTTTTCGAGGACAATTCGTCCGTGTCGATCCCGCCCGCTGTCACCTCGGCCTTGGCATAGCCCTCGGTGCCGGTCGGATGGAAGACGAGGTTGGTCAGCACCTCCGCCGCCTGGTCGAGTGCGGCGTTCGAGAGGTTCCCAAGTTCGGTCGCAAGCCCGATCTTCTCGGCCAGAGCGTCCGCCAGCCTTGAGGGCAGCACTTCGGTCAGCGCCGCTTTCAGATGCGCCCGCGGCATCCGGCTTCGCGCATCACGAAAGTGCTCGGCGGCACGGGGAAGGACGTTGAGCGAAATCTCGTCTCCGGGGCGCCAGTAGGACGAGATCTGAAGGATTGCAGGCCCCGAAAGCCCCTTGTGGGTGAAGAGCGCCGCTTCCTCGAAAGAAACGTTGCCCACCCGCACCACGACCGGGCAGGCCACGCCCGAGAGCTGGCGGAAGAGGATCTCGCTTTCGCCCAGCGTGAAGGGCACGAGCGCGGGGCGCGGGGTGACAACGTTCAGCCCGAAGCGCCGCGCGATGTCATAGGCGACACCGGTGGCGCCCATCTTCGGAATCGACGGACCGCCGGTCGCAACGACGAGGGCAGGGGCGGTGGCGCCCGCCACCCGGAACAGCCCATCCGAATGCCCGATCTCGCCAATCGACGTTCCGAGCCGCACCTCGACGCCGCCTTTCGCGCATTCGTCCAGCAGCATCGCCACGATCTGGCGGGCCGAGCCGTCGCAGAATAATTGCCCCAGCGTCTTTTCGTGCCAGGCGATCCTGTGGCGTCCGACAAGGTCGAGAAAATCCCACTGGGTATAGCGGCTGAGCGCGGACTTGGCGAAATGCGGGTTCTCGGACAGGAAGTTCGCCGGCCCCGTGCCCATATTGGTGAAGTTGCAGCGCCCGCCGCCCGAGATCAGGATCTTCTTTCCGGCTTTCTCGGCATGGTCGATCACCAGAACGCGCGCGCCCGCCTGTCCGGCGGTTGCCGCCGCCATCAGGCCCGCGCCGCCGGCGCCAAGGATGATCGCATCGAAGTCCATGTCCGCCTTCTAGGCCGAACGCGGCGCGACCGAAAGCGCCGCGCGGTCGCAATTCGATCTTCGCAACACCCGGCCAGATGGCTTAGACACGACAGGGAACCGGCCCGGAAAGTACCTGAGAATGACCGACACTCCCCATGTCTCGACCCATGACGCAGCGGCGGACGACCGCAACGACCATATCCGCATCTATGTGGACGGTGATATCGTTCACCGGAACGAGGCGAAGGTTTCGGTCTACGACTCGGGCTTCATGCTGGGCGATGGCGTCTGGGAGGGGCTGAGGCTTTATGACGGGCATATCCCGTTTCTCGATGAACATCTCGACCGGCTTTACGAGGCGGCGCTCTACCTCGCGCTCGATATCGGCAAGACGCGGGACGAGCTGAAGGCGGCGATCCGCGACACCTTGATGGCGAACGGCATGACCACGGATGTCCATATCCGACTGATGGTGACGCGCGGGCGCAAGAAGAAACCGTTCCAGCACCCGCATCTCAGCATCTACGGCCCGACCATCGTCATCATCGCCGAGCATTCCAAACCGGACGAAAGCATCATCACCCGAGGCATCCGCCTTCACACCGTGCCGCATCATCGGGGTCTGCCGCTGACGCAGGATGCAAAACTGAATTCGCATTCCAAGCTGAACTGCATCATCGCACTGAACCATGCGGTGCAGGCCGGCGCGGACGAGGCACTGATGCTGGACCCGTTCGGCTTCGTGAACACGACCAACGCCTGCAACTTCTTCATCGTCCGCAAGGGCGAGGTTTGGACCTCGACGGGCGATTACTGCATGAACGGGATCACGCGGCAGAAGGTGATCGATCTCTGCCGCGCAAATGGCATTCCCGTCCACGAGCGCAACTATTCGTTGGTCGACACCTATGGCGCGGACGAGGCGTTCCTGACCGGCACCTTCGGCGCGCAGACCCCGGTCTTCGAGATCGACGGCCGCGTGATCGGCGGCGGCAAGGCGGGGCCGGTCTTTCATCGGATACGCGGGCTTTACAAGGACCTGATCGCCCGATCCGCGGAAGAGGAGGACGCATCATGAAGGTCAACGGAACCCCCTATCGCTCGATCTGGTTCGACGACGCGTCGGGTGTCGTACAGATCATCGATCAGCGCTGGCTGCCCTATGAGTTCCGGATCGCGGACCTTGTGACGCTGGAGGAGTTCGCCACCGCCATCCGCGACATGTGGGTCAGGGGCGCGCCGCTGATCGGCGCGACGGCGGCCTGGGGCGTGGCCGGGGAAATGGCGCGCGACGCCTCCGACGCGGCGCTGGACAAGGCCCATGCCGTGCTGGGCGCGACACGCCCGACCGCGATCAACCTCCTCTGGGCGCTCGACCGGATGCGGGCCGCGCTGCGTCCCTTGCCCGAGGCGGACCGCGCGGGGGCGGCGCATCGACTGGCGCGCGAGATCGCTGACGAGGATGTCGAGATCAACCGCATGATCGGCGTCCACGGGCTGGAGCTGATCCGTCAGATCGCCGCCCGGAAACCGGCAGGCGAACCCGTCCGCCTGCTGACCCATTGCAACGCCGGCTGGATCGCCACCGTCGACTGGGGCACCGCCACCAGTCCGATGTACCAGGCCCATGACGCGGGCATCCCGCTTCACGTCTGGGTCGACGAGACGCGGCCACGGAACCAGGGCGCGCTGACCTCGTGGGAGCTGGGCAGCCACGGCGTGCCGCACACCTACATCACCGACAACGCGGGCGGGCACCTGATGCAGCACGGGCTGGTGGACATGGTGATCACCGGCACCGACCGCACAACGCGGCGGGGCGATGTCTGCAACAAGATCGGCACCTATCTCAAGGCGCTGGCCGCCCGCGACAACGGCGTGCCGTTCTATGTCGCGCTGCCATCGCCCACGATCGACTGGACGGTGGACGACGGTGTTGCCGAAATCCCGATCGAGGACCGCCCGGAGCGCGAGGTGACCCATGTGCAGGGCACCGCCGTTGGCGGCGGGATCGGTGTCGTGCAGGTCACGCCCGAAGGCACGTCCGGCGGAAATCCGGCCTTCGACGTGACGCCGAACCGTCTGGTAACGGGCCTGATCACCGAACGCGGGGTCTGCGAGGCCTCGCCCGAGGGGCTGGCCGCGCTCTTTCACGAAAGGGCGTTCGCATCGGGCTAGTCCGACCGGTCATGCCCATTCTGCATGGCGATCCACTCCCGGAACCTTGCCAGCGGCGCATAGGTCTCCTTCTCCTCCGGCCAGGCAAGCCAATAGGCTCCGGTGGCAGGGACGGCCTGGTTCAGGACCGGGCGGAGGCGGTTTTCCTCGATCTCGGGCCGGGCGAGATAGTGGGGCAGCAGAGCGATCCCCAATCCCGAGATCGCCGCCTGGATCATCATCGAGAACTGGTCCATGACCATGCCCGAGGCGGCCTGATCCGCCACGCCATGAGCCGCGAACCAGTCGGCCCAACCTGTCGGGCGCGTCTCGAGCTGCAGGAGCGGCAGGCCCGCCATGTCGGACGGCGCAGCGATGGGGTTTTGCGCAAGGAAGCCGGGTGAGGCGCAGGCCGTCAGCGTCTCGTCGAAGAGCTTGAGGTGCCGTGCGCCCGGCCAGTCGGGATCTCCGAAATAGATCGCGGCATCAAAGGTTTCACTGGCGAAACTGAAGCGCTGGATCTTGGTCGAGAGGTTGAATGAGATGCCCGGGTTCTGTTCAAGGAACCGGCCCAGCCGGGGCGCCAGCCAGCGCGTCGCGAAGGTCGGCAGAACCGACAACGACAGCGCGCCGCCGGCCGGATTGGCGATCAACGCCATGCTGGCGCGCTGGATGATGTCCAGCCCGCGCGTGACATCGGCCTGGAACGCCGCCGCCTCGGCGCTTGGGATCAGCCGCTTCTTCTGGCGCACGAACAGATCCTTGCCCAGTTGTTCTTCCAGTGACCGGACAAGGCGGCTGACCGTCGACTGCGTCAGGTGCAACTCGTTTGCCGCAGCCGTGACCGACTGGTGGCGCATCACGGCCTCGAAGGCGAGCAGTTGCGAGAGCGATGGCAAAAAGCGGCGTTGGCGCAAGTTCATTCATTCCATGCATGTTCTTATTCCGAAATATCGGTTTTCGACACCGGTTCCAAACGGTATTACGATCAGAACACGCAAAACATGCATGAAGAGGCTCCGATGCTTGACCGACCCGACAGCAAACCGGCCGTCAACCACAAGGGCGCGGCCTTCAACTGGGAAGACCCGTTTCTGCTGAACGACCAGCTGGAAGAGGACGAACGTCTGATCCGCGACGCCGCGCATGCTTTCGCCGCGGACAAGCTTCTGCCCCGGGTCGAAAAAGCCTATCTGGACGAGGTGACCGATCCCGAGATCTTCCGCGAGATGGGCGCGAACGGCCTTCTGGGCGTGACCATCCCCGAGGAGTTCGGCGGCGCGGGGGCGTCTTATGTGGCCTATGGTCTTGTCGCCCGCGAAGTGGAGCGGATCGACTCGGGCTACCGCTCGATGATGTCGGTTCAGTCCAGTCTCGTGATGTTCCCGATCCATGCCTACGGGTCCGAGGAGCAGAAGGCAAAATACCTGCCGAAACTGGCTTCAGGCGAGTACATCGGTTGCTTCGGCCTGACCGAGCCTGACGCAGGCTCCGATCCCGGCGGCATGAAGACCCGTGCGATCAAGACGGACGGCGGTTATCGCCTGATCGGCTCCAAGATGTGGATCTCCAACAGTCCGATCGCCGATGTCTTCGTGGTCTGGGCAAAGTCCGAGGCCCATGGCGGCAAGGTGCGCGGCTTCATTCTGGAAAAGGGCATGAAGGGTCTTTCCGCGCCCAAGATCGGCGGCAAGCTGTCCCTGCGCGCCTCGATCACCGGCGAGATCGTCATGGACAATGTCGAGGTAGGCGAAGACGCGCTTCTGCCGAACGTCTCCGGCATGGGCGGTCCGTTCGGCTGCCTCAACCGCGCGCGCTATGGCATCTCGTGGGGTGTGATGGGGGCCGCCGAGGATTGCTGGTTCCGCGCGCACCGCTACGGGATGGAGCGCAAGCAGTTCGGCCGTCCGCTGGCCGCGACCCAGCTTTACCAGAAGAAACTGGCCGACATGCAGACCGAGATCGCGCTGGGCCTGCAAGGCTCTCTTCGCGTGGGCCGTCTGATGGACGAGGGCAAGTTCGCGCCCGAGATGATCTCGATCGTCAAGCGCAACAACTGCGGCAAGGCGCTGGATATCGCGCGGATGGCGCGCGACATGCACGGCGGCAACGGCATCCAGATCGAGTACCACGTCATGCGCCACGCCCAGAACCTCGAGACCGTGAACACCTACGAGGGCACGCACGACGTCCACGCGCTGATCCTTGGCCGCGCCCAGACCGGGATACAGGCCTTTGGCTGACGCGCCGCTGAAGGGGCTCAAGGTCGTCGAACTGGCGCGGATCCTCGCGGGACCGTGGATCGGCCAGACGCTGGCCGATCTGGGCGCCGAGGTGATCAAGGTCGAAAGCCCGCAGGGCGACGACACCCGCACCTGGGGCCCGCCCTTCATCGAACGAGACCTGCCCGGCGGCGGCACCGAGACGGTCGCCGCCTATTTCCATGCCGCGAACCGGGGCAAGACCAGCGTCACCTGCGATTTCGGAAACCCGGACGATCTCGACCGCCTCAAACGCCTCATCGCAGAGGCCGATGTTCTGATCGAGAACTTCAAGGTCGGCGGTCTGCAGAAATACGGGCTGGATTACGACGCGATGGCCGCGCTCAACCCGCGCCTCGTCTATGCCTCGATCACCGGTTTCGGCCAGAACGGTCCGCGCAGCGGTCAGGCGGGCTATGACTTCCTCATCCAGGGCATGAGCGGGATCATGGAACTGACCGGCGATCCCGGGGGCGAGCCGCAAAAGGTCGGCGTGGCCTGGATCGACGTCTTTACCGGGCTTTACGGCGTGATCGGCATCCAGGCCGCACTTGCCGAGCGCGACCGATCGGGGCAGGGCCAGCACGTTGATCTGGCGCTCTTCGACACCGGGCTTGCCGTTCTGGCCAACCAGGCCACGAACCACCTGATCGGGGGCAGGGAGCCGCGCCGCCTTGGCAACGCGCATCCGAACATCGTGCCCTACCAGGTCTTTCCGGCCTCGGACGGACACCTGATCATCGCCTGCGGCAATGACCGTCAGTTCCGGGCGCTTACCGACGAACTGGGCCTCGCGCATCTCGCCGACGATCCCGACTTCGCCACCAACCCGGCCCGTGTCACAAACCGCGACCGCCTTGCAGACCTTCTGTCAGAGGCCACCAGCCAGCGCACCCGTGCCGATCTGATCGACGCGCTCGACCCCGCAGGCGTGCCTGCCGGACCGATCAACCGTGTCTCCGAGGCGCTGTCCGACCCGCAGGCCGAGGCGCGCGGGATGGTGATCGCACCCGAAGGCATCAAGGGGTTGCGCACTCCGATCCGTTATTCGCGCAGTGATCTGGAGCATACCCGTGCCAGCCCGCTTCTGGGACAGGGGCGATGGGCGTTTTCGGGCTCCGGCCTCAAGGACTGAGCAGCCGTTAACCAGCCCGTCACGCCTGATGCACGCGGACGGTGAAGACCGGCCACCGAACAAATCGTGCGGCTGTATGCCACTGTATGCAATTCACCGTCGACCTTCTCCGGGAAAACGGGTAAGCGTCGCGCAAATCTCCTAATGAGGGTCCGACCGATGACTGATCACACAACCCCCGACATCATCTACACCAGGGTCGACGAAGCGCCGGAACTGGCTTCGGCCTCCTTCCTGCCGATCATTCGCAAGTTCGCCGCCGCGGCTGGCGTCACGCTGGGCACGAAGGATATCTCTCTGGCGGGCCGTATCATCGCGGCCTTCCCGGAGAGCCTGACCGACGCGCAGCGTCAGCCCGACGACCTGGCCGAGCTGGGCGAACTGGTGAAAACGCCTGAAGCCAATGTGATCAAGCTTCCGAATATCTCGGCCTCGGTCCCGCAGCTGGTCGCCGCGATCAAGGAACTTCAGTCCCAGGGCTACAACATCCCGGACTATCCCGAAGACCCGCAGACCGAAGCCGAGAAGACGGCGCGCGCGCGCTATGACGCGATCAAGGGTTCGGCCGTGAACCCGGTTCTGCGCGAAGGCAACTCCGACCGCCGCGCCGCCACCGCAGTCAAGAACTACGCCAAGGCCAACCCGCACCGGATGGGCGACTGGTCGGCCGATTCGAAGACCCGCGTCTCGTCCATGCCGGGCGGTGATTTCCGCTCGAACGAGGTGTCGGCGACGCTTCCGAACGCGGGGACCGCGAAGATCGTGCTGGAAACCGCGAATGGCGAAACCGTTCTGAAGGAGGGCGTTTCCTACCCTGCAGGGACGGTCGTAGACGCGACTTTCATGTCCGCCAAGGCGCTCGATGCCTTCATCGCATCCGAGATCGAGAAGACCAAGGCCGATGGCGTTCTCTTCTCGCTGCACCTCAAGGCCACGATGATGAAGGTTTCGGACCCGATCATCTTCGGCCACGCGGTGCGCGCATGGCTGGCGCCGGTGTTCGAGAAATTCGGCGACCGGATGGAAGCCCTGGGCGTCGATCCGAACTCGGGCCTGGGCGACCTGCTGGACCGCGTCAAGGATGACGCCGAGATCATGGCCGCAATCGACGCCGTCAGCGCCGATCGCCCGCCGCTCTACATGGTGAACTCTGACCGGGGCATCACGAACCTGCACGTGCCGTCCGACGTCATCATCGATGCCTCCATGCCCGCGCTGATCCGCGCCGGCGGCAAGGGCTGGGGTCCTGACGGGAAAGAGGCCGACAGCAACTGCGTGATCCCCGACAATTCCTATGCGCCGGTCTATGACGAGGCGATCGCGTTCTTCAAGGCGAACGGCAAGCTGAACCCGGCCACCGCCGGCACCGTCCAGAACCTTGGCCTGATGGCGCAGAAGGCCGAGGAATACGGCAGCCACCCGACCACCTTCGAGATTCCGGAGGACGGCACGGTCAAGATGATCCTCGACGACGGCACGGTGCTGCACTCTCACAAGGTCGAAAAGGGCGATATCTGGCGGTCGGCATCGACGCGCAAGGCGCCGATCGAAGATTGGGTCAACCTTGCCATTTCGCGGCAGAAGGCCACCGGCTTCCGCTCGATCTTCTGGCTGGACGAGACCCGCGCCCATGACGCTCAGCTGATCGCCTATGTGAAGCCGATTCTCGAAGCCAAGGGCGTTGCCGACAAGTTCGAGATCATGGCTCCGCGCGAAGCCACCCGCGCTTCGCTGGAGACGATCACGAAGGGCGAGAACAGCATTGCGATCACCGGCAACGTGCTTCGCGATTACCTGACCGACCTCTTCCCGATCCTCGAACTCGCCACCTCGGCAAAGATGCTGTCGATCGTGAAGCTGATGAACGGCGGCGGTCTCTTCGAGACGGGCGCCGGCGGCTCGGCGCCCAAGCACGTCCAGCAGTTGATGGAGGAGAACCATCTCCGCTGGGATTCGCTGGGTGAGTTCTGTGCGCTTGGCGAAAGCCTGAAATTCCTGGGCGAGGTCAAGGGCAATGCCCGTGCCACGATCCTGGGCGAGGCGGTTGATGCGGCAACGCAGGGCATTCTGGACAACGACCGCTCCCCGGGCCGCAAGGTCGGTCAGCCCGACAACCGCGACAGCCATTTCTGGTTCGCGCTCTACTGGGCCGAAGCGCTGGCGGCGCAGGACAAGGATGCGGACCTGGCGGCGCATTTCGCACCGATCGCCAAGGCGCTGTCCGATAATGCCGAGACTATCACCGGTGAAATGGCTGCCGTGCGGGGCGCCCCTGCCGATCTGGGGGGCTACTACCATACGGACCCAGACAAGACCGCTTTGGTCATGCGTCCCTCGGCCACGCTGAACGGGATCATCGGGTAAGCCGGCCTTCCGCCCGGCACCCAGCCGATCCATCGTATGCCGGGGTCTTCCCCGGCATACGTGTTTCTGACCGCACGGCCGGAGCACGTCGCCGGCGGGCAATCATGTGAGTTCCGAGACAGGCGCGGAATGGCAAGGTGTCCATACCGGTTGCCATACGCTTGCCATACGTTTTGCCGACGCCGTGCAGACCGGGCAAAACCCTTGTCCGGTCAGATGAAAACCGCCGCTGCTCTCCGGTGCGCCCGCGCGCGGCTACGTGCATCGCACGTGACGTCAGCCAAGCGCCTTCGGGCTACCAGTATTTCGGATCGTTCAGCGCCGGCACGCAGCGCGAAGGGCCTTTCAGGGGCGTAAGTAATTGATCCGTCAGGGATTGTGCCTGCCATCCTTCCGGCTGGTTCAGCGCAAAGGGGGCGGGCACGTCATCCACGGTGACCTGTGCGAACCCGACCTTCGAATAGTAGTTGGGGTCCCCATAGGTCACGACGACATCGACATTGCGCTCCCGCAGAACGTCGAGCCCATAACGCAACAACGCCTGCCCAACCCCCAAACCCTGCCGCCCAGTCGCCACCGCCACCGGCGCCAGAATGAAGGCCGTGCGGTCGTCGTTTTCGAAAGTCAGGCGCGAGAACATGATGCATCCGGAGAGGGCGTCGTTCTCTTGCGCGGTCACGACGATCAGGTCGTCCGCATTGGTCGCTTCCATCATGTCGCGCGCCAGCGCGCCGACCAGTGCACCTTCCTCGGCGCCTTCCGACGCAGTGAAGGTCGCGGCGAAAAGAGCGCTGATCTCGTCCGCGTGATCTTTGTTATCCGTTCTGAATTCCAACAATCTTCTCCAAAGCCTGTACGTGTCCTCTCTTGTCGCAAGTGTAGGCCGGAAAGGCTTGCACTGCATCGGACAGAGCAAAAAAAAACGCCCGGCAAGGGACCGGGCGTTTCTCGTTTCTGATGTCACAAATGGGTTTCGTCAGCCATATACCAGTCTTGGCAGCCAAGTGATGATCTGCGGGAACAGCATGCAGAGTGTCAGTCCCACGATCTGCAGCGCCAGGAACGGCAGTGCGGACTTGAAGATGTCGCCCATCGGGATTTCCGGCGGAGCGACCCCGCGCAGGTAGAACAGCGCATAGCCGAATGGCGGTGACAGGAAGCTCATCTGCATGTTCACGAGGTAAAGAACCCCGAACCACAGCACCAGGTCGTCCGGGCTGTCGAGGCCGAAGGCCTGAGCGCCGAGTGCCTTGATGATCGGTACGAAGATCGGAACGCAAAGCAGAAGGATGCCCACCCAATCGAGGAACATGCCGAGGATGATCAGGAGGATCTGCATCAGGATCAGGATGCCCCAGGGGCCAAGTCCCGTCGCCGCGAGGCTCTCCTGAACGAACTGCTGCCCGCCTTCGAGGACGTAAAGTCCCACGAAGATCGTCGCGCCGAACATGATCCAGATGACCATGGCGCTGGCCTTTAGGGTCGTCAGAGAGGCTTCGCGCACGGTCTGCCAGTCCAGCTTACGGTGGATGGCGGCCACGATGAAGGCGCCGAAAGTGCCGATACCGGCTGCTTCAACTGGCGTGGCGACACCGGTGAAGATCACACCAAGAACCACGACGATCAGCGCGATCGGAGCGGACATCCCGCCGAGAAGGCGGAGTTTCTCGGCGTTCGACACGCGCTCTTCCACCGGGATCGGCGGGCCGAGGCGCGGGTTTATGTAGCTGCGGATCACGGCATAGGCGATGTACATGCCCGACAGGAGCAGGCCGGGGATGACCGCTCCGATGAAGAGTTCGCCCACCGACTGTTCTGCGACGACCGCATAGATGATCGCAAGGATCGAGGGCGGTATCAGGATGCCCAACGTGCCGCCGGCCATGATCGAACCCATCGCGATCTTGGGGTCGTAGCCACGCTTCAGCATGGCGGGCAACGCGATGATCCCCATGGTCACGACCGCCGCCCCGATCACGCCGACCATCGCGGCCAGGATCGTAGAGGCCAGGATCGTCGCTGCTGCCAGTCCGCCCCGGAGGCCGCCGAGCAGCTTGTAGATGACGTCGAACATCTCGTTGATGATGCCCGCACGCTCCAGCATCGCGGCCATGAAGATGAACAACGGAATGGCCGACAGCTGGTAGTTCGTCATCAGCGGGAAGATACGCGACGGAACGATGTTCAGAGCGCGCTCATCTCCGAGGAGGAAGAGAAACACGCAGGCCAGTCCGCCCGTGACGAAAGCCAGAGGCAGGCCAGCCATGAGAAGGGTCAGGAGAGACCCGAACATGATGAGCGTCAGAAGCTCGATGCCGATATCGAGACCCATGGATCAGTACCCCCTCGCGATCGCGCGGATGTCTTTCGAAAGTTTCGAGACGCCCTGCAGCACCAGGAGCAGGCCGCCGATGACCATTACCCACTTCATGGGCCAGAGCGGCACTTCCCATTCATTGAAGCTGATTTCACCCCAGCGGACATTCGGATCGGTCCACTGTCCGAATGTCAGCGAGCCGAGCATCTCGAAGAAGCCCAGGTTGCCGCGCGCCCATTCGGAGACCACCGAGTTGCCGGTCGGTACGGCCAGCGCATCCATGGCGAAGATATAGGACGTCACCAGAAGGGTGCCGGCGAAGATGAAGAAGAAGATCGACGTCAAGAGATCAGCCCATGCTTTCCGGGGGCGGGACATCGGTGCATAGAAAATATCGACCCGCACATGGCTTTCGGTCAGCATCGCGTAGGCGCCGGCGATCAGGTACTGCATGCCGAACATCAGATACATCGACTCGTGTGCCCAGTTCGTGGGCGAGCCGAAGACATACCGGCTGATGACCTCGAAGTAATAGACGAAGACCGCGATCACGGCCCAGTAGGCGACGAACTCGCCGCAGGTCAGCGATAGCCGGTCGATCCAGTTCTCGACGTGATCCGCATCGGCCTTGGGGCCTTCTTCGGCCTCGGCGGCTTCCAGCGCGATCTCGGCCTCGGTCTTCCTTTCTTCGACGATATTGTCGTTCGCGCGCCGGACCATGCCCGGGATCAGCACGGCATCGATCAGCATCAGAGCGACGATCACGTAGAACGCATAGCCAGCAGCGCTTGCCCAGAAGCTCCGCGAGGCCTGCGCCTCTTCAAGAGATGAGCCGATTCGGTTGACCGTCTCTTCGGCCTCTGCGATCCGCTGTTCGGATTTCGGGATACTGTCTTCGGCGCGCTTGATGCCACGCTCGACGCGGCGTTCGGCAAAGCTGCCGGCTTCGACGGTGGGAAGTTGCGCGCGCAACTCCTCGAGTTCGGTGCGGGCTTCCTCGAGACGGGGTTTCTCGCGGCTGAGTGTCCGCTCGGCGATCTTCAATTCGTTGGATATGTTCGACACGATCGTGCGCGCGTCTGTGGACTGGCCGTTGGCGTAGAGCACGAACAGGAAAATCGGAACGAAGATCAGCCCCAGAAGGCTTTTCAGGTAGAAGCGGTGGAGGCCAAGTATCCCGCCCGTGACAAGGATCATATAGGCCAGCGGGATCGAATAACGGCTTTCGCCGGAACGCGGTCGCCTGCCGAGCGACATGGCGATCAGGGGAAAGACGATCAGTCCGACCCAGTACAGCCAGTGCGGCAGGGTGAAGTGGAAATCAGGCATCGCTTCGGTCCTGAGGTATAGGGATGTGTCCGTGAACGCGCCGCCCGGCGACAAGCGCCGGGCGACAAATCCGGTTTGACGGCAGTCTCAGAGGTCGAGTTCGAGACCTTCGACTTGCTCGGGCGTCACGTAGCCCAGAGAGCCGGACATCATGTAGTCGAGCTGGATCTTGAACACGCGCGCGGCGTCCTTGTCGCGGTTGGCGTAGTTGAACCAGATCGGAACCGCGACCTCGGTCATCAGTTCGACGTCGTCCTGGCTGAGGCGGGTGACTTCGGTGCCGTCGGCTTCGAACTTTTCCCATGCCTCCTGGTCGGCCTTCTGGATCGCGGCATGATGCATGTCCGAGTAGACATGGGTTTCCATTTCCACGAACTGGCGCATTTCCGGCGACAGGGCGTTCCATGCGTCCATCGACACGGTGATGTCCATGAGGTCGACCGGCTGGTACAGCGACATGAAGCCCGGAGGACCCATGACGATGTAGTCGGTTACCTGGCTGAAGCCGAGAGCATAGTTCACCGCCGGGCCAACGTAGTCGGCAACGTCGATGGTGCCCTTTTCGAGAGCCGGGAAGATCTCCGAGCCGGGAAGAACCGTGGTTTCAGCGCCGATCTCGGTGAAGACTTCTGCGACCATGCCACCCGGCAGGCGCATCTTCCGGCCAGCGAAGTCGTCGATCGAGCGGATCGGAACTTTCGAGTGGATGATGTTCGGGCCGTGGTGCACCGGACCGACGAACATCATGCCCTGTGCGGCATAGAGTTCGCGCGCGATTTCAAGGCCGCCGAGGCCATAGTAGAACACGTCCCACTCGTGCGGATTGCGCAGACCCAGCGGATAGGAGGTCAGGAACGTCGCCGCAGGGATGATGCCCTGAGCATAGATCGTGAATGGGTTCACCGCTTCGAGAACGCCGTTCTTCACCGCGTCGTAAAGCTGGAAGTCGCCGACAACGTCGTTTGCGCCGAAGGGCTGGAACGCCAGTTCGCCGCCGGTTTTTTCCTCAATCGTCGCGCACCAGTCCTTGAAAATCTGCAGGCCGGCTCCGCCGGGCCAGCTGGACTGAATACGCCACGTGGTGCCGTGTGCGGCAGCACTGGCAACGTGCGGCGCAGCAAGGCCGGCAGCGCCGGCGCCGGCCAAAGCGCGAATGGCGCCACGGCGAGTGGTAAGCTTTTTCATGGTGTCCTCCCAATTTACCTGTGCCCGCTAGCTTCATGCCTCCGAATTGTGCGGGTCGGATGCCGAAACATAGCAAGGTTTTCAGGTTTGGCCAGAACTTACATGTATTGGATAGTATTTTTTACCAATAGGTCGATATTCTGGGCTGTGAGGGGGCAATTCGACCTGCCGCTCGAGGGCGGGTGGATGGGTCGGGCGTGGTTCAAAGCCCGAGGGTCGGTCCGTAGAGCCAGACCAGCCATACTCCCCCGGCCAGGCCGATCGCTACAGATGTTGCGTGCGGCGTTCCGGCCCGGTCGGCTAGCCTGCACCAGCCGCGATGCAGGAGGGCCAGGGCGATCCCCAGGAAAATGGCGGCCGGAAGGGCAACCGCCCCAAGGATCGCTCCCGCGGGCAAGAGCAGCAGGGTCGGCGCCCCCCGTATCTTGTCGAGGATTCCAAGCGCCGCACAGCTCGCCCCGATCAGCGCACCCAGAAGATGCATGCCGAAGGGACCGGTCAGGCCCATGGCAGCCCAGAACAGTCCGAGCCAGGTCAATACCATGGCCAGAGCGAACGCAGCCCGCCGGTCGGGCGCAGCTAGAAGCGCGATGGCCTGGATCAGCCAGGCGACGATAAGCGTCGGAAGCCAGAGGTGCTGGGGTGCCGCGAGAATTCCCCAGACTGCCAGACCCACGGCCGTGATCTCCGAACTCAGGAGCCCGTGGCGGATGTCTTTGCCACAACACCGCGCCCGTCCACCGGCCAGCAGCCATGAGACGATCGGAATGACCTGGGTCGAGCGCAACGGTTTCCCGCAATTGTCACAATGGGAGGCGGCGCCGATCACGCTGGAACCTTCGGCGGCGCGGTCGGCCCAGAACTTCAGGAACGCACCAGTTGCCGGCGAGACAAGCAGCAGGCCGAGTGAAGCGTAGAATGTAGTTGTACCGGCGAGTACCATCGCGCGTGCCGCATCCCCGTCTCGCCCCCGGTGTCACAATCGGCCTGCACTTCGGTTTCCGTCAAGCTGCCGAAAGCCTAACTGGCAGGCGTTTCCCACACGTTGCAGAAACACCCCTTCTTTATGGCGTGAACACGGCCAATCTGTGCTCTTGCTCTGCAGATTTCGCGCAGATCGTGTGTCTGGGCGGCTTTTCAGGCGCGCTCGCGACTCAGAGCGCGCCCTCGGCGGCATTCCGGATGGCCCTGATATTCATGCCGTAGGGGGCCGGATCTTCGACTGAGCCGCCCTTGAACACTGCCGAACCCGCAACCAGGACATCCGCTCCTGCGGCTGCGACCAGGGGGGCTGTTCTGGGGTCGACCCCGCCGTCGATCTCTATATGAACCGGCCGATCTCCGATCATCCCGCGCAGGCGACGGATCTTGGCGGTCATGTCGATGAATTTCTGTCCTCCGAAGCCGGGGTTCACGGTCATCACGCAGATCAGGTCGACGGCGTCCATCAATTCGGCTGCGGCGTCCGCCGGAGTTCCGGGGTTTAGCGCCAGTCCGGCTTTCATACCCGCACCGCGGATGGCCTGAAGCGTCCGGTGAATATGGGGGCCCGCCTCGACATGGGCGGTCAGGATGTCCGTCCCGGCATCGGCGAAGGCGTCGATATAGGGATCGACCGGCGCGATCATCAGGTGAACGTCCATGATGCCCTTGATATGCGGCCTGATCGCCTTGGCCGTAGAAGGTCCGAAAGTGATGTTCGGCACGAAATGCCCGTCCATGACGTCGACGTGGATCCAGTCCGCGCCCTCGGCTTCGACGGCCCGGCATTCGGCGCCGAAATTGGCGAAATCGGCGGCAAGGATGGAAGGGGCGATCTTGATGGAGCGGTCGAACGGCATCGGAATCCCAGGCTGATGATGTTTCTTTCCGTGTACCCCGAGGTCTTCCGGGGGGCCAGATAGTATCGGGGCTTTTCTTGGCGAAACGTCATGCTAGGTCTTGCGGCATGCCGATATCCGAAAATGACCTTGCCCTAGAAACTCGCCCGGCGTTGCCCGAGGCATTGCGCGTCCTGCTTAAGGAGTATCCCCGCGAGGCCTGGGAAGCCGATCCGAATTTCAGCGGGCTCATCCGTTTCTGGCTGGATCGCCACATGATGTTCCGTCGGCTTGTGGCGACGATGAAGAGCGAGGCGGAGCATGCTCTGGACCGGTCGATGGAGCATCGCGTCTTCGGTGCCCATCTGTCGCGCTATGGGTCGATGTTCATCGGCGAATTGCATGGGCACCATTCGATCGAGGATGCGCATTACTTCCCTGTGATGAAGACGCTCGACCGCCGGATCGAGAAGGGTTTCGACATTCTCGACCTGGATCATCACGCCATCGACGGTCATCTCGCCGAGTTTGCTGAGGCCGCCAATGGTGCGCTGCGGCTCATCGCGGGGGGCGATCCGGCCACAGACGCGATCGCCGCCTTTCATGCGGAACTTCTCAGCGTCGAAGGATTTCTCGACCGGCACCTGGTGGATGAAGAGGAGCTGGTGGTGCCTGTGCTGCTGAAATACGCCCCCGCCGGCCTGGTCTGATCGTTCAACTGCGCCGTTCGGGCAATTCGTCCACGACCTGACCATAGGCGATCATTGTGAAGATGGCTGTTCCGCCGATGATGTTTCCGGCCAGAACAGGCAGGAAGAAGCCCGTCAGTCCCGCGCCCAAACCCAGTTCGCCACCCACGACCAGATAGGCCATTTCGACTGATCCGGCGATGATATGGGTGAAATCGCCAGCAGCGATCAGCCATGTGAAGCCGAGTATGATGAAAAAACGGTTCGCGCTGGCCTGCGGCATCGACCAGACAAGCGCGGCGACGAGGATGCCCGCCGGGATACCGCGCATGAAGCTTTGCCAGGCTCCCATGCCGGTAGCATGTTCCGATAGCGAGTGGATCGCCGGTCTGAGTTCGGCGGGGATGGCGGCCGTGTGATGCATGACCGTCGCCGCGATGAAGGCCCCGACGACATTTGCGGCAAGTACGATGCTCCACAACCGCAGGGTCGCCAGTCCAACCGACCATTTCGGGTCGTTCAGGAAGGGAAAGACCGTCGTGATCGTGTTTTCTGTGAACAGTTGCAGCCGGCCCATGATCACAAGGAGGAAGCCGAAGCTGTAGCCAATGTTTTCCACGAGATAGGAAGCGGGTGCATCCGGAAGATAGGTGCGGAATATCGCCTCTCCCAGCACCGAGAAACTCATCATCATGCCGGCGGCGACGCCGGACCAGACGAGTGACCTGTTCGTGCGCGCCAGTTCCTCCTCGCCCTCGCGTCGGATGATTTCATAGATGACCTTCGAGGGCAGGGGGCTGGCCTTCGAGACCTTCTCTTCGTTTTTTTCCTCGTGGTCCTCGGCCGGTTTAGGCTTGATGATGAGATCGTCAGACAAAGGGCTGGTCCTTCCTGGTTGCATCGACTGGCGATGCGCGCCGTGCCCGGAGCGCGGCTTCTGGCGTAGCGGGTTGAGGCGGCAGAGACTCAGGTGTCCGGAGAGAAGATCTTTCCGGGGTTCATGATGCCGTCTGGATCGATGGCTTTCTTGATCGCCGCCATGACATGGGTAGCGCCGTCCATCTCCTTGATGAGCGATGCCATCTTGCCTTGTCCGATTCCATGCTCGCCAGTGATCGTACCGTCCAGTTCGATGGCCAGCTGGCTGAGCCAGACGATGAAGTCGTCGGCGCGGGCACGCTCTTCGTCCCCGTCGACAAGAAGTGTGGCATGGAAATTTCCGTCACCCACATGGCCAAGGATCGGGGCGAGAAGGCCCATCGCGGCAGCCTGTTCCTGGGTTCTTGTCACGGCCTCCGCCAGGTTCGAAATCGGCACGCAGACATCCGTGGCGATGGCCTCGGCACCCGGTCGCAGCTGCAGGAGGGCCCAATAGCCATCGTGACGCGCCTGCCAGAGTTTGTTGCGTTCTTCGGCCGACGCCGTCCAGGTGAAACCGTGGCCGCCGAACTCCTCCGCGATATCGCCGAAAAGTTCGGCCTGTTCCTTCACCGAGGCGTGAGACCCGTGGAATTCCATGATCAGCAGCGGCTCTACCGGCAGATCCAGCTTGGAATAGTTGTTGAGCGCGGTGACGCATTCAGCGTCCAGAAGCTCGATCCGCGCGATCGGTATTCCGGTCTGAATGGCAAGGATAACAGCGTTGCAGGCTGCTTCGACCGTCGGAAAGGCGCAGCGCGCGGCCGACATGGCTTCGGGGATGCCGTAGAGTTTCAGGGTCAGTTCGGTGATGATCCCGAGGGTCCCTTCCGACCCGACGAGCAGCCGTGTCAGATCATAGCCCGCAGATGATTTTTTGGCCCGCTTTCCGGTTCGGATAATCTCGCCATTGGGCAGGACGGCCTCGAGGCTGAGAACGTTTTCCCGCATCGTTCCATAGCGCACCGCGTTGGTGCCCGAGGCCCGCGTGGCTGCCATTCCGCCCAGACTTGCGTCCGCGCCGGGGTCGATCGGAAAGAACAGTCCCGTGTCGCGCAGGTACTCGTTCAGGGCCTTGCGCGTGACGCCGGGCTGCACGACAACGTCGAGATCTTCGGCATGGACCTCAAGAATGGCGTTCATCCGGCTGGTATCTATAGAGATTCCTCCGGCAGGGGCGTTCACATGTCCTTCAAGCGAGGTTCCCGTGCCGAACGCGATCACGGGAACTTTGTGCTGTGCCGCGACGCGCACGATATCCGCCACGTCTTCGGTGCTTTCGGCGAAAACGACCGCATCTGGTGGCTGGTTCGGGATCCAAGTCGTAGTGTGGCCGTGTTGCTCGCGGATCGAAAGTCCGGTCTGACATCTGTCGCCAAACCGTTGTTTCAAGATCCCGATGGCAAGCTCAAGACCGGTTTCGTTTCGTGGAAGAGTTGTCTGATGTGGCATGGCGCAAGAATGCCGGAACCAAAGGCGCGCGCAAGAGCAAAGAACGAGTGCCTCGGCTGCGTGCGAAGACCCGGAAGTCCTTAAAAAATTCTCATAATTCTCTGGTATTGAGGGGAATTTCTTCGCGGGTCGTCAACTTTTTGCCACTTTTCGTGTTAAGAAAGGCGGGGTGGCCAATCTGCCTGGCCGCTCTGACCAAAAGGGGGATTCGTGATGGGTGTGCTGCCCGCCATTCCGATGTTTCTTCTTTTACTCGTGGCCGTGTGGTTTTTCTGGCCTGTCGTCGTCGATCCGATCGCGCGTGCGATCAGTTCTTCCCGCCGCGAATTGCGCCGCGATGCGGACAGGACCGCAGACTATCTGTTCGACGCCTGGACGGAGCGTGGATAGGCCTCATCGGCACTTTCAGCGGCCTCTCAATCGCCCGAATGCCCTGGCTGCCCTTGCAGCCCCCCGAGGGCGCCACTAAGACTCTCGCAACACCCTTGCGGTAGAACCGGATTATTGAAGGCAGGCACCCCATGAACAATCCTATCGAAACTTACATGAATCTCGTGCCCATGGTGGTGGAACAGACCAGCCGGGGCGAGCGGGCCTATGACATCTTTTCCCGTCTCCTGAAGGAGCGGATCATTTTCGTGAACGGTCCCGTTCATGACGGGATGAGCCAGCTTATTGTCGCGCAGCTGCTCCACCTCGAGGCCGAAAACCCCTCGAAGGAAATCTCGATGTACATCAACAGCCCCGGCGGCGTCGTGACCGCGGGTCTGTCGATCTATGACACGATGCAGTACATCCGGCCAAAGATCGCCACCCTGGTGGTGGGGCAGGCGGCGTCGATGGGATCGCTGCTTCTGGCCGCAGGTGAGAAGGGCATGCGCCTTTCACTGCCGAATTCCTCGATCATGGTTCATCAGCCTTCGGGCGGGTTCCAGGGACAGGCGACGGATATCATGATCCATGCCCGCCATACCGAGCGGCTGAAACGCCGGCTGAACGACATCTATGTCAGGCATACCGGCCAGTCGCTGGAAAAAGTCGAAGACGCGCTCGAGCGCGACAACTTCATGACGCCGGATGAAGCGAAGGAATGGGGTCTGATCGACGAAATCGTTGAATCCAGGGTCGTGCCGGAAGGTGCCAAGAGCTGACGCGGTACGCTCGGTTTCGGCCTTAAGGCCGATTCCAATTTTGCGTTGTACCCGTCCCGGCTCTGTCCTAGGGTCGATCCAGGTAAGGGTGGCCACTCGGATAAGCCGGATGGCGGACGGGTGATTACGAAGAGAGAACAGGCGAAAGCCAAAAGGTTTGAGTGATGGCAAGCAACTCTGGCGACAGCAAAAACACCCTCTACTGCTCGTTCTGTGGCAAAAGCCAGCACGAGGTGAGAAAGCTTATCGCCGGTCCGACGGTTTTCATCTGCGACGAATGCGTCGAGCTTTGCATGGACATCATCCGGGAAGAGACCAAGTCATCCGGTCTCAAATCCTCGGACGGTGTGCCAAGCCCGAGAGAGATTTGCGATGTCCTGGACGACTATGTCATCGGACAGATGCATGCCAAGCGCGTTCTTTCGGTCGCGGTGCACAACCACTACAAGCGCCTGAACCACGCGGGCAAATCCGATATCGAACTTGCCAAGTCGAACATCCTGCTGATCGGTCCCACGGGCTGCGGCAAGACGTTGCTGGCCCAGACGCTGGCGCGCATCCTGGATGTTCCGTTCACCATGGCCGACGCAACCACGCTGACAGAGGCTGGTTACGTGGGCGAGGATGTCGAGAACATCATTTTGAAGTTGCTTCAGGCGAGCGAGTACAATGTCGAGCGCGCACAGCGCGGGATCGTCTATATCGACGAGGTCGACAAGATCACCCGCAAATCGGACAACCCTTCGATCACTCGTGACGTCTCGGGCGAGGGCGTGCAGCAGGCGCTTTTGAAGATCATGGAAGGCACTGTTGCGTCCGTACCGCCGCAGGGCGGACGCAAGCATCCGCAGCAGGAATTCCTGCAGGTCGACACGACGAATATCCTGTTCATTTGCGGCGGCGCTTTTGCCGGGCTGGACAAGATTATCGCGCAGCGCGGCAAGGGCAGCGCGATGGGCTTTGGTGCCGATGTCCGCGATCCGAACGAGAAATCCATCGGCGAGCACTTCAAGGAGCTGGAGCCGGAAGACCTTTTGAAATTTGGTCTGATCCCTGAATTCGTCGGGCGCCTTCCCGTCATCGCAACACTGGAAGACCTGGACGAGGATGCGCTTGTCACCATCCTGACCGAGCCGAAAAACGCCCTGGTCAAGCAGTATCAGCGCCTGTTCGAACTGGAAGACACTCAGCTGACTTTCACGGATGACGCATTGATCGCCATCGCCAAGAGAGCGATCGAGCGCAAGACCGGGGCCCGCGGACTTCGGTCGATCATGGAGAACATCCTGCTTGACACGATGTTCGAACTCCCGGGCCTGGACAGTGTGGAAGAGGTCGTGGTCAACGAGGAGGCCGTGACATCGGACGCAAAGCCGCTGATGATCCATGCGGACTCCAAAAAGGAGCCGGCCAGCGCCGGGTGACGTCGGCTCCGGGCCGTCATCCGGAAGGCCGCCTTCATCAAAGCGCGCCGATTTGCCCGCGATTGCCATAATGATCATGGCGTTCGATACCCATGTTTTCACGGAAGGTTCACGGTTTCTTTTCGATCTATCCGCCTAAATTAATTGCAATATTCGCATTTTCTGGGCATCCCAACCGCTAGGAGCATGCATCGCGTTGTCGTGTGAGTGGACGCAAGCGTGTAGCTCTCCTAAGCTTTCCCCATCACATTTGTGTGTGAAAAAGGGGGTGTAAAATCCAACTAATTCCGTTCGCGGTGTCTTTTTTGGTTGGCGCCTTACTGTTCGGGTCTGACGCTGTTGCCGCTCACTTGCATCGGGAACAAAACGCTGAAAACGGCGATCGAGAGAAGCTGGAAGAGACGCGGCGCATCCTGTTCCGGAAGCACATGGACTGTGCCTCCCAGGCAACCGAGCGGCTCATGTCGCCGGGCGCGGCCAGCGATTGCTCTGACATATACCTGCGTTTGAAACTGACGTTCTTGCCCGGGGTAGATGCCGAAGGGTTCAAGACATTTTCGCCGGAGACCCGGGCCCGCATCAACCGGATCACATACGTGGCATACAGGTCCTGGCTGCAACGGCAGCTTGCCCTTGCTCCAACTTCCGAGGGCGAGTATCCGAAGCCAGCGCAGTGACCTTTTCCGGTCGCTGGCCGGATAGGGAACAATGTAATGCGTAAGCTTATTTCCACGGGCTCACCCTTCGAAGCCCGTATCGGTTACTCTCGTGCAGTCGTTGCCGACGGCTGGGTCTTCGTGGCCGGAACCACGGGTTATGACTATGCGGCCATGGTCATGCCGAAGGGTGTTGAGGATCAGTGCAGCAACGCGCTTCAAACGATTGAAAAGGCGCTGAAAGAGGCAGGCGCGTCGCTCGACGACGTGGTTCGCGTCCGGTACATCGTGCCCGATCCGAAAGAATGGCCTGCCTGCTGGCCGATCACGTCCGAGGCCTTTGCCAAGGCACGGCCTGCCGCCACGATGATTTCGGCAGCGCTTCAGGAGCCCGAGATGAAGATCGAGATCGAGGTGACCGCCCGGGTTCCCTCTGCATGAACTGTGCCTTTCGGAAAGACGTACCATTTGGCCGGCGGCAGACCGGGAAGATATGCCGGTCGACAGGTGCCGCCGACACTGGATCTCGGCCCCGGTCTCGGGCATACGGAGTAGGAATGGAAATGAGGTCCTGATCATGGGAATCCTGAACGGAGCACTTCGCGCGGTCACCTGGTGGAATAGCCAGACCTGGGGCACGCAGCTTTATACCTGGCGTCACGGTCAGAAGGTCGGCGAGGACAACCAGGGTAACGTCTTCTACCAGTCGAAAGACGGAAAACGCCGCTGGGTCATTTTCAATGGCGAAGCCGAAGCCAGTCGGGTCGATCCGGAATGGCACGGTTGGCTGCACCATACCTGGGCCGAGCCGCCGACCAAGGCGCCTTTGAAGCACAAGGCCTGGGAGAAGCCGCATCAGGAAAACCTGACCGGCACGCCTGCCGCTTACGCGCCTCCGGGGTCCATCCGGCGGCCTGATCCGGTGGCGCGCTCTGACTACGAGGCCTGGCAGCCGGAGTAAGCGCACATGTCCCACAACTCGACCGAGGTTTTGACAGGTGCGGGCGTGCTGGCTGTTGCTGCTGGCTTCCTGTTCTACATGGCGCAGGTTGGCGGGATCGGCGGAGGGAGTTCCGGCGACTCGATCTATACCGCGTCATTCCGTTCCGCCGAGGGCATCGGGGTCGGCACCGATGTGCGCCTTGCCGGTGTGAAGGTGGGCAGTGTTCTGGACATGGACCTTGATCCCGAGACTTTCCGGGCCGAGACGGTGCTGTCGGTCGACCCGGCGGTGCAGTTGCCGGAAGACACCGCGATCGTCATCAGTTCCGAAGGGCTTCTTGGCGGAAGTTTTGTCGAACTCCTTCCCGGAGGCTCGCCATTCACGATCGAGCCGGGAAGCGAGATCCTGGATACGCAAAGCTCGGTTTCGGTCGTGCAGCTTCTGCTGAAATTCGTATCGGGCGACGGGGAATGATCCTGCGGCCTGCGGCAATAGCCCTTGCCCTTGCGGCCCCGGTTGCGGCGCAGGACAGCATCATCACGTCCCCGATCGACGGCTCGACCGTGTCGATCCCGGATGTTGCGGCGGACTCGGTGCGGGCCATCGCTGCGCAGGGGGCGACCTTGAAGGGGCTCGACAAGATGTCGGGGCAGGTCGCCGATATTCCGATCAATACTGGCGAGACGGTCGCTTTTGGCCGCATAGAGATCTCGCTTGGGGAATGCCGATATCCGGAGGACAATCCGACAGGCGAGGCATATGCCTGGATGACGATCCGGGATCCGCGTCAGGATTCAATTCTTTTCGACGGATGGATGGTGGCATCCAGCCCCGCGCTGAACGCGCTGGACCATGCGCGCTACGATGTCTGGGTGATCCGCTGCACGACCGCCTGAGGATCGTGTTCCAAGTCCAGAGCATGAATGTCCGCCGGCACTTCAAGAGCTTGTGAAAGCCGCGCCCGGTAGGTTGAACGCGCAATCTCCAACGCGCCGAGCGATGCCAGGTGTTCGGTCAGGAACTGAGTGTCGAACAGGATGAAGCCTGTTCTGCGGAGGTGATCGACCGCGAAGGCCAGCGCCATTTTCGAGCCGTCGGTTGCGCGGCTGAACATGCTTTCGCCGAAAAATGCGCCGCCGAGCGCGATGCCATACATGCCGCCGATCAGTTCGTCATCCCGCCAGATTTCGAACGAATGGGCGTGCCCCATGCGGAACAGCTCCAGCATCAGTTGCCGGATCGTCTCGTTGATCCAGGTCTCCTGTCTGTCCGCGCAACCGTCGAGGACCGCTTCGAAGGCCGTATCCATGCTTGCGCGGATGCTGCCACGCCCCATGCGGCGCGCAAGGCTGCGCGAGATGTGGAAACCGTCGAGTGGGATGACGCCGCGTCTTCGGGGATCCACCCAGAATACATCGGGGGAGTCCCGCGTCTCGGCCATGGGAAACACGCCGGCCGCATAGGCCCCCAACAGCAACTCGGGCGTAAGGCTGCGATCACTCATGGCCGCAGCCTACAGCAGTGACGGGCCCTGCGCTATTACAGGTTCCGCTCCAGCCACTTCTCCAGCCAATGAATGTTATAGTCGCCTGTCTGGACGGCTTTTTCCTGGAGAAGCGCATCGAAGAGGGGCACCGTGGTATCGATGCCATCTACGATCAGTTCGGACAAAGCGCGGTCGAGTCTTGCCAATGCCTCAGGCCGGTCGCGGCCATAAACGATCAGCTTTCCGATCAGCGAGTCGTAGTAGGGCGGGATAGAATAGCCGTCATAGATTGCGGAATCCATGCGAACACCAAGACCGCCCGGCGCGTGGTATTGAGTGATCCGTCCGGGCGAGGGAGAAAAGTTCGGAAGCTTCTCTGCGTTGATCCGAATCTCGATCGCGTGGCCCTTGACCTGCAGATCCTCCTGGCGGAACTCCATCGGAAGGCCGGCGGCGACACGAATTTGCTCACGCACGAGATCGACGCCGAAGACAGCTTCGGTTACCGGGTGTTCGACCTGAAGACGCGTGTTCATTTCGATGAAATAGAACTCGCCGTCCTCGTAAAGGAACTCGACGGTGCCTGCGCCGATGTAGTTGATCTTGGCCACGGCATCGGCGCAGATCTTGCCGATGCGCGCGCGCTCCTCCGCAGTGATCGCCGGGCCGGGCGCTTCTTCGAAGACCTTCTGATGGCGGCGTTGAAGCGAACAGTCTCGTTCGCCCAGATGGACCGCGTTCCCTTTGCCGTCCCCGAAGACCTGAATCTCGATGTGGCGCGGCTTTTCGAGATATTTTTCGATATAGACTTCGTCGTTGCCGAACGCGGCCTTCGCTTCGGACCGGGCGGTGCGGAAAGCGTTCTCCATCTCGGCCGCGCTGCGGGCGAGCTTCATCCCGCGCCCACCGCCGCCGGCCGTGGCCTTGACGATGACGGGATAGCCGAATTCTTCGCCGATCGCTCGGGCAGCCGCGATGTCCGGAACGCCGCCATCGGAACCGGGAACCACGGGGATGCCGAGGTTTCTGGCGGTCTCTTTGGCGGTGATCTTGTCACCCATGATGCGGATATGTTCGGCAGAGGGCCCGATGAACGTGATTTCGTGATCTTCGACGATCTGAACGAAGTTCGCATTCTCCGACAGGAAGCCGTAGCCAGGATGGATCGCCTGTGCGCCCGTTATCTCGCATGCGGAAATGATCGCCGGGACCGACAGGTAAGACAAGGTGCCGGGGGGAGGTCCGATACAGACGCTTTCGTCCGCCATCCGAACATGCATCGCGTCGGCATCCGCCGTGGAATGCACCGCGACCGACTTGATGCCCATCTCGCGACAGGCGCGGATCACGCGAAGGGCGATTTCGCCCCTGTTCGCGATCAGGATCTTGTCGAACATGGTTGTACCCTCACTCGATGATCATCAAGGGGGCGCCGAACTCCACAGGCGCACCGTCTTCGATGAGGATGCGCTTGACCGTGCCCGACCTAGGCGCCGGGATCTGGTTCATCGTCTTCATGGCCTCGACGATCAGAAGCGTGTCGCCTTCGCTGACCTTGTCTCCGACCTTCACGAAATTGTCCGCACCTGGTTCGGGCGCGAGATATGCAGTGCCAACCATGGGCGAAGTCACCGCGCCCGGGTGAGCGGCCGGATCGCCAGCTTCGCTGGCCGCGGGAGCGGCGGACGGGGCAGCGGCGTGGGCCGGCGCAGAAGGCGCCGCCTGAACGGCCGGAGCAGTTGGAACGGCAACAGTGGCGGTGACCGCGCTTATGCGGCTGACACGCACGTTCAGTGTCCCATCATCGGGATACTTCCGTTTCACCTGAAGTTCCGAGAGATCATTCTCGCTCAAAAGTTCGGCAAGCGCCCGGATGAACTCGACATCGGTATCATGCGATTTGTTTGTCATTCTCGCCCCTTTTCTCCCGGCTTTGCGCCAGCGTCATATCTGCGCCGCTTATACGCAACCATTTCCGGAAGGGAAAGCGCCCGCAATCCGATTCAATTCTGCTGAAAATTTACCAGTTGATAAAATTTTTGTCTGTGGCAGTCTGATTTCAATAACGACAGGGAGATCTCACATGTCGAACACACCGCGGACGCCGGGGGTTGTAGCGGGCCGACTGCCGTCCGATGTGCTGGCCCGGAATTTCGGCGACCTGCACGCCCCCTTGGGCAATCATGAAGCGATGGTCGCTGCGGATCGTTGCTATTTTTGTTACGATGCGCCGTGCATCACGGCATGTCCGACCTCCATCGATATCCCCTTGTTCATCCGCCAGATACAGGCGGACAATCCCGAGGGGGCGGCGAAAACCATCCTTGAACAGAACATCCTCGGGGGCATGTGCGCCCGGGTCTGTCCGACCGAAACCCTGTGCGAAGAGGCCTGTGTCCGCGAAGCGGCCGAAGGCAAGCCCGTGGAGATCGGCCGGTTGCAGCGCTTTGCGACAGACACGCTAATGGCGACGGGAGTGCATCCTTTCGAGCGCGCCGCCAGCACCGGCAAGCGTGTCGCTGTCGTCGGGGCAGGGCCCTCGGGGCTGGCCTGTGCGCACCGGTTGGCGATGAAAGGGCATGATGTCGTGGTCTTCGATGCCCGCGAAAAGCCCGGCGGTCTGAACGAGTACGGCATCGCAAGCTATAAGACCGTAGACGATTTCGCTCAGGCCGAGGTCAAGTGGCTGATGAAGATCGGCGGGATCGACTTGCGAACGGGTCAGCGCCTTGGTCGAGAGATCATGCTGGAGGAACTTCAGAAGGATTTCGATGCCGTTTTTCTTGGCGTCGGTCTCGCTGGTGTGAACGCGCTCCGGGCGGAGGGCGAGGAGCACGCTCATGTTCGCGACGCTGTAGATTTCATTGCCGAACTGCGGCAGTCGGGGAATCCCGGGAATGTGCCGGTAGGTCGGGATGTGGTCGTCATCGGAGGCGGGATGACCGCAGTTGACGCGGCGGTGCAGTCGAAATTGCTCGGTGCCGAACATGTCACCATCGTGTATCGCCGCAAGCCCGAGAGCATGTCGGCCTCGGAAGAGGAGCAGCACCTGGCGAGTTCCAAGGGGGTCCGGATCATCACCGGCGCGGCGCCGGTCCGGCTGAAGGGTGGCGAGTTCGTCACCGGCGTGGAATTCGCCTATACGGAAGAGGGCGCCGATGGGCTTCGGATGACGGAGGAGACATTCTCGCTGAAGGCCGATGTCGTTCTGAAAGCGATCGGGCAGCATCTCGATGGCGCGCCGGGCGGTCTGAAGCTGAACGGGAACAAGATCGCGGTCGATGGGCCGGGCCGGACGTCGATGGCCGGGGTATGGGCCGGCGGCGATTGCGCCAGTGGCGGCGATGACCTGACGGTGACCGCCGTGGCCGAGGGTCGCGATGCGGCCGAAGATATTCATGCAAGCCTGATGGGCTGAGGAGGCTGAAATGGCTGATCTGACGACCGATTTTTGCGGGATCAAATCCCCCAATCCCTTCTGGCTGGCCTCTGCTCCGCCGACCGACAAGGAATACAACGTCCGCCGTGCTTTCGAGGCGGGCTGGGGCGGCGTTGTCTGGAAAACGCTTGGGGAAGCAGGCCCTCCCATCGTGAACGTGAATGGCCCCCGTTACGGCGTGGTCTATGGAGCCGACCGGCGCGTTCTGGGTCTGAACAACATCGAGCTGATCACCGACAGGCCGCTTGAAGTGAACCTGGAAGAGATCACGCGCGTGAAGAGGGACTATCCCGATCGCGCGCTGGTGGTCAGCCTTATGGTGCCCTGCGAGGAGCGCGCGTGGAAAGAGATTCTGCCGCGCGTCGAGGACACCGGCTGCGATGGAATCGAACTGAATTTCGGCTGTCCGCACGGGATGAGCGAGCGCGGCATGGGCTCGGCGGTTGGGCAGGTTCCCGAGTACATCACGATGGTCGCCGAATGGTGCAAGGCAAACACGCACCTACCGGTCATCGTGAAGCTGACGCCCAACATCACGGATATTCGTTACCCGGCGCGCGCGGCCAAGGCCGGCGGCGCGGATGCCGTGAGCCTGATCAACACCGTGTCCTCGATCACGTCGGTGAATCTCGACACCATGTCGCCAGAGCCATCGATCGACGGGAAGGGTAGCCACGGTGGATATTGCGGTCCTGCTGTGAAACCCATTGCGCTGAACATGGTCGCGGAAATCGCCCGGGATCGGGAGACCGCTGGCCTGCCGATCAGTGGGATCGGCGGGGTGACGACATGGAGAGACGCCGCGGAGTTTCTGGCGCTCGGTGCGGGCAATGTGCAGGTCTGCACGGCGGCAATGGTTTACGGCTTCGGTATCATCAAGGAGCTCACGGCCGGTTTGTCCGACTGGATGGACGAAAAGGGGTACAGGAGCGTCGCGGAGGTGTCGGGCCGTGCGGTGCCGAACGTCACGGACTGGCAGTACCTGAACCTGAACTACGTGGCGAAGGCCCGTATCAATGAGGATGCCTGTATCAAGTGCGGCCGCTGCTATGCGGCTTGCGAGGATACATCTCACCAGGCCATCGCCATGAAGCCCGGCCGCGTCTTCGAGGTGATCGAGGAGGAATGCGTCGCCTGCAATCTGTGCGTCGACGTCTGCCCGGTCGAGAATTGCATTACCATGGAGCCGCTCGCGGCCGGCACGCTCGACAAACGGACCGGCAAGGTGGTCGATGCCGATTACGCGAACTGGACGACGCATCCGAACAATCCGGGGGCGGTCAAGGCAGCGGAATGACCGACCTCGAAGAGGTCTGGCGGATCCGGGAGGAGGAGGTCTATCCACGTCTGTTCGGACGGGCGAGCCGGGGAATCTTCGTTCTCGATAGGGATATCTTCGAGGCGTTCGGAGTGACCGACCCGGACCCGCGATGGCTCAGCTATGGGGTCTTCGAGTTCGCACCGACGGAAAGCCGCCGGAGTTGGCTCTATGTCACGTCGGCCTATTCCAACCCTTGGGATGTTGAGCCGTCGGCTTTCAGCGAGACAGGCGATTCCGGTGAAGGGGTCGAGTTCGTTCTGGAAACCGACCGTCAGGGAAACTGGCCCATCGAACATCTCAGGCGCCTGATGGCTCTTGAATTGCTGTTGGCCGCTGGACGGATCGGGAGCGGTTCCCTTGGCATGCACGACCGCATACCGCTGAACGCGCCCATCGACGGCGTGGAGGGGCATCAGATCGATCACGTGCTTGTCGTTCCGTCCCGTTGGCCCGAGTTCACTCTGCCGTCAGGTCAGGTCATGTTCGTTCAGTTCGCCGGTATCACAGAGACCGAAAAGGACTTCGCACGAGAGCACGGAGCACAAGCCCTGGTCGGGAAGCTTGCATCGACGGGGACCTTTCCGGTGGTCGTGCCGGACCGCGTGTCAGTCGTCTGACGTCAGCGCGAGACGTCCAGCGCGGCGGGTTCCCGAGGCTCGGACAAGGTGCGAGTCACGGCAAAGCTCACCTCGGCCCGTTCCCGGCGCGTGGGTGGCGGATCGATATCTCCCTTAGCGTCGGTCTGTCGGTTGCTGTCGGGTCTTGCGGTCTCTGTTTCCGGTAGCTCGGCGTCAGGCGGTGCATCAGGTGTGTTCCGGGTTTCCGGCGGGTCAAGGGCGACGCGTGCCTGACGTTCCAGCGGGCTTTCCTCGAACGCCGGGGGTGGGCCTGTCGGGCTGTCCCTGTCGGCCTGAACGCGGTCGGTCCGTTCGGAGGTTTCCTGGTCTCGAAGGCGCGACGCCACGGCTACCTGATCGGGGGCGTCCACGGCCAGCGCGGTTTCGGCCCTCAGGTTTCCGGCGGCCATTTCACCGATACTGCCCCGAGCGGTTTCAGGCGCGGGAGGCGCCGTGGTTTTGTTAGCTGTTGGCGGCGCGTTCGTGGCGGCCGGCTTGGGCGCCTGTGCTGGCATTGTAACGGACGGAATCATGCCCGGGTCCTCACAGAGACCCCCACCGTTCATGACCATATAGCTTGCAGGTAAAGAACGGGTTAATCAGGCGAAGGGGTAAGGGCTCTGCGGTAAAACGACGTCAGAAACTCCGACGCAGCTGTAAGATGCTCGTCGTCTGTCGGTTTCAGAATACCGCGGACCTGCGCGTCGAAATCGGCGTAGTGCTGGGTCGTGGCCCAGATCGAAAAGATCAGGTGCCGGGCATCCAGAGCCGCCAGTCGTCCGGCTTTCTGCCAGGCTTCGATCAGCGCTGCCTTTTCGTCCACGAGTTCCTTCAGAGGCCCTTCGATCTGGTCGATGATGCGGGGCGCACCCTGCACGATCTCGTTGGCGAACAAGCGGCTTTCCCGCGGGAACGCACGGCTCATCTCGAATTTCCGGAGCACGTAGCTCACGATTTCGTCGATCGGGTCGCCCGCCGGGTCAAGTTCGCGCAGGGGGTCCAGCCAGGTGTCCAGAAGGTGCGACAGAAGTTCGGTGTAAATCGCCTCCTTTGACGCGAAGTAATACAGCACGTTCGGTTTCGAAAGCCCGGCCTCGGACGCGATTTGGTCCAGGGTCGCCCCGCGGAATCCCTCGGTCGAGAAAACGCCAAGTGCTGCGTCCAGAATCGCCTCGCGATTTCGCTTCTGAATGCGTGTTTGCGGGCGTTCGACGTTCACGGCGGTCCTCTTCAAAGCTTCGCCCCGTGCCCGTTTTTCGCTCAGGAACAAGGCAGATGCCCATGCGGTTTGCAATTCCGGGACACTGCGCTTGACTGGCCCCTTTCCTCTGCTAGCGTGATCCTGACCAATTGGTCAAACATTTTGAGACCAGGTCCGAAAAGAGACCGAAGCCGGGGAGAAATGGGATGGCCGCACCAGCAGCAAACATGAAAGTCGATGGCGACCGCTTGTGGGACAGCCTGATGGAGATGGCCAAGATCGGCCCCGGCGTGGCGGGCGGAAATAACCGCCAGACCCTGACCGACGCTGATGCAGAGGGCCGTGCCCTGTTCCAGAAATGGTGCGAAGAGGCGGGCTGCACGATGGGTGTCGACAAGATGGGCAGCATGTTTGCCCGCCGCGAGGGCACCGACCCGGATGCATTGCCGGTCTACGTCGGATCTCACCTGGATACGCAGCCGACCGGCGGCAAATATGACGGCGTACTTGGCGTCCTCGGTGGGCTTGAGATCATTCGCACGCTGAACGATCTGGACATCAAGACCAAGCATCCGATCGTGGTCGTCAACTGGACAAATGAAGAGGGCACGCGGTTCGCGCCTGCCATGCTGGCCTCGGGCGTGTTTGCAGGACGCCACACGCTGGACTGGGCCTATGACAGGGTGGATGCAAAGGGGCTGAAATTCGGTGACGAATTGAAGCGGATCGGATGGGTCGGCGATGAGGAAGTCGGCGCGCGCGAGATGCACGCCATGTTCGAGTTGCATATCGAACAGGGCCCGATCCTGGAGGCCGAGGGCAAGGACATCGGGGTCGTCACCCACGGGCAGGGACTTCGCTGGATCGAATGCACGGTGACCGGCAAGGAAAGCCACACGGGCTCAACGCCCATGCACATGCGGAAGAACGCCGGGCGTGGCCTCGCTCTGGTGACCGAGCTGGTCCACGAGATCGCGATGAAAAACCAGCCCAACGCGGTGGGCGCGATCGGGCATATCGACGTCTATCCGAACAGCCGGAACATCATCCCCGGCAAGGTCGTTTTCACGGTGGATATGCGGACGCATATCCTCGACAAGCTCAATGGCATGGTCGATGAGTTCATGGAGCGGGCACCCAAGATTTGCGAAGAGATCGGGGTGACCTTCGAGGCCCAGATCGTCGGCCAGTTCGACCCGCCGGCCTTTGACGTCGGGTGCGTCAATGCGGTCCGGAACGCTGCCGAGCGGCTGGGGTATTCCCATATGGATATCGTCTCGGGTGCCGGTCACGATGCCTGCTGGATCAACGACGTCGCGCCGACGGCGATGGTGATGTGTCCCTGCGTCGACGGGCTTTCGCACAACGAGGCCGAGGAGATCTCGAAGGAGTGGGCCGCCGCGGGGGCGGATGTGCTGTTCCATGCGGTTGTCGAAACGGCGGAGATCGTGGAGTGAACGTGCCGAGAATTTTCTTAAGCGCTTGGCGGTTTCCCGGAAGGGAAATGGAGGGAGGAATTCTGTCATGAATGCGCCTGACACCCTGAATGAAACTCAAATCCGGATCGACCTGGCCGCGGCGATCCGTCTGTCCTGCAGGAACGAGTGGCACGAAGGTGTTGCGAACCACTTCTCGGCCGCCGTCAGCGCGGACGGCCGCAAGTTCCTGGTCAATCCACGCTGGGTTCACTGGTCACGCGTGAGGGCGTCGGATCTCGTACTCTGCGACGCCGACGACCCCGGAACCATGAATCGCCCGGACGCGCCGGACCCGTCGGCATGGTCGATACACTCGGCGCTTCACAGGAATCTGCCGCAGGCCCGTGTCGCGCTCCATATCCATCCGCCGCATGCGACTGCGCTTTGCGGGCTGAAGGACCCGATCATCAAGCCCATCGATCAGGTCACCGCGCGGTTCTTCAACCGTCTGGCCTATGACATGAGTTTCGGCGGCATCGCGACAGCGGAGGAGGAAGGCGAGCGTATTTCAAATGCCATCGGCGACAAGAAGGCGGTGATGATGGGCAACCACGGGGTGACCACGCTTGGAGACAGCGTGGCCGAGGCCTGGGATGCGCTTTATCACCTGGAACGTGCGGCAAAGACATTGTGGCTCGCCTATGCGACCGGCCGGGAGTTGAATGTCATGGGCGACAATCTTGCAGAGGAAACCGCGTCCGAGTGGGAAACCTACAAGGATGCCGAGTTCGCGCATTTCGCCGAGATGAAGCGGATCCTCGATCGTGAGGAACCGGACTACAAGGACTGAGACAGCCCCGGGGGCGCTGCCCCCGGACCCCCGGCATATTTGAGCCAAGAAGAAAGCCGGGACCACAAGGACATACGGGGAGTTTACCATGTCGACTGTGATCAAGAATGGAACCGTTGTGACGGCGGACCTGACCTATGAGGCCGATGTGCTTGTCGAAGGCGGCAAGATCGTCGAGATCGGTCAGGGGCTTAGAGGTGACGAGGAACTGGACGCGACCGGCTGCTACGTCATGCCCGGCGGCATCGATCCTCACACGCATCTGGAGATGCCGTTCATGGGGACATACTCGTCGGATGATTTCGAGAGCGGAACTCGGGCGGCTCTGTCGGGCGGTACGACGATGGTGGTGGATTTCGCTCTGCCGTCTCCCGGGCAGGGGCTCCATGATGCGCTTCAGATGTGGCACAACAAGTCGACGCGGGCCAATTGCGATTATTCCTATCACATGGCGGTCACCTGGTGGGGTGAGCAGGTTTTCAACGAGATGAAAACCGTGATCGAGAAGGAAGGCATCACCACATTCAAGCATTTCATGGCCTACAAGGGGGCTCTGATGGTGAACGACGACGAGATGTACGCGTCGTTCAAGCGGTTGGGCGAATTGGGTGGCATCGCGCTTGTTCACGCCGAAAACGGCGATGTCGTCGCCGAGCTGCAGGCCAAGCTGATGGCTGAGGGAAACACCGGGCCCGAAGCACATGCCTATTCGCGTCCCGCGCAGGTGGAAGGCGAGGCAACGAACCGGGCGATCATGATTGCCGACATGGCAGGGGTGCCGCTTTACGTGGTGCATACCTCTTGTGAAGAGGCGCACGAGGCGATCCGGCGGGCACGGATGCAAGGCAAGCGGGTCTGGGGCGAGCCGCTGATCCAGCATCTGACTCTGGACGAGACCGAGTACTTCAACAAGGACTGGGACCACGCGGCACAGCGCGTGATGTCGCCGCCTTTCCGTAACAAGCAGCATCAGGACAGCCTTTGGGCCGGTCTGCAATCGGGGTCTCTGTCGGTCGTCGCCACCGACCACTGCGCATTCACCACCGAGCAGAAGCGCTTCGGCGTGGGTGATTTCACCAAGATCCCCAACGGAACGGGCGGACTGGAGGATCGGATCCCGATGCTCTGGACCCATGGTGTTAGCACAGGAAGGTTAACGCCCAATGAATTCGTCGCGGTGACGTCGACGAATATCGCGAAGATCCTGAACACTTACCCGAAGAAGGGCGCAATCCTGGTAGGTGCGGATGCGGATATCCTTGTCCTCGATCCCGAGAAGGAGAAGACGATCAGCGCGAAGACCCAGCAATCCGCCATCGATTACAACGTCTTCGAAGGTCACAAGGTGAAGGGCTTGCCGCGCTTCGTGCTGACGCGCGGTCAGGTCGCCGTCTTCGATGGGGAAATCCGGACGCAGGAAGGGCATGGCGAATTCGTGAAGCGCAAGGCGAACAACCCGGTGAACAAGGCGCTGTCGTCGTGGAAGGAACTGACCGCGCCGAGGCCGGTCGAGCGTACGGGCATCCCGGCGACGGGGGTCTGATGGACGGAGGCACTGCGCCGGAAATTGCGGCGAGGAATGCTATGCAAAAGCCTGTGATTGAAGCGAAAAGCCTTTCGCTGACATTCCAGACGAATGATGGGCCGGTTCACGCGCTCAAGGACGTGAACCTGACGGTGGAGCGTGGGGATTTCGTGTCGTTCATCGGTCCGTCGGGCTGTGGGAAGACGACGTTTCTGAGGGCTGTGGCCGCTCTGGAGCATCCGACTGCCGGCACCTTGACGGTCAACGGAATGAGCCCGGATGAGGCAAGGAAAGCAAGGGCTTACGGCTATGTTTTTCAAGCAGCAGGTCTGTATCCGTGGCGGACGATCGCGGGGAACATCCGTTTGCCACTGGAGATCATGGGATACGCGAAATCCGAGATGGACACCCGCGTGAAAAATGTCCTGCAACTTGTTGATCTGGAAGGGTTTGGAAAAAAGTTCCCCTGGCAGTTGTCGGGGGGTATGCAGCAGCGGGCGTCGATTGCGCGGGCCCTGGCGTTCGACGCGGACATCCTGCTGATGGACGAACCCTTCGGAGCGCTGGACGAGATCGTGCGGGACCGGTTGAACGAGGAGCTTCTGAGCCTTTGGGAGAGGACCGGGAAAACCATCGGTTTCGTCACGCATTCGATCCCGGAAGCCGTTTATTTGTCTACGAAAATCGTGGTGATGAGCCCCCGGCCGGGGCGGATCACCGACGTGATCGAAAGCCCTTTGCCGAAGGAGCGGCCACTGGATATTCGCGATACGCCCGAGTTCATCGAGGTGGCCCACAGGGTGCGCGAAGGGCTGCGCGCGGGGCATGGGGACGAGCTGTGAGACGCGATCGGCAAAACGTATGCCAAACGTCGGCAAAACGTATGGCACGCGGTATGGCACCCTCATGAGCGACGCCGCGATCTCCCGGTCGGGTGGCCTCGGATGGATCGGGCTTCCTCTGGTCGGCGCCGTCTTGCCGGTGCTCACCGTGGTCGCCGCGATCCTTGCGCTCTGGTACGCGGCCTGTGTGCCGATGAACATCCACGGCACGGTCAACCTCGCCCGTCAGCACGGCTTCGAGGCAATGCCTCCGAACCGGGGCGAGCGTCGCGACATGGGAGCGTTCGCGCTTGCCGCGGCCAATCCGGTGGCCATCCCGTTCACGTGGAACGAGGAGAAACCACGTCTGCCGGCGCCGCACCAGGTTCTGTCCGAGCTTTGGACTACGGCGGTGATGGAGCCCGTTACGTCGAAGAAGAGCCTTGTCTTCCATGCGTGGGCGACACTTTCGGCGACGCTGCTCGGGTTCGCGATCGGTACCGGCCTGGGCGTCCTGCTGGCGGTGGGCATTGTGCACAACCGGGCCATGGACATGAGCGTTATGCCTTGGGCCATCGCGTCTCAGACCATTCCGATCCTGGCGATCGCGCCGATGGTGATCGTGGTTCTGGCCTCGGTCGGGTTGACAGGATTGCTGCCGAAGGCGCTGATCTCGGCCTATCTATCGTTCTTCCCGGTGGTTGTCGGCATGGTGAAGGGGCTGAGGTCGCCAGATGCCATGCAGCTTGATCTTCTGAAGACCTACAACGCCAGCAACGGCCAGACCTTCTGGCGGCTGAGGCTGCCGGCCTCGATGCCCTATCTCTTCGCCTCGCTCAAGATCGGTGCGGCGGCCTCGCTGGTCGGTGCCATCGTCGGTGAATTGCCGTCGGGCGGCGGGCAGGGGCTGGGCGCGCGGCTATTGGCGGGAAGTTATTACGGGCAGACGATCCAGATCTGGTCGGCGCTTTTCATGGCGGCGATCGTGGCCGCGTCGGTTGTGGGCATCATCGGGTTCGTCGAGCGCATGACGCTGAGACGGATGGGGATCAGGCCATGACCGTGACCTTGCCGGCGAGGAACGTTCTGATCGTGGGTCTGGCCGTTGTCCTGCTTGGGCTGGTGATGGACTGGAGGCTTGGATTTGTTCTGGCGGTCTGGCTGGGGCTTTGGGCGCTGAACGCCGTGATCTCGGAAAGCGGCGCAGGCTGGGCGCGTTATGTCGTGCCGGTTCTTTTCGGTCTGGCGCTGATCCTGCTTTGGGAACTGACGGTGAAGCTGTTCGACGTGCCGTTGGTGATCCTGCCGGCGCCAAGCGACATCGCCGCCAAGATCGCGACGACGACGGATCTTCTCTGGCAGGATTTTGTCCAGACGTTCGTGATGGGGGCGCTTTCGGGCTATGCCCTGGGCTGCACGACTGCCGTTCTGGTCGCGATCCTGGTGGACCGCTCTCCTTTCCTGCAGAAGGGTGTCCTGCCGGTCGGCAATTTCATGGCGGCGCTGCCCATCGTCGGCACCGCGCCGATCTTCGTCATGTGGTATGGGTTCGGATGGCAGTCGAAGGCGGCGGTGGTCTTTACCATGGTTTTCTTCCCGATGCTGGTGAACACGGTGGCGGGCCTGAAAGAGGCGAGCGTTATGCAGAAGGACCTTATGCGCACCTATGCCGCCGGCTACTGGCAGACGCTTCTCAAGCTGCGGTTGCCGGCCGCGATGCCGTTCATCTTCAACGGGCTCAAGATATCATCTACTCTGGCTTTGATCGGTGCGATCGTGGCGGAGTTCTTCGGCTCGCCCATCGTGGGCATGGGATTCCGGATTTCGACCAGTGTCGGGCAACTGGCCCTTGATATGGTCTGGGCAGAGATTGCGGTCGCCGCCTTGGCGGGATCGCTGTTTTACGGGGCGGTGGCCCTTATCGAGCGCTGGGTGACCTTCTGGCACCCGTCACAGAGAAAATGAGTTCAACTGAGTTCAACAATGGGAGTTAAGACAATGAAAACCGTACTGAGCGCCGCACTGGCGCTGGGTCTGAGCGCCGGTGCGGCGCTGGCCGGCTCGCACGCAGACAGCGTCACGTTGCAGTTGAAGTGGGTCACGCAGGCCCAGTTCGCGGGCTATTTCGTGGCCAAGGACAAGGGCTTCTACGAAGAAGAGGGTCTGGACGTCACGATCAAGCCGGGTGGTCCCGACATCGCGCCCGAGCAAGTCATTGCCGGCGGCGGCGCTGATGTGATCACCACCTGGATGGCCGCCGGTCTGGCTGCGCGCGAGCGCGGAGTGCCGCTGGTCAACATCGCCCAGCCCTTTAAGCGGGGCGGGCTTCAGGTGAACTGCCTCAAGGAAAACGGCATTGCCACCACGGATGACTTCGTTGGCAAGACGATGGGTGTCTGGTTCTTCGGCAACGAGTATCCGTTCTATGCGTGGATGGCCTCGCTTGGAATCGAGACCGATGGCGCGGACGACAATGGCGTGACCGTTATCAAGCAGGCCTTCAGCGCGGATCCGCTGCTGCAAGGTCAGGCAGACTGCATCTCGACCATGACCTACAACGAGTACCGTCAGATCCTACAGGGTGGCATCGGCGAGGACGAACTGGTCACCTTCAACTATCTCGAAGAAGGTTTCGGCATGCTGGAGGACGGCCTCTATGTTCTCGAAGACAACCTTGCCGACGAGGCCTTCAAGGACAAGATGGTCCGCTTCGTGCGTGCCTCGATGAAGGGCTGGGACTATGCCCGCCAGAACCCGGAAGAGGCGGCTCAGATCGTTCTGGACAACGATGAGACCGGTGCCCAGACGCTTGACCACCAGGTCTACATGATGGGCGAGGTGAACAAGCTGACCGAGGGGTCCACCGGAGCGCTTGACCCGGCCGACTATGAGCAGACGGTGCAGACGCTGCTGAAGGCCGTCAGCCCCGACAACCCGGCCATCACCAAGGAGCCGACCGGTGCATGGACCAGCGAGATCACGGATGCGGCTTTGAACTAAGCCATCTCGGTTGATTGAGTGGGGCGCGGCGCGAGGGTGCCGCGCCCTTTTTCTATTCCGGTTTCGGTGCCGAAGCACACCATTGCCGGCAATTCTTCGCTGGTCCCGAAATCGGGGCTTTGGGAACGGGGGAACTCGCGTTTATGTTGTGCGGCAGAGCGTGGAGCAACCACGCCGAGGCAGGAAAACGAGTAGATCACCATGACGGAAGTGCTGAAAATGGCCCTTCGCGGGGCCGAGCATCGCCGCCATGCGCTTACAATCTGGAAGCGTTGGTGGCGCAGAGCTCTTTGAATGCGGAAGGGTCACGCTGAAAGGCGTGGCCCTTTTCACATGCGTGTGCGGCGTGCGCATCGTGCAACGGTTGTTCGTCAAGAGGTCCCGGAGCCTTCTTTTTGTCAGATTTGTCCGGCAATTGCCCGGATGATGTAAGACGAAGGGTGAGCGCATGCTTGGAAAGCTGATGGGCCGGAAGAAGAAGTCCGGCGAGAAAGCCGAACGCGGTTCGACCGTTGAAGACAAAGCCATTATTCACCAGTCGGTGCCGGACGAGGTGCTTTACCCGGACCGGCCTGCGCCGAGTGCTGCCGATATGTCGTGGCTGGACAGGGGATCTGCCAAGGATACGGCGGAGACGCCATCCGCGCAGGAAGTTCCGGTCGCAAGTGTCGGGACCGCGCCGATTGCACCCGTGCCTCCTGTTGCCAGACGGAATCCCGTTCCTGCGCCGAAGCCGCGCGTCGAGACCAAACCACTCGCTGCCAGGATCCCAGATCAGGCGCCGAATGCCAGCTCGGAAGGCCGGCCTCGCTATCCTTACGGCTGGCTCGTCGTCGTCGAAGGGCCGGGTACGGGGGAATGGTTTCCCCTGGAGCGGGGGCGGACCCTTATTGGCCGGGCCCCTGGGCATACAGTACAGCTTGACTTCGGAGACGCGGGTATCGCCGCCGATTGCCACACGGAGTTGGGGTATGACGAGGAACGCCACGGCTTTGTCGTGCAGAGCGATACCGGCTTTCGGGTGAACGGTGTCGAACGGAACGGCGCGATGCCGCTGCGCGATGGTGACGTCTTCACGGTCTCGGGGACCAGTCTGAGACTGGTCGCTCTCTGCAGCCAGAATTTTCACTGGGCCGAGCATATCGCCGCCGAGTGAACTCAGCGCGTGACTGGATCGAGCCCCGCGCTGTCGATCTTGAGACTCAGGTGGTCGTGACCCGCGCCAGACGCGCAAGCCAGTCTTGCAAGAGAGAGTGGGATACCTCGGGACGTTTCCGCGTCAGTCGCCCATGACCGGCTGCGTCCAGCACGGCGATCGTGCTGCGGGGATACCGGGGAAGCAGATCGATGGGATCGAGGTATCCCGACAAACTGTCCTGCCGGCCCGCAACAATCAGGCTGGGGCCGTCGAAGGTGGTGTGCTCCATCTCTTTTGCAAAGGAGAACTCGAAGTACCAGGCAACCCGGGCTTCCTGATCGGGAGCCCAAAGCTCGATCGCTGGCAGTTTCGTGCGCCGGGTCTTTCCGACGATGTCCCGGTTCTGCACGACCATGAAGACATCGAACCTTCCGATCTCGTCTTCCTGGAGTTCAGTGCGGATTGTCGGATCCTGTTCGCAAACCTCGTGCGCCGGGCTTAGCCCATGCCCCGGCAAGTCGACGTAGATGCGCTGCCATCCGGGGCAGGTCTCGAAGATGGGTTCGAGCGCTTTCATCATGTGGCGATGATAGACACGCTCTCCCGTGGAGGATCAGAAGCTGTGGTTCGTCTCCGACGGCGATGTGATGCAGCATCCGATTGCTCGGAAAATCCCGTCCCCAACCATTCTGTCCCGCCGAGGGAGGGCGGGTCAAACGGAACGGATGCAGGCATTTCGGGCGTGTCGGATCAAGGCTCAGTTGGCTAAGAGATGCGACTGTCGATGAAAAAGCCCGCATCGGAGTGATGCGGGCTTTTCCGAAGTCTATTTCCGGTCCGTCAGCCCCGGTTCATCCGGTTTGCAATCAGGTCGTCAACCACTTCGGGTTCGGCGAGTGTCGAGGTGTCGCCCAGAGATCCATAGTCGTTCTCTGCGATCTTCCTGAGGATGCGGCGCATGATCTTGCCCGAACGGGTCTTGGGAAGACCCGGCGCGAACTGGATCAGGTCCGGCTTGGCGATCGGTCCGATATCGGTGCGAACCCAGGTTTCGAGTTCCTTGCGGAGCTCTTCCGAGGGTTGCTCGCCGCCCATCAGCGTCACGTAGGCATAGATGCCCTGACCCTTGATCGGGTGCGGATAGCCCACAACGGCGGCCTCGGCGACCTTCTCGTGCGCGACGAGTGAGGACTCGACCTCGGCGGTGCCCATCCGGTGGCCGGAGACGTTGATCACGTCATCGACGCGGCCGGTAATCCAGTAGTAGCCATCGGCGTCGCGGCGGCAGCCGTCGCCTGAGAAGTAGTATCCCTTGTAGTCGGAGAAATACGTTTTCTCGAAGCGTTCATGGTCGCCCCAGACGGTCCGCATCTGGGCTGGCCAGCTGTCCTTTATGCAGAGCACGCCTTCGGCTTCGGTCGTGGTGATCTCGGCGCCCGACTGGGGGTCGAGGATCACCGGCTGGACACCGAAGAAGGGCAGGGTGGCCGAACCTGGCTTGGTCGGGATCGCGCCGGGAAGTGGCGTCAGCAGGTGGCCGCCGGTTTCGGTTTGCCACCAGGTGTCGACGATGGGCACGTTTCCGTGGCCCACGGTCTCGTGATACCAGTGCCAAGCTTCGGGGTTGATCGGCTCGCCGACCGTTCCGAGCACCTTCAGGGACGAAAGATCGTAGGGTTCGACGAATTGCGTTCCCTTGCCCATCAGCGCGCGGATGGCGGTGGGGGCGGTGTAGAACTGGTTGACCTTGTGTTTTTCGCAGACAGCCCAGAAACGGCCCGCGTCGGGGTAGGTCGGCACGCCTTCGAACATGAGCGTGGTCGCGCCGTTCGCGAGAGGTCCATAGACAATGTAGCTGTGGCCCGTGACCCAGCCGACGTCGGCGGTGCACCAGAAGATATCGCCGTCGTGATAGTCGAAGACGTATTCATGCGTCATCGACGCGAAGACGAGATAGCCGCCTGTCGTGTGCACGACACCCTTCGGCTGGCCAGTGGATCCCGATGTGTAGAGGATGAAGAGCGGGTCTTCCGCGTTCATCTCTTCCGGCGGGCAGTCGGTGGAGACGCCGTCTTCCATTTCGTGCAGCCAGAAATCGCGGCCGTCCTTCATCTCGACCGAGCCACCGGTGCGCTGCACGACCAGCATCTTGACGTCGCCTTCGATCTTGCCGAATGCCTTGTCGGCATTGGCCTTCAAGGGCGTGTTGCGGCCGCCGCGGGGGGCTTCGTCTGCGGTGATGACGACCTTGCCCTGGCACTGGTTCACCCGTGCGGCCAGCGCATCGGGCGAGAAGCCGGCAAAGACGATCGAGTGGATCGCCCCGATCCGGGCACAGGCCAGCATCGCATAGGCGGCTTGCGGGATCATCGGCAGGTACAGAACCACGCGGTCACCCTTGCTGACGCCCATTTTCTTGAGAACGTTGGCAAATTTGCAGACCTCGGCATGAAGTTGCCTGTAGGTGATATGCGCCGCTTCGGCGTTCGGATCGTCCGGTTCCCAGATGATCGCGGTCTGGTCGCCGCGTGTCGCAACATGCCGGTCGATACAGTTCGCGGCGACGTTCAGGGTGCCGTCCTCGAACCAGCGGATGTCGATGTTGCCGGGTTTGAAGCTGGTGTTCTTCACCTTAGTGTACGGCTTGATCCAGTCGATCCGCTTTCCTTCACGGCCCCAGAAGCTTTCCGGGTCTTCTATGGATTCCTTGTACATCGCGTCGTATTTCGCGCGGTCGGCGTGGGCATTCGCGGACATCTCCTTGTCCGGCCAATACATGCCGTCATGCTGGTCCAGCATTCCTTCCTCCGTTTGTCGTTTTGCCGCGCGCCGGTTCCGGGCCGGCGCGCTGAAGTCAGATCGCGAGGTACTTGGCGCGCAGCGCCTCGTCTTCGAGTACCTTTTGCGCAGAATCGTCGTAGACGACTTGACCCGTATCAAGGATGACCGCCCGGTCGGCGAGTTTCAGCGCCGCCACAGCGTTCTGCTCCACGATGATGGTGGTGATGCCCTGATCGCGGATAACGTTCAGCGTCTTAGCGATTTCTTGCACGATGACGGGGGCGAGGCCCTCGTAGGGTTCGTCGAGCAGGAGCACCTTGATGTCACGGGCCAGCGCGCGGGCAATGGCCAGCATCTGCTGCTCACCACCCGACAGTGTCACGCCGTCCTGTGTCCGGCGCTCGCCGAGACGCGGGAACAGGTCGTAGATGCGTTCGAGCGACCAGCCGATCGGCGGGGCGATCTGGGCCAGCTTCAGGTTCTCTTCCACCGTCAGGCCAGGGATGATCCGGCGATCTTCGGGCACGAGTGCGATACCGGACTGGGCCGCTTCGTAGCTGGTCATGCTGTGGAGGGGCTTGTGATCGAGCCAGATCTCGCCATGACGCAGTTCCGGATTGTCCATCCGCGCGATGGCGCGAAGCGTCGAGGTCTTGCCGGCGCCGTTCCGGCCGAGCAGGGCAAGGATCTCGCCTTCGTGCACGTTGAAGCTGACGTCCTGGACGATATAGCTCTCGCCGTAGTAGGCCTCGATGTTCCAGACCGAGAGATAGGCCGGGGCGGTCGCCGCGTGATTGGCGTTCGGGTTGAACGGTTTTTCGTCGAGCATGGTTTGCCCTCCCTTAGTGCGCCGACTCGCCGAGATACGCTTCCTGTACCTTCGGGTTGCCCTTGATGTTGTCCGGCGTGTCTTCGACCAGGGGCGTGCCCTGTGCCAGAACCGTGATGCGTTCGGCCAGCGAAAAGACCACGTGCATGTCGTGTTCGATGATGCACATGGTGATGTCGCGCTTGGACTTGATTTCCTTCAGGAGGTCGATCGTGTTGTTGGTGTCGGCCCGTGCCATACCTGCGGTCGGCTCATCGAGCAGCAGCAGTTTAGGCTCCTGCACAAGGCACATCGCCATTTCGAGACGCCGCTTGTCGCCGCGTGACATCGAGGCCGAGTGCATGTGCCGCTTGTCGATCATGTTGACGTCTTCCAGCATGGATTCGGCCCTTTCGATCAACTCCTTCTCGTTTGAGAAGCTTTCGAAGGCATGCAGCCGGAACGCTCCGTCGCGCCTTGCGAAGCAGGGGATCATCATGTTCTCCATCACGGTCAGATCGCCGAAGATCTCGGGCGTCTGGAACACGCGGCTGATGCCCATCTGGTTGATCTCGTGGGGCTTGCGCCCCAGCACCGACTGGCCGTCGAACATGACCGAGCCCGTGTCGGGGATCAGTTTGCCGACAAGGCAGTTGAGCAGTGTCGATTTGCCCGCGCCGTTCGGTCCGATGATCGCATGAACGGTGTTTTCCTCGACCGAGAGGTTCACGTTGCCTAGCGCCTGAAGGCCACCGAAGCGCTTGTTGACACCTTTGACTTCAAGAATTCCCATCGAAATATCTCCTTATTCCGCAGGTGTCTTGGCGGCGGCGTCGGCCGCATCGGACTTGGCCTTGCGGCCAATTCCGATGAGACGTCCGATCCGCTGGCCGCCCTCGACGAGGCCGCCGGGCAGGAAGATGACGACCAGCATGAAGAGGATGCCAAGCGTCAGGTGCCAGCCTTTGCCCACGAAGGGGTGGATGACCGTGACCAGGAGGTCTTCGATCCCGTCAGGCATGAACGAGAACCACTGGTGCAACACGTTGTCGTTGATCTTCGAGAAGATGTTCTCGAAGTACTTGATGAAGCCCGCACCGAGGATCGGTCCGACGAGCGTGCCCGCGCCGCCGAGAATGGTCATCAGGACAACCGCGCCGGATTCCGTCCAGAACATCCGTTCGCCGCCCGCCAGTGGGTCCATCGCCGCGAGGAGAGCTCCGGCAAGGCCGGCATACATGCCCGAGATCACGAAGGCCGCAAGCGTGTAGGGCCGCGAGTTCAGGCCGGTGTAGTTCATACGCTGCTGGTTCGACTTGACCGCGCGCAGCATCATCCCGAAAGGCGAACGGAAGATGCGGATCGCAAGGTAGAACATCGCAAGGAAGATCACGCCGCAGAAGTAGTAACCGAAGTTGAACGTCCACTCCCACGCGCCGAAGTCGATGACCTTGCTGGAAGCCATCTGGAACCCGAAGAAATGCGTGTTCTGTGGGTCGCCCGCGCCGAGGAGGTATTGCGGATCGTTCGAGTATACCTGGAGGCCGGTTTCGCCGTTCGTCACCGTCGTGCCGACGAAGCGGCCGATCAGGTCGGAATAGGCGATCCGGTAACACATCTCGGCGAAGGCCAGCGTCAGGATCGAGAAGTAAATGCCCGAGCGCCGCAGCGAGATGTAGCCGATCACCAGAGCGAAGAGGCCGGAGACCACGATCGCGAGAATGATGCCGGGCAGGACGTTGAAGCTGAGGAGCTTGTACATCCATACCGTGGCGTAGGAACCTATCCCGAGGAAGGCCGCGTGGCCGAAGGAGAGATAACCCGTGAGCCCGAAGAGGATGTTGAAGCCGATCGCGAAGATCCCGAAGATCAGGAACCGCTGCATCAGGTCCGGGTAACCCGCGTTGAACTGGGCAAGGCCGCTGTCCGCCGGGAAGGGGTTTAGGATGATCGGCGCACAGATCGCCATGATCACAACGATGACGAACAGCGTCAGGTCTTTTTTATTAAGCCCCAGCATTGATTATTCCTCCATGACGCCTTTGCGGCCCATCAGCCCGCGGGGGCGGGTGAGAAGCACGACGATGGCGATCAGATAGATGACGATCTGGTCGATGCCCGGCAGGAAGTTCTTGACCTCGTTCATCGAGGCGAAGCTCTGCAGGATGCCGAGCAGGAAGCCTGCGGCGACTGCTCCGGGCAGAGAGCCCATCCCGCCGACGACGACCACGACGAAGGAGAGGACGAGGAAGTCCATGCCCATGTGGTAGTTGGGCGCAAGGATCGGACCGTACATCACGCCCGCAAGCCCCGCGACCGAGGCGGCTATGCCGAACATGATGGTAAAGCGTTTGTCGATGTTGATGCCCAGCATACCTACCGTCTCGCGGTCGGCCATGCCGGCGCGGACGACCATGCCGAAGGTCGTGAACTGCAGGAAGCCGAAGACCGCGGCAATGATGACCATTGCGAAGATGAAGTATATCAGGCGCCAGAACGGGTAGATGATAGTGTTCGGATCGAAGCCGAGGAGAACGCCGAAGTCGAACGAGCCGACGAAAGCATCGGGCGCCGGGGTCTGGATCGGGTTGGCGCCGTAGTAGGCCTTCACGATTTCCTGGAGCACGATGGCGAGGCCGAAGGTGACGAGGATCTGGTCGGCGTGGGGGCGCTTGTAGAAGTGCTTGATCAGGCCGCGCTCCATGACGAAGCCGACGATCAGCATGACCGGAATGGCGAGAATGATGGCCAACGGAACCGACCAGTCGATCAGGGCTTGCCCAACCTCCGGGCCGAACCATGCCTCGACATAGGGCTGCTCCACTTTCAGGGGATTGCCAAGAAAGTCCTTCTTGGTCTCGTCGATCGTGGTGAAGCTCAATCCCAGCAGGCGCTGCATGGTTACGGCGCAGAAGGCACCAATCATGAAGAGCGCTCCATGCGCGAAGTTGACCACGCCGAGCGTGCCGAAGATCAGCGTGAGACCCAGCGCGATCAACGCATAGGCCGAGCCCTTGTCGAGCCCGTTGAGAATCTGAAGGATGAGCGCGTCCATCATTCCACCCTATTAATTCGTTGCGGAAGTCGCCCCATCGGGCGGAAGGGACGGGCGATGATCGCCCGTCCCGAAAGGCGTCACGCGCCGTTGTTGCACTCGCCGAGCGAGGCTTCCGGTCCACCGAACATCGGGTGGTCGGGCGGATAGGTGACCTGTGCCACCGGCGTGACTTCGACGATTTCAAGCGTGTCGTATTCGGTGGTCGGGTTCTCGGCCCCGCGCACGACGAGCACGTCCTTGAAGCACTGGTGGTCTTCGGCGCGGTAAAGCGTCGGGCCGTTGCCCAGACCGTCGAACTCGAAGCCTTCCAGGGCTTCGACCACCGCACAGGGCTCGAACGAGCCGGCGCGGGTCACGGCGTCTGCGTAAAGCAGGGTCTGCACGTAGCAGGTGTGTGCCGAGTTTGACGGCGGACGGCCGTACTTTTCACCGAACGACTTGACGAAGGCTTGAGTGCCGGCATCCGGCAGCTGCCAGTTCCAGTTCATCGAGCCGAGCACGCCCTTGATGTTCTCGCCGGCACCGGCAGCCATCAGTTCCGAGTAGAGCGGAACGACGATGGCGAAGTCCTTGCCGTTGACCTGAGCGTCCTTGAGGCCGAACTGAACGGCCTGGGTCAGCGAGTTGACCATGTCGCCGCCGTAGTGGTTCAGGACCAGCACGTCTGCACCGGAGTTCAGAACCGGCGTGATGTAGGACGAGAAGTCGCCTGCGCCGACCGGCGTCAGCACCTTGTTGGCGGTTTCCCAGCCCATCGCTTCGGTCGCGCCGATCATCGATTCTTCCTGGGTCCAGCCCCAGGTGTAGTCGGCGGTCAGGTGGTAGGCGCGACGATCGCTGCCGAGCTCTTTCTGAAGGATCGGACCCAGAGCAGCACCGGACATGTAGCCGTTGAAGAAGTGGCGGAAGCCGTTGGCTTTCCGGTCCTTGCCGGTTGTGTCGTTGGAGTGGGTCAGGCCGGCCATGAAGATGATGCCAGCTTCCTGGCAGAGGCCCTGAACCGCGATGGCCACGCCCGAGGACGAGCCGCCGTTGATCATCGTGACGCCGTCCTTCTGGATCATCGACTGCGCGGCGGCGCGGGCGACGTCCGACTTGGTGGCGGTGTCGCCGGTGACGAACTGGACTTTCTTGCCCAGGATGCCGGTGCCGTCGAGAACCTTGGACGAGAAGGTGTTCAGCATGCCGCCGTCGCCTTCGCCGTTCAGGTGCTGAACCGCCAGCTCCTGCGCGCGCAGTTCGTCAAGGCCTTCTTCGGCGTAAGGGCCGGTCTGGGGCACGTTGAAGCCCAGCGTGACCGTCGAGCCTGTGGGCTCGTTGGTCATAGCGTTCACCCGAGAGGTGAAGATCGTCGGCAGAGCGAGACCCGCGCCGACTGCCGCACTGGTCTTCATGACGCCGCGACGTGTAATGTTGGATTTCGACATATAGTCCTCCCATTTGGAAATTCCGGCCCGATGGCGGAGCAGCCGCTCCTCCACAGACGGCCGGACCTTTACAAGGTGCCTTATTTATCGCGCTTAGTAAGAAAACTTTTCAACAAGGCCATGTGGTCAAAAGTTTTTTCTGTAAACATATACACAAAGATGTGTTATATTCTGTAAAGAAATTTTCTTGCGCTGGCAGAAACGCATTGAAAAATATGGAGGTTTAGCGTGAACACGCGGCAGTTGACCGGCTCTAGAATCCGCTCGTTGCGGCTTGACCGGGGGCTGCGTCAGGCCGAGTTGGCGCGCAGGTGCGACATTTCGGCCAGCTACCTCAACCTCATCGAACACAACCGCCGCAAGATCGGCGGCGCGCTGCTGAATCGTCTTGCGCGCTCGCTGAATGTCGATCCCGCCAGTTTGAGCGAAGGGGCCGAGAGGGCGCTGACATCGTCGGTCGAAAGCGCCGCGTCCCGGCACCCGGATACCGGGGCCGAGACGGACAGGGCCGAAGACTTCGCCGGACGTTTTCCGGGCTGGGCGCGGCTGGTTGAGGCCCAACACCGCGAGGCGCAGCGTCTTGAGCGCGTGGTCGAAGGATTGAATGACAGACTGACCCACGACCCGTTTCTCTCGGCGTCGCTGCACGATGTCCTGTCCAGCGTCACGGCGATCCGCTCGGCCAGTGCGATCCTCGCCGATGGCGGGGAAATCGCGCCGGAATGGCAGGCTCGGTTCCACCGCAACATCCTTGAAGACAGCCGGAGATTGGCACAGAGCGCCGAGCAGCTGGTGTCCTACCTGGATGCCGGAGCCGATGTCGAGCGAGGGATGAGCCTTCCGCAGGAAGAGCTTGAAGTATGGTTGGAGGGGACAGGCTGGTCCGTTCCGGAGCTGGAACAGGACGCCGCAGCGGACACGCAAGGCATTGTCGACGCTTCCGACGCTTTGGTCTCGGCAGCGTCCCGTCACCTGGCTCAGGCTTTCCTGGAGCAGTATGCCCTTGATGCCGCGGCGGTGCCGCAGGAGGCGTTGCGATCCGCTGTCGAGGTGTGGAACGGAGATCCGGCGCAATTGGCTGCCCGCTTTGGTGTATCCCTCTCCGTCATCTTCAGGAGGCTTTCCACCTTACCTGCCAGGGCTTTCCCGGATGGGTCGCCCCGGGGTCTCGTCGCCTGCGATGGCTCCGGGACGCTGGTTTTCCGCAAACCGATCAGCGGTTTCGATCTGCCGCGGTACGGTGCGGCCTGTCCGCTGTGGCCTCTGTTCCAGGCGTTGCAGCGGCCGATGCAGCCCGTCCGTCAGACGCTGATCATGAGCGGCCGGGACGAGGCCGCCTTTACCGCTTGGGCGGTGGCCGAGGTCGATCATCCCTCAGGTTTCGACGGTCCCAGCGTGGTCGAGGCATGGATGCTGTTGTCGCCAAGGCAGGGTCTTGGCGAGGGCGAGGCGGCGGTCGGTGTGGGAACGAGTTGCCGCATTTGTGCGCAACCACGCTGCCCCGCACGCCGCGAACCGTCGCTGGTCGCTCGGAGAGAGCTTCCGGCGGTCGCTGAAGTGCAGGAAAAATCAGCGATTTGACCGCTAGTCTTTTGACAGTGGTGTTCAGTCGGGCAATAGTCCCGATAATGCATGCGTTCGTCTGTCCAGGGGAGGGGATTGGCGATGCCCGGACGGGTCCTTCTGATCGAAGACGAGCCGAACATCATCGAAGCCATTCGATTCATCCTTTCTCGGGAGGGGTTTCGCGTGGACACCCACTCGGACGGCAGTACCGCGTTGGAGACAATCCGAAGCCGTGCGCCCGATGTCGTGATTCTGGACGTCATGCTTCCGAACCGTTCGGGGTATGACATCCTGCACGATTTGCGCGGTGACGCCGGTCTTGGGCAATTGCCGGTTCTGATGCTGACCGCACGGGGCCAGAAAAAGGACCGCGAGCTTGCTGAAAAGCTTGGGGCAACCCGGTTCATGACGAAGCCTTTTGCGAATAACGAGATCCTGGCTACTGTGCGGGAGCTGGCTGGCTGATGGCGCGACGGCCCGAACCGGTCTTCCTCGAGCGGCAAAGCTATCGAAGGCGCCGGATCGGGGATGCCGCGAAGTTCCTTCCGTTCTTCGGGCTCGTTCTGGTCTTGCTGCCGATTCTCTGGTCCAGGGATGCCACCACCTCGGGCGGCATCGTGTATCTTTTCGTCGTCTGGGGGCTGCTGGTTCTCGTGGCGGCCGCATTGTCGCACTATCTGGGCACGACCGAGCCCGCTCAGGGCGAGGCCGGGAAACGGCCGACCGGCGAGGGCTGACCCATGTTGTCCTTCAACTTGCTGATCGTCATCTGCCTGGCCTATGTCGTGTTGCTGTTCGCGGTGGCATTCTGGGCCGACAAGCGCGCGGAGCGCGGACGCGTCGGCTGGGTCCGCGCGCCGCTGGTCTACACGCTGTCCCTGTCGATCTACTGCACAGCATGGACCTTCTACGGTGCGGTGGGCTACGCCGCGCGCTCGGGGCTTGAGTTCATCACGATCTACCTGGGCCCCACGCTGGTCATGCTGGCCTGGTGGAGCCTTCTGCGCCGATTGGTGCGGATCGGGCGGACGGAGCGGATCACCTCCATTGCGGACCTCATTTCGTCACGCTTCGGAAAATCGAACCTGCTTGGCGTTCTGGTCACGCTTCTGGCCGTCGTCGGCACCACTCCCTACATTGCACTTCAGCTTCAGTCGGTGGCGTTGAGTTTCGACGTCTTTTCGGGGCGGGGGCTGGCTGATGAGGGCGGCTGGGATACCGCACTGCTGATGGCAGCGGGCCTTGTTGTGTTCACCATCATTTTCGGCACGCGCAACCTCGATGCGAACGAAAGGCACCATGGCGTCGTCATGGCGATCGCCGTCGAGGCGGTGGTCAAGCTGGTCGCGCTGCTGGCCGTAGGGGTTTTTGTCGTCTTTTCGGTCGGCGGCGGAGTGAGCGAAACGATGGCGCGTATCGAAGAGGCGCCGATCGCTGTCTGGGACCTGAGACCTGACCGGTGGCTGACGCTGGTCTTCCTCTCGGCTGTCGCGTTCCTTTGTCTGCCGCGCATGTTCCAGGTGATGGTCGTCGAGAACTCGGACGAGCGCCACCTGTCCACGGCAAGCTGGGCGTTCCCCGCCTACCTTATGCTGATGAGCCTGTTCGTCGCCCCTATCGCTGTCGTCGGCCTGGCGGTGTTGCCCGAGGGATCGAACCCGGACCTTTTCGTTCTGACACTCCCTCTCGCCTTCGATCAGGGGGCGCTGGCGACGCTGGCCTTTCTTGGCGGGTTTTCCTCAGCCACCTCGATGGTGATCGTGGCGGCCATCGCGCTTTCTACCATGGTGTCGAACCATATCGTGATGCCGATCTGGCTGAACGCGCGGCAGGGCGGCGCGACCATCACCGGAGATGTCCGCCACGTCGTGCTGCTGTCGCGAAGGCTGTCGATCGCGGGCATCCTGGCGCTGGGCTATCTTTACTTCAGACTATCGGGCGGCGGTGCCGCGCTGGCGGCGATCGGGCTGGTGTCCTTTGCCGGCGTGGCGCAGATCCTGCCATCGCTTCTGGGCGGTATCTTCTGGCGCGGCGCCACGCGCTGGGGAGCGGCCGCGGGGATCAGCGTGGGATTCGCGGTCTGGCTCTGGACCTCCTTCCTGCCGAGTTTCGGGCAGGGCGCGGTTCTGTCGTCCTCGGTTTTCGCTGCCGGACCGTTCGGTTTCGAGCTTCTAAGGCCGCAGGCGCTTTTCGGCATCGAAGGCATGGACCCATTGGTGCACTCGGTGTTCTGGTCGATCCTTCTGAATACGACCGCCTTTCTGGTTGTGTCGCTTCTGACCTTCCCGAACCCTCTGGAACGGGTTCAGGGCGCGACCTTCGTCAATATCCTGCGCTACGCGGAAAGCGCGGGCGGCTGGCAGGGTGGGATTGCCGAGGCCGAAGACCTGCTGATGATGTCGCAGCGCATCATGGGGGCGTCCGAAGCGCAGGCGTTGTTCGTTGCCGAGGCTTCGGCCCAGGGCAAGCAGGGTTTTCTGCCTGATGTGACCCCGGAATTCCTGGAGCGGCTGGAACGCGAATTGGCGGGGTCAGTCGGAGCGGCCACAGCACATGCGATGATCGCGCAGTTGACCGGCGGTGTGTCGGTATCGGTGGAAGATCTGATGAAGGTTGCCGACGAGGCTCAGCAGATCCTGGAATACTCGAACCAGCTCGAGGCCAAGTCGGCCGAACTGGGGCGAACGGCGCGACAGTTGCGCGAGGCCAACGAGAAACTCATGGCCCTTTCCGTGCAGAAGGACGCTTTCCTCAGCCAGATCAGCCACGAACTGAGGACGCCCATGACCTCGATCCGCTCTTTCAGCGAAATCCTGATGGGCGGCGAGCAGATGAGCGCGGATGACCGGCGCCGCTACAGTCAGATCATCCATGATGAAGCGATCCGCCTGACGCGGCTTCTCGACGATCTGCTTGATCTCAGCGTTCTGGAGAATGGGCAGGTCGTTCTGAATGAGCGGGAAGATTTTCTTGAGAATATCCTGGACCGCGCCGTTTCAGCGACCGAAAAGCGCGATCTGACACCGGCACTGGCCATTGAGCGTGAGCGTGCCAAGGAACGCATCGTGCTGTTCACCGACAGCGACCGGCTGTCTCAGGTCTTCATCAATCTGATTTCGAACGCGCAGAAATACTGCGATGCCGAGGCGCCGTCGTTGCGAATCTTGGTGCGCGATATCGCAGGACGCCGGGTTGTGGATTTCATCGACAACGGAAAGGGAATCCCGAGAGACGCGCAGCAGCTCATTTTCGAGAAGTTCGCGCGCGGCACGGATCATCGCGCTGCAGGCGGTGCGGGTCTGGGACTTGCGATTTCGCGCGAAGTGATGAACCGGCTGGGCGGCGCGATCACCTATCTGCCGGGGCAGGGCGGTGCCGCGTTCCGCGTCACGCTTCCCCACAGGCGCGCCGAAGCGGCCTGAGCCTAACCCTATCGTAACCTTATCGGGCGATGACGGCGGAAAACGTTCTGCCAGGAATTTCATGCCCGAGACCGACGCCCAGACCGTCATGCGCCGGAAGCTGGCGCCCCCCCGACCTCCGACGGTGCCGGGCCAGGGCGCTTTGCAGCATATGCTGGCCAAGACCATGCCACGCGATGCGGAAGAGCTGCTGGGGTTGCAGGTCATGGTGATCGAAGTCACGCCGGCACAGCAGAACAAAGCCGACGTGATCGCGGCGCTGACGCCCCATGATCTTGTCTACATGATGAAGTCCGACAAGCGGTCCCCCGGTCTTTGCGTCCTGTCTCCCGCTTTGCTCTCTGCTCTGATCGAGATGCAGATGTCCGGTCGCGTGTCGAGCGGCGAGCCGACCGATCGGGTGCCGACCCGCACGGATGGTATCGTGGCAAGCGACATCGTCGACCGGTGGATTTCGACCGCCAAGACCGAGGCCGGACATCAGGAGATCGCCGACCGAGTGCCTTTCGCGGATCACTATCGGGCGGGAACGGTTGCGAATGCGCGGGCTGCCGATCTTGCGCTGGACCCCGGCGAGTTTCGCACTCTGCAGGTTACGCTGGAGTTGGCGGGAGGCGCGAAGACGGGGCGGCTGCTCTTCGCAATTCCGGTGCCGAAGCCGTATCAGGGACAGGCGAACAAGGGGCTTGCCGAGGAGTTTTGCGGAGCGATAGTCGAGACGCGAACGAAATTGTCTGTGGTGCTGACCCGATTGCCCTCCACGCTGGGGCAGGTCTCGGGACTGGCGCTGGGCGATGTGCTGGAGGTGCCGATCACGGCGCTTCAGGCCGTCTCGGTCGAGGGCCACGAGGGCGAACAGGTCGCCACCGCCCGGCTGGGGCAAGCGGGCGGCAAGAAGGCCGTGCGGCTGCTTGGACAGGAACCGTCAGCTGGGCCGAGCCTTCCCGGTCCGGGCACAAGTGACTTTCTGGGTGCCGCCTTGCCAGCCGCCTCGCGGGTGGTGCCCAACAAGAACGGGGGCACCTCTGACATGCCGGGCCTTTCCGATCTGCCGGAGTTGCCCGACTTTCCCGATCTGCCAGAGCTTCCTGACCTGCCGGATCTTCCCGACTAGCCGGCGCTGCGTGCGGCGATTGCGTCCAGTTGCGGCACGAGGGCCTGAAGATTGTAGCCGGCAGCGGTCGTGCGGTTAAGGATATCTTCAGTCGTGTGTGTTCCCGCCATCGCCAGCCCCCAGAGGATGCTGGAGCGGTTGCCGGAAGCGCAATAGGCCAGGACCGGGCCGTCCGACGTGGCTGCCCGCCGCTGGATTTCGATATGGTCCGGCGAAAGCGAACCATGGCTGAGCGGGTTCATCACGAATTCGAGCCCCAGTTCCCTGCAGGCGCGCTCCATGTTGGCGGCACTCAGTTCCTCGGGGACTTCGCCGTCAGGCCGGTTGCAGACGATCGTCTTGAACCCCTGGGCCTTCAGGTCGGCCAGGTCTTCGATCGCAATCTGGGGTGCGACGGCAAATGTCTCGGTCAGGTATCTTGCTACGGTCATGGACTACTCACGTCGCCTGTTGCTGTTCCAGCCGCGACTTTAGCGGCGGAGCGGCGAACATGCCAAGGGCCATTGCGGCCACGAAGACCAGCCCGCCTGTACCTCCCCAGGAGAGGGACGCGATCGCCGGGCCGGGGCAGAGCCCGGCCAGGCCCCAGCCCATGCCGAACAGCGTCGAGCCGATCACGAGGTTGCGCCCGACGCGCGGTGCGGGCGCTTCGGGAAATGCGCCGCCGAGAACAGGCTGGCCGCGGCGGGCGGCGATCTGCCAGGCGATGCCCATGACGACCACGGCGCCGGCCATCACGAAGGCCAGCGTCGGATCCCAGCTTCCGAAGATATCAAGCCACCCGATAACCTTGCGCGTGTCGGTCATGCCGGAGATGAGAAGGCCGGCGCCGAAAATTCCGCCGGCAATGAAAGACCACAAGAGCCGCATCAGACGATCCCCAGAATGTGACGGGCGAAGACCACCATAAGGCCGCCTGCGCCGATGTAGAAAACCGTTGCGACGATGCCGCGAAGGCTGAACCTGCTGATGCCGCAGACGCCGTGCCCCGAGGTGCAGCCGTTCGCGATCCGCGTTCCGACGCCCACCAGAAGCCCGGCTAGCGCCACAACGACGACGTTGCCGGTGATGTGGGTGTCCGCGCCCCCCATCACCATGGCCATGATGCCGGGAACTATGGCGAGACCGGCGAGGAAGGCGGCACGCTCGGACCAGCTGTCCTTCGCGGTCCCGTCGACAAGGGCGCCGATGATCCCAGACGCCCCCATGATGCGGCCGTTCACCAGAAGGTAAACGGCCGCCGCCACTCCGATTATGACCCCGCCGACGAGGCCATAAATCCATTCAATTGGCATGTTTTACTTTCCCAGCTTGTTGACCGGCACCTTCAGGAACACGTCACCCTGTGCATCCGGTTCCGGCATATTTCCCGCGCGCATGTTCACCTGAAGCGAGGGAATGATCAATTTCGGCATTGCAAGGGTGGCGTCACGCGCGTCGCGCATGGTGACGAACTCTTCCTTGCTCTTTCCGCCGCCGACATGGACGTTCTTTTCCTTCTGCTCGCCGACTGTGGTTTCCCATGCGTATTCGTCCCGGCCCGGCGCCTTGTAGTCGTGGCCGACGAAAATGCGCGTGGCGTCGGGAAGAGACAGGATCTTCTGGACGCTTTCGTACATCGTTTCCGAGGATCCGCCCGGAAAATCGCAGCGCGCGGTGCCGAAATCGGGCATGAAGAGCGTGTCGCCCACGAAGGCCGCGTCGCCAATCACGTAGGTGAGGCAGGCGGGCGTGTGTCCGGGGGTGTGAAGCACGTCGCCGCGCAACTGTCCGATATGGAAGCTGTCGCCTTCGACGTAGAGCTTGTCGAACTGGCTGCCGTCACGCTGAAACTCGGTGCCCTCGTTGAAGACCTTGCCGAACGTGTCCTGCACGACGGTGATCTTCTCGCCGATGCCGATCTTGCCGCCCAGCCGCTGCTGAAGGTACGGCGCGGCGCTGAGATGGTCGGCATGGACATGGGTTTCGAGGATCCATTCGACCTTCAGACCCTCCTTCTCGACGAAGGCGATGATCTCGTCGGCGCTCTCGGTATCCGTGTGTCCGGATGAGTAGTCGAAGTCCAGCACACTATCTATGATTGCACAGGACGAGCCTGTCGGGTCCTTGACCACATACGAAATTGTGTTTGTGGGTTCATCGAAGAATGCTGTAACAACTGGATGCATGATGATCTCCTAGTGCTTTTCAATCATATGCATTTTTTTGAATGGATTGCAAGAGTAGCCTGAGTTATCGTCCGGATGCATGTTGGTTGAGTAGAGATGTGATGCCATGAGTTTCGATGCTGTTATCGATCACGATGTGATGGCCGATGCCGCGCAAGAGGCTTCGACCTGTCTGCGTGCGTTATCCAATCCTTCTAGGCTTCTTTTGTTGTGCCATCTTCTGGAGAGCGAAAAGAACGTCGGAGAGTTGGAAGACGCGATTGGTCTGGGGCAAGCCTATGTGTCCCAACAACTGGCGCGTTTGCGTGGTGAGGGGCTTGTAACGGCGCGTCGAGACGGGCGAATCGTTTACTATTCACTGGCCGACACCCGCGTCCGACCGATTATAAATGTGCTTTACGCGGAATTTTGCCGACCTCTGACTGGTCGATAATTCATCATTTTGCACGTTATTTGGACGTTTGTCCTTTTCTGCCTGCAACCTGCGGCAGGATAACATGTCTGTCATGAAACATCTGTTAATCTACCGTAGGTAGAGCGGCTGAAAAGGCTCGCAGGGAGGTTTTGCCATGACACAGCTGATGCGCCAGGCGAAGTGGGAAGATGAGATGGACAGGATCGTCGAGACCCTGATCGCGCATCCTGAACGTGCTCCCGAGCTGAAGGCTCTGCTTCGAGCCCGCTTTGAAAATCCCTCTGTCGTGCGGATTTCCCCGGTGCGGGTCGTGCCTGTCCCTCAGCCTGACGAGGCCGACGACATGTGGGACAACGTGCCCGTCTGACCGGCGGACACCCGCGCGGATCAAGGTCACGCAGCCTTGTTTTTTGTCCCCGTTGGCGTATGAAAAGCCATGGGCAAGGAAGAGCAGGTGATTTCGGCCGACACGGTGCGTCGCGAGGCTCGCGGCGACGTGGTCATTCTCACGATCGACAATCCGCCACTGGCCACGCTTACTGCCGAAATTCGAGCGAAACTGGTCGCTGAACTGGATGCCGCCGAAGCGGATGACGCGGTGCGCGCGATCGTGCTGGCAGGGGCCGGGGATGTCTTTGCGGCCGGTGCTTCGGCCTCGGAGGCCGACGAGCCGGATGTGCCCGATCTGGGCGCGCTCTGCGACCGGGTGGAAGCCTGTGACAAGCCGGTGGTCGCGGCCATCCGTGGCTCGGCCCTGGGGGGCGGTCTGGAACTGGCGCTGGCGGCGCATCTTCGGGTCGTGCATCCGGCGAGCCGCCTTGGCAGTCCGGAGATCACGGTCGGGCTGGTGCCGCGGGCCGGTGGCACGCAGCGATTGCCCAAGGTTGTGGGGGGCGTTGCCGCGCTGAAGATGCTTCTGAGCGGCCGCGCGGTTTCGGGCGATAGCTCGGCCAAGCTGGGACTGGCCGACATTCTGGCGGCGGGCGACACGCTGGAGGCGGCGGTCGAAGCCGCGCGCAAGCTGGCCGACAGCGCCGGGAGCCTGCGGCGTTCCTCGACGCGGCGGGACCGGCTGGGCGAGGGGACGGCGTTCCTGGAGGCGGTTGCGCAGCACCGGAAGATCGCCGCGAAATCGCCGCTGGAGGCGCCTTTGCGCCTGATCGAATGTGTCGAGTCGGCGCTTCTTCTGCCTTATGATATCGGGCGCGGGCTGGAGTTGGCCGCCTACGAAGACCTTGTAAACTCGGACCATTCCCGCTCTCTGAGGCATATCTTCGCGGCCGAGCGGCAGCTTCAGGCCGCCACACGCTGGGAGGGCCGGGTCGGGTCACGCCCCTTGAAAAGCGTGGCGGTGATCGGCGCGCAGGCCGAGGGCGCCGAGCTTGCGGTCCTGTGTCTTGATGCCGGTTTCGACGTGACGGTCGCCGAGGACAGCGACGAGGCGCTGGAAACCGGCGTGTCGCGGATCATCGAGCATTTCGATGCGCGCGTTGCGGCCAGCAAGATGACCGAAGACGGGGTGGAGCAGATCCTTGACCGGATGCATGCGGTCAGCGGGTTCAGCAAGCTGATCGATTCCGACATCGTGGTGGATCCGTTCGCCTCCGCCTCTGCCGAGAGGGTGAAGGAACTGGATACGTCCATGCGCGAGGGGTCAGTTCTGGCGCTTGGCCTCGAAGGGAGCGATCCGGCTGAAGTCGCTGCCGGGACGGGGCGTGAAGCAGACGTGGTCAGCATGCGCTTCCCCACGGGCCTGAGGCAGAACCGGCTGGTGGAATTCGCCGTGACGGACAAGACTGGCCCGAAGGCCGTGGCGACGGCGCGTGCCTTGATGCGCAAGCTGGACAGGCTTATTCTTGACGTGAAACCAAAGCCTTACAGTGTGGCCTCGCGGCTGGTTGCGGCGCTTCACGCGGCGGCTGACCTCTGCCTGGAAGACGGCGGTCGCGTGTTGCAGATCGACACGGCCCTGCGGGACTGGGGTTTGCCCTATGGCTCGTTCACGTTCCGCGACATCGTCGGGCTGAAGCGCGACAATGGCAACCGGGGCGCCGAGGGCGCGCGGGGAAGCGGTCTGGACGCGGCGCTGATCGCAGCGGGGCGGACCGGGTTGGCGGTGGGCCGTGGCTATTTCCTGTATCAGCAGCGTGGAAAGATGGGCGTCGAGGACCCGGAAGTGACGGCGCTGATCGAGGCGGACCGGGCCGCCAAGAGCATCAGTACGCGCACGCTCAGCGATGGCGAGGTGCGGATACGTTGCGTGGCGGCGATGGCGGGCGCGGGGGCGCAGATGCTGTCGGAGGGGATCGTCCGGCGTCCGGCGGATATCGACATGGTCGCGGTGCATGCGCTGGGCTTTGCGCGGCGCACAGGCGGCGTGATGTATGCCGCTGATCTTCTTGGGCTTTCCGAGGTGCGCGACGTGCTTGTGGAGCTGTCACAGGAGTCGGCGCGGATTGCGCCTCCGGACCCGATCTTCCAGGATCTGATCCGGTCGGAAAAGACCTTCGACGACCTGAATTCCTAGCCCAGCAGGATCCCGACGACGACCATCATCAAGCCGATGGCCGAGAGGAAGAGCGCGCCCATGTTGACGGCCACGACCGTCTGAAGCTTTGATTTCATTGCGTTTTCATCGAGACCCTGACGCTTGGCGCGCATCGCGGTCGCAACGCACCAGACCAGTCCCCCGACACCGAGAAGCGTGACCAGCGCGCCGATCCAGATCAGATTTTCCATGCCACTCTCCGCCACTTCGGGACCGGGGGGTGGTAATCGCTTGGGCCGCGCTTCGCAAGCCCTTGAAGCGGCGGCCCCGGACCGCTATCGAACGGGTTCCAGTACCCCAGAGAGGCTTCCGATGAACGACAGTGCCCCCGACCAGAGCTACCGCGTCACCGCCGATGAGTTGCGGCAATTTATCGAGCGTTTCGAACGGCTTGAGGCCGAGAAGAAGGATATCGCGGACCAGCAGAAAGAGGTCATGGCCGAGGCCAAGGGGCGGGGGTATGACACCAAGGTGATGCGGAAAGTCATCGCGCTTCGGAAACGGGACCGCGACGAGATTGCCGAAGAAGAGGCGGTTCTCGAGATGTACAAGGAAGCGCTTGGGATGTGATCCAGCGCAACGTTCGCTGCCCTGCGCGCGGTCCCCGGCGGGCCGAATCGCGCCCCGGCGTTAACGGGTGAGGAAAACAAGCGACAGGGGCGGTCGGCAAGGCGTCTGCGGAGCGTCGGCAAAACGTATGGCAACCTGCCATACGGACCCCGGGGTTAACTGCTCGCACGCTCCGAAAATGAACAGCCTGTTAAGGATTTGGGCGGATCGGGCCGCGCAAGGGTGCATGCGACGCCCATGTGCCTGAGCTTTGACGCGCAACTCTCTGAAAAGTCAGGCGTCCAGGAAGGTGACTTCCGGCATGCGCGCAATTTCCTCGACATCTTCGTCGTAGAGCGCGGTCAGGGTCTCGACCGTCTCCTCCGTCCAGCCCGGCAGGTCGATTTCGGCTTCGATCTGGTCTTCGAGCGCATGGGCATCGAGGAAGGCCGCGATGGCGCGGCGGCGCCGGGTTTCGACGCGGACGTCGCGGGTTTCGAGGAACTCGGACAGGCGCGTGTAGCCTTCCGGCGTCATGATGGTTTCGGCCATGTCGAGCGCGCCGTCGAGCGTGTGCGAAGGGTCGAGACCGGCCAGTTCCCGCTGGATTTGCGGCCAGAGGAAGGGCGTGTCTTCGTGACACCAGACGGTGATCGGGCAGCCGGGGTTGGCCTCGGCGATGCGGCGGATCACGTCGGACCAGCGCAGATCGTCGAGAAAGACGCCCTCGGCCAGAAGGTCCTCGGGCGGAGGAGGGCCGCCGAGCCCGGCGATGAGGTCGGGCAGGAAAGAAGCCGGGTTCCGAAGCGCGATGGCGAACTCGGCCTCGTGAGAGGGCAGACACTGGCGCAACCAGGCCGATTTCATCGCTTTCGGATAAAGACAGTCCCGGCCGAGCGCGACATCGGAGCGGCAAAGGAAGTTTTCGTTCGAGAGCACCACCCGTTCGGTGCCGGGGGCGGCGGCGATACGCTCGAGGATCATTGCCTCGGTCTCGGGCGGGGCCGGTTCGCCGCGCAACCGCGTCGAGGTCTCCCCGAGAAGTTCGCGGTAGCGCATGGGGCCGGGCAGGCAGATGCCATCGGCGGCAAGGGCGGCACGGTTTTGCAGTAGCGAGCGGATCAGCAGGCCGCCGTCGGTGCAATGCATTCCGAGGTGGAAGACGATGTTCATGTGCCTGCGTCGATTTCTTCTCTGCCCGTGGCCGAAGGATAGCCGCGGTCACTGGACAGGGAAACCCGTTTCGCTCTAGACCTTCGGGGCGATGACCGACGAAAAGACTCAACTACCGCGCCTCGGCGTGCCGGGCCTGCCGAGCGGCTGGTCTCTTGGCGCGTTGCTGATCGCGGCGTTGGTCCTGATGCCGATCCTGTCGGTGGTTTGGATCGCCTTTCACCCGACCGAGAACATCTGGGGGCACCTGATGTCGACCAGCCTGCCGCGCTATGCGGCGAACACGCTGGTGGTGATGGTCTGGGTCGGGGGACTTTCGGCGGTGATCGGGACGCTGACCGCGTGGCTGGTGGTGATGTACGCCTTTCCGGGCAAGAAGGTGCTGGAATGGGCGCTGTTATGTCCGCTGGCCGTGCCGGGGTACCTGGGCGCCTATGCGCTGGTGGACTTTCTGGAATTTGCCGGGCCGGTCCAGACAGGGCTGCGCGCGATATTCGGCTGGGCGGATGCACGGGATTACTTTTTTCCAGATATAAGATCGCGTTACGCGGCGATATTCGTTCTGACGATGTCGCTGTACCCTTATGTCTACCTGCTTGCGCGGGCCGGGTTCCGCGAGCAGTCGGGCAGCGCCCATGAAGTTGCGCGCGCGCTTGGCGCCAATGCGTTCCGGCGGTTCTGGGCGATCGGCGTGCCACTGGCGCGCCCGGCCATCGCGGCGGGCACCGCCATCGTGATGATGGAGACGGTGAACGACTATGGGACGGTGGATTTCTTCGGCGTGCAGACGCTGACCACGGGGATTTTCTCGGTCTGGCTGGAGGCGGGCAACGCGGGCGGTGCGGCGCAGATCGCCTGCGTGATCCTGGCGATGATCCTGGCGCTTGTGGCGCTGGAAAAGGTGAGCCGCCGGCACAGCCGGTTCTACCGCATGTCGCGGAGCGAGCGCGATCTTCCGGTGGTGCGCCTGAAGGGCCGTCTGGCCTGGGCGGTGACGGCGTTCTGCGCCGTTCCAGTGATCGCGGGCTTCGTGCTGCCGGTGTCGGTTCTGGCCCATCATGCGCTGACGCGCCCCGGACGCTGGCTGGCACCGGGGCTGGGCGAGGCCCTGACGAACACGGTTGCCGTGGGCGGGGCGGCGGCTGTGGTGACGGTTCTGGCCTCGCTGTTCGTTGTCTATGGCGCGCGGCTGACTCGGCGCGAACTGCCGCGGCTTCTGCTGCCGGTGACCACGATCGGCTATGCCGCGCCAGGGGCGGTTCTGGCGGTTGGCCTGCTGATCCCGCTGGGGGCCTTCGACAACGCGCTGGCGGATACTGTTCTGGCGCTGACGGGCTCCGATCCGGGTCTGATGCTGACCGGGGGAGCCGCGGTGATCGTCTATGCCTATGCGGTGCGGTTCTTCGCCATCGCCGAGGGCGCCGCGGATGCCGCGATGGGGCGGGTCGCGCCAAGCCTGCCGCTGGCGGCGCGCACGCTGGGTCAGACGGCCGGCGGCACGCTGAGGCGGATCTACGCGCCGCTGATCCGCGGCTCGGTCGCGACGGCGTTGTTACTGGTTTTCGTGGATTGCGTGAAGGAACTGCCGGCGACGCTCCTTCTGCGGCCGTTCAACTTCAACACGCTGGCGACGCGCGCCCACGAGCAGGCAACGCTGGAGAAGATCGCCGACGCGGCGCCCTCGGCGATCCTGATCATCGCTGTCAGCCTGCTGGCGGTGGCGCTGGTCGCCCGCCAGATGCTGCGCACGCGCTGAATATCTTGCCGTCGATGCGCAAGGTTGCTAGAGAGCGCGTCGTGCCCCTATAGCTCAGCTGGTAGAGCAACTGATTTGTAATCAGTGGGTCGGGAGTTCGAGTCTCTCTGGGGGCACCACAGAAATCTAAATAAATCAGTTTCTTACATGACAGTTGACCTGTCGTTGAAGTCGGCAGTCTAAGTTTGGCTTTCACCAGGCTTTCAAAGGATAGATTTTTCGGTATCCGGCGAATCCGCAAATGGCTTCCCGCAAGCAGGGACGTGAATGCCGAAAGCATACTGAAAACAAGAGACCTGATAGTCATGGATCATGACTTGTGCTGACTAGGCCCTTTTCCCGGTCAGCGTTGCTTTCGTCGCGTGGCACGCCAGTGGTGACGAACAG
>NZ_JBLBVK010000054.1:0-209545 GCF_047314965.1 Silicimonas lutimaris | reverse complement strand
CCTGGTACTGGCACTTCGTGGACGTGGTCTGGCTCTTCCTCTTCGCAGCCATCTACATCTGGGGAAGCTGATCTTGGAATTGTGTCACCCCCTCGCGCTCCCCCGAAAGTATTTTCACCAAGAGGAAGGCGCGGGCGGTTCTCGCGCCTTTGTTGTCGGAAAAGGCTCCATGCGCCGTTACCTGATCCCCCTGATCTTTGGCCTCGGCGGTTTCGCCGTGCTGGTCAGCCTCGGCATCTGGCAGTTGCAGCGCCTCGCCTGGAAAGAGGCGATCCTGGCAGATATCGACGCGCGGATCACCGCTTCGCCCGTCGCGGTGCCTGCCGCCCCCGATGCCACGGAAGACCGGTATCTGCCGGTGACGGCGAAAGGCGATCTTCTTGGCACGCCCCTTCGCGTGCTCGTCTCGACGAAGGAGCGCGGCGCGGGCTACCGGCTCGTTACCCGCTTCGTGCTGGAAGACGGGCGGCAGGTCATGGTGGACGAGGGATTCGTCGAACTGGAGGAGAACGCCGCTCCGGGGGACGCCGAAGGTGTCACCGTCGCCGGAAACCTGCACTGGCCCGAGGAGGTGGACAGCTGGACACCCGAGCCGGATCTCTCCGGCGGCCTGTTCTACGCCCGCGATGTCGCGACGATGGCCGGCGCGCTCGGCACCGAACCGGTGCTCATCGTGGCGCGCACGGTGACGGGAACCGATCCGCGCGCCACGCCGATGCCCGTCACCAGCACCGGCGTGCCCAACAACCATCTGGGCTATGCGGTGCAATGGTTCGGCCTTGCCGCCGTCTGGCTGGGGATGACAGCGTTTCTCTTGTGGCGTATCCGGAAGCGGACGGTCTGAGGAGTACCGATGAAATACATTTCCACGCGCGGGCAATCCCCCGCGCTTTCCTTCGAAGAGACGATGCTGACGGGACTGGCACCCGATGGCGGGCTTTATGTGCCCGAAACCATCCCGGCGATGACGGCGGACGAGATCGCTGCGCTGGCGGGTTTGCCCTACGAGGAGATCGCATTTCGCGTCATGCGCCCCTTCATCGGCGACAGCTTCGAGGATGCGCATTTCCGCGATCTGATCGGCAAGGCCTACGCCGGCTTTGGCCACGAGGCGCGTGCGCCGCTGGTGCAGCTTGGTCCGAACCACTTCCTGCTGGAATTGTTTCACGGTCCCACGCTGGCCTTCAAGGACTTCGCGATGCAGCTCATCGGCCAGCTCTTCGAGGACGTGCTGACGCGCCGGGGTGAGCGGGTGACGATCGTCGGCGCCACCAGCGGCGACACCGGCTCGGCGGCGATCGAGGCATTTCGCGGTCTGGATGCGGTCGATGTCTGCATCCTCTATCCCCATGGCCGCGTCTCCGAAGTGCAGCGCCGCCAGATGACCACGCCCTCCGAGGCGAATGTGCATGCGCTGGCCGTGGATGGCGATTTCGACGACTGCCAGGCCGCGGTGAAGGCGATGTTCGCCGACCACGCCTTCCGCGACGAAGTGCGTCTGGCCGCCGTCAACTCGATCAACTGGGCGCGGGTGCTGGCGCAGGTCGTTTACTATTTCTCCTCGGCCGTGTCCCTTGGCGCACCGCACCGGCAGGTCAGTTTCACCGTGCCCACCGGCAATTTCGGTGACATCTTCGCGGGCTATATCGCGCGCCAGATGGGTCTGCCCATTGACCGGCTGGTGATCGCAACGAACCGCAACGACATCCTGCACCGCACCATCCGTGACGGTGCCTATGTGAAGGAGGGGGTCGAACCCACGATCAGCCCGTCCATGGATATTCAGGTCTCGTCCAACTTCGAGCGCGCGCTCTTCGATGCCTATGGCCGCGACGCTGGCGCGGTGGCACAGCTGATGGACGAGCTGAAGGCGAGGGGCGGGTTCCCCGTCAGCCAGGGCGCGATCGGGGCGCTGCGCGACATCTACGACTCGGGGCGCTGTTCCGAGGAGGAGACCGCGGCTACTATCACGACGACCTTCCGGGGCACCGGCGAGATCGTCTGCCCGCATACGGCCGTCGGCATCAAGGTCGCCGAAGAGCAGGGCGCCTCCGCCACGCCCATGATCACGCTTGCCACGGCGCACCCGGCGAAGTTCCCCGATGCCGTCGAGGCGGCCACCGGAGTGCATCCGCCTCTTCCCAAGCGCATGGCCGATCTTTATGACCGGTCCGAACGGGTGACGAGGGTCGCCAACGACCTCGCCGCCATCGAAGCCGTGATCCGGGAGAAACGCGCGAAGTGACCGTCAATCTGCATCGTATGGCCAATGGCGTTCGCGTCGTCACCGAACACATGCCGGGTCTTGCCTCGGCATCGCTGGGGGTCTGGGTGGCCGCCGGCGGACGGCATGAGCGGATCGAGCAGAACGGCATCGCGCATTTCCTCGAACACATGGCCTTCAAGGGCACCAAGACCCGCAGTGCGCTTCAGATCGCCGAGGCGATCGAGGATGTGGGCGGCTATATCAACGCCTATACCAGTCGCGAGATGACGGCCTACTACGCCCGCGTCCTTGCCGAAGACGTCGGACTGGCGCTGGACGTGATCTCGGACATCGTGCTGAACCCTGTCTTCGATCCGCGAGAGATCGAGGTCGAGCGGCACGTGATCCTGCAGGAAATCGGTCAGGCGCACGACACGCCCGACGATGTGATCTTTGACTGGCTGCAGGAAAAGGCATTCCCGGATCAACCGCTGGGCCGGACCATCCTCGGCGCCTCCGAACGCGTCGCGGCCTTCGATGCGCGCGACCTCTCGAAATTCGTGGCCGAGCGGTATGCGCCGGGCAACATCATCGTCGCGGCCGCGGGGGCCGTCGATCACGATCAGATCGTGCGCGCCGCCGAAGACACGTTCTCGCATCTCGAGGCGCATGCCCAGGTTCCCGTCGAAAGCGCGCATTTCGGGGGAGGCGAGACGCGGGTCGAGAAGCCGCTGGAGCAGGCCCATTTCGCCATGGCCTTCGAAAGCGCCGGCTATCGGGACGACGATGTCTACACCGCCCAAATCTTTTCCTCGGCTCTGGGCGGCGGCATGTCCTCACGCCTGTTCCAGGAAGCGCGCGAGAAACGCGGCCTCTGCTATACCATCTTCGCCCAGACCGGTGCCTATTCGGACAGCGGGCTGATGACCATCTATGCAGGGACCAGCGGTGAAGAGATCGGCGAACTGGCCGAACTGACCATCGACGAGCTTAGGCGCTCCGCCGACGACATGACTGACGCCGAGATCGCGCGCGCCCGGGCGCAGATGAAGGCCGGGCTCCTGATGGGTCTCGAAAGCCCGTCCAGCCGCGCCGAACGTCTGGCCCGCCTCCTTGCGATCTGGGATCGTGTGCCGTCGCTGGAGGAAACTGTCGAGAAGATCGACGCGGTTTCAACCGCCCGCGTGCGTGATCTGGCAGGCTCGATGGCGGGCAAGGGCGCTGCGGCCATGGCGCTCTATGGCCCCGTGTCGCGCGCACCGTCGCTGGGCGATCTTATGGGACGGCTCGCTGCCTGATGCTGCGTCTCAGGGGCAAGCTCCGTATTGACACCGAGCGGATGATGCTGCGCCCCCCGGTTCATGCCGATTACCGTGCTTGGGCCGCCCTTCGCGAGCAAAGCGCCGATTTCCTGAAGCCGTGGGAGCCTTCGTGGTCCTCCGACCACCTGACCCGCAAGGGCTTCGTCAATCGCGTCTACTGGGCCAACCGCTCGATCTCGCAGGGCACCGCGCTGCCCCTGTTCCTCGAACGGCGCGCTGACCGTCAGCTTCTGGGTGCGATCACGCTGGACAATATCCGGCGCGGTCCGGCGCAGGCCGGGACAATCGGTTACTGGATCGGCGAAAGCTATGCCCGGCAGGGGTTCATGCGCGAGGCACTGACCGCGCTTGTACATCACGCGTTCGAGGTGCTGGACCTCAGCCGGCTCGAAAGCGCATGCCTGCCCGAGAACACCGCTTCTCGGGGGCTTCTGGAGAAATGCGGTTACAAGTACGAAGGGGTGGCGCAAAGCTACCTCCAGATCAACGGCCGCTGGCGAAACCACGTGCTCTACGCCAACCTGCGGAATGACCGGCGAGGCCGGGTAGACGGCTAACCACCGCGTTCAGATGCGCTCAGGCCGCAATATTCTGCCGTTAGGAAAATTTCCCCTTGGCGAAAATGCGCACAAGACCGCATAACGTCTGTGGAGAAGTCCAACTTAGGGAAAGGCAGAGCCATGGCAGGCAAATTTGAGATCTACAAGGACAAGGCGGGAGAATTTCGTTTCCGCCTGAAAGCGGGCAACGGTCAGATCATCCTGGCCAGCGAAGGTTACAAGGCGAAAGCCAGCTGCAACAACGGCATCGAGTCCGTGCGCAAGAACAGCCAGAGCGACGCGCGTTTCGAGCGCAAGGAGACGAAATCCGGCAAGTGGATGTTCAACCTCAAGGCGTCGAACGGCCAGGTGATTGGCACCTCCGAGACCTACGAGAGCGAGAAGGCCCGCGAGAACGGGATCGCCTCGGTCGCCAAGAACGCGCCGGACGCGAAACTGGACGACCAGACCGCTTGATTTCATTCGATCGGTTATGACAAGGGCCGTCCTCGTGGCGGCCCTTTGGTATTCCGGGGCACAAAGCCGCCAAAGTCCATGTCCATTCCCGGAGTTTGGGGCGGTTGTGCCAGACTGCACTCGCAGAACACGTGCGCATTGGGGTTGGGTCATCAACGGGGACGATCGCGCAGGCGGAAGGGCAAAAAAAATACCCCGACGCAACTGGGATAGCGTCGGGGCAGTATATGGAACAGGGACGAGGTTACAATGTCGGACTCGTTACGACACTTTCCTTATATATCGATTCTCATATCTTTCTTTGAGCCAGATCAAGTGGGGTACCCGTAGTCCCAAGGTCTGCAAATCGGTCTGGATAATGCCTCGACCTATACTTTCGCTGGCAGGTCCCTACGAAAGATAGGCTATCGGCGGGACGCCCCGGGACCTAACGTCAAATAACCCAGAAATCGAAACCCACCTCAGAAGACCCTGTGGATCTGTCCCTCCGCAGGGTCTTCGCTTGTTCGGAAGTTACTCAGGTCGGCAAGCATAGGGTTCCGAGATTCCTGGTGGCTGTGATCTGATCGCTTCGGTCCAGGACGCTGCCGCATGGCTGGCAGGAGCATTAACGCCATCGCAACCTTCCTTACCGTTCGCACCAGATGCTGTGGTCGTTCCGGTGGTCTGCATACAGTTGCCATACACTTTGCCGACGCATTGCAGACCCTTTGCCGACCGGAGGGGAATGGTGCGGGTCCAGTGAAACAAGGCCCTTAACCATCTGAGGCAAGCCAGGCAACGCCACCGAACGCACGTTGCGAGCGCACTGTGCCTGGCGGCGCGTCAATCCTGGGCGGACTGCCGCAAAACCCGTGACCAATGCTTGTCCAGCGCAAAGGTCCACTCGTCGGGATAGGTGCGGAAGAGGCGCTCCAGTTCATTAACCCAGTCCTGGGTGGACTCCACCAGATCGTCGCCCGGCGTCACCGCATTACCCAGCCGAAGCGATATTCCGCTCTCGCTCTGAACGATCATCGATGGCACGATCACCGCTCCCGCCTTCGCGGTGAACCTCGCCGGCCAGCCCGTGATCCCGATCGGCTCGCCAAAGGCCTCGGCCCGGACGATGTCGGCGGCGGAGTTGATTGGCGCGTCGGCCGGTGGCGCCTCCCGAATGCGGTCGACGGTGCCAACGACCAGACCCCCTTTGTTCAACACCGCCAGCACTTTACGCGCTACCTTGGTAGGGCTTTCGAGACGGATATCCACGAAATCGCAGCCTAGGTTCTCGTAGATCTCCCATTCCGATTTCGCCCGCCTCTCGTTGGCCGTCGAGCGCACAAGCGCGAGCAAGGGATAGTGCCGCCCCAACCCTCGCCCCATCACAAGCGAGGCATGCGCATGCGGGATCGCCATGACGACACCGCCTTTTGACAGCAGTGCGTCCAGCCGATCTTTCTCCGGGATTTCGAGCATCGCATCAATGGCGTCGGTATAGCCGTGCCGAACCTGCTCGATGCGGTTCATCCCGCGCAGGAAGCCTTTCACGTAACGTCGAAACAACGCGAAGGGAGCAACATTTCCGGCGGCCGCAGCCAACGCAGCGAAAGTCGCTTTGACTGAGCTGCCCGGAAACAAGTAGGCCGCGTACATTACCACACCGAAGACACCGTAGCCGATCTTTCGGACGGGCATCGACCGACGCGCCAGCCACGCCGCGACAACATCATATACGACCCAGATCCGGTCTTTCGTTCGTGTAAAGCTCAATGTTCCGTACCCAGACAGGATCGTCGCCCTCGCGAAGGACAATAAGGGTTTGACCGGTCAGTGCAATGTCTCGCGCCGGACTTCCTCGGGCAGGCGGGCTATCCCAACTCCTCCGAAGGAATGATCGGAAAGAACGTGCCCGAGGACCAGACGCCGAACCACTGCTTGCCCTCGTGCCGGGCGTGTGCGCCGATCTCGACGAGACGGTAAAAACTCTTCCGGTCGATCAATGCCTCGAGACCAGCGCGAACGTGCACATAGGGCGAAGGCTCGCCCGTGTCGGGATCACGATCGACGCGGATAGGGTGCTCCGGCCCGGCGACGGTTGAGTCTCCGACATTGGTCTCGAAGGTCAGGACCTGCTCATCTTCCCGGGTCTCGACCATGAAGTCGACAGCGACGAACGGCGCGTCGTCCACGGTGATTCCGACCTTCTCGACCGGGGTTACCAACACGTAACGATCGTCGTCCTTCCGGAGAATCGTTGAAAAAAGACGTACCAGTTCTGGCCTGCCGATCGGTGTGCCGAGATAGAACCAAGTGCCGTCGCGGGCAATTCGGATGTCCAGTTCTCCACAATCCGGCGGATTCCAGAGGTGAACCGGCGGCAAACCGCGCTTGGAAGCGGCACGAGCGCTTGCCGCCAGCCCTTCGGCGGTCGGTTTCACGATCATTTGTCCATCTTCTTCTTTTGCCATTTGTGCCCGGCGGCATAGTTCGTTCTAGTAGGAAGCATAGTCAGAACGGGAGCGATTGCCATGACCGATGCCGCCGACCTTGTGGCCGAGATAGAAGCACTTGGAACAAAGCTTGGCGAAGCCAAGGCAAGCATCACCAAACGCTTCATCGGGCAGGAGCGGGTCGTTGACCTAGTCCTGTCCTCCATTCTCTGCGGCGGACATGGCTTGTTGGTGGGCCTGCCGGGGCTCGGCAAGACGCGGCTCGTGGATACGCTGTCCACGGTGCTCGGTCTCGACGGCAAGCGAGTCCAGTTCACGCCCGACCTGATGCCGGCGGATATTCTGGGGTCCGAGGTTCTGGAAACCGGAGCCGATGGCAGCCGCACATTCAAGTTCATACAGGGCCCGATCTTCTGCCAGCTTCTGATGGCGGACGAAATCAACCGTGCCAGCCCCCGGACGCAGTCGGCCTTGCTGCAAGCGATGCAGGAGAAATCCGTGACCGTCGCCGGCGTGGCCCATGCATTGCCCAAGCCGTTCCACGTTCTGGCGACACAAAACCCGATCGAACAGGAAGGCACATACCCGCTGCCCGAGGCCCAGCTCGACAGGTTTCTTGTCCAGATCGACGTACCATATCCGGACCGCGATACAGAGCGCGACATCCTGATGGCCACGACCGGCGCGGCGGAAGCCGAGTCCTCGAAGGTGTTTACTCCACAGGAGCTGATCGCGGCGCAGGCTCTGGTGCGCCGCATGCCGGTTGGAGAATCGGTGGTCGAATTGATCCTTGATCTCGTTCGGGCCTGTCGCCCGGACGAACCAGGGGCGTTGGACGTCGTTCGCGATAACGTCGGATGGGGACCCGGGCCGCGGGCAGCGCAGGCGCTGATGCTGACCGTTCGCGCCCGCGCGCTTCTTGAAGGACGGCTTGCACCGTCTTCCGAGGATGTGGCCGCTTTGGCGACCCCGGTTCTGACGCACCGCATGGCGCTGACCTTCGCGGCGCGCGCGCGGGGCATCTCGTTGCAGTCCGTGATCGATGCGGTCGCCGAGAACGTCACCCGGGTCGAGGCGGCAGCGTGAGAGAACCCGCCGCCCTACGTCAGGAAGCCGAAGCCCTAGCCGGTCCGCTGCCGCCCCTGCTTGCGGCGGCGGAACATCTGGCGGCGAGCGTAATTCCGGGTCAGCACGGGCGGCGCCGCGTGGGGCAGGGCGACGAATTCTGGCAGTACCGGCCCAGCCATGCCGGCGACGAGGCGCGCATGATCGATTGGCGCCGGTCCGCTCGGGCGGACGATTCTCTCTTCGTGCGTGAAAAGGAATGGCAGGCCGCGCAATCGGTCATGCTTTGGCTGGACATGGGCCAGTCGATGGATTTCGCGTCAGATGCCAAGCTGCCCACGAAGGCCGATGATGCAAGGCGGCTTGCTTTGGCGCTGGCCGTCCTGCTGGTTCGGGGCGGAGAGCGCGTTGGCTTGACGAATATCGGGCTGCCTCCGCGCTCAGGCGAATTACAGCTTTTGCGGCTGACGACCGCGCTGGCCGAGGGGCATGACGCGACCGAATACGCGGCGCCGGAATTGCGCGGAGCACCGTCGCGGTCGCGCGCGGTGTTCCTGTCGGACTTCATGGGCGATATCGGGCCGGCGCGCGAAGCCCTGACCGGCGCTGCGGACAGGGGAATTTCTGGCGCGCTGGTGCAGGTGCTGGATCCGGTAGAAGAGGCCTTTCCCTTCGATGGACGGACGATTTTCGAATCCATGGGAGGCACCATGCGTCACGAGACGCTGAAAGCGGGCGACCTGCGCGCGCGCTACCTGGAACGTCTGGACGCGAGGAAGTCGGAACTGCGAGCGCTGGCTTCGGCAACCGGCTGGCAATACACTGTCCACCATACAGGGCAATCTGCGGCGGATACGCTGCTCTGGCTCTACACCGCTCTGGAGCGTGTGCACTGATGTGGTCGATTGGTCCGATAGGCTTCGCGTCGCCTTGGCTTCTACTGGGGCTGCTCGCCTTGCCGATCCTTTGGATCCTGCTACGCGCGGTTCCCCCGGCTCCGATACGGCGTCGGTTTCCCGGCGTCGCGCTGCTTTTGGGCCTGACCGACGACGAGACACAGACGGACCGTACGCCATGGTGGCTTCTGTTGCTGCGCATGGCTGCTATAGCGGCGGCGATCATCGGTTTCGCCGGGCCGGTTCTGAACCCCCAACCCGAGAGCGCGGGCAACGGGCCGCTGCTGGTTCTGATGGACGGCACATGGGCCGACGCGCCGGACTGGGGCCGCCGCATGGACCGCGTGGACGCGGTGCTTGGAGAAGCCGCTCAAGCTGGCCGCGAGACGGCTGTCGTGACCCTCACGGATCTGCCTCCTGACGGCGTTCTGCCATTCCGCTCCGCCGGTGCCTGGGTACCGCTTCTTCCGGGAGTGCAGCCCAAGGCCTGGGCACCTGATGGCGTGGCCGTCGTCGCTTGGGCAGAGGAATTGGAGGGCCGCTTCGATACGCTCTGGTTTTCGGACGGGCTCGACCATGACTGGCGCGGCGACGTACTGGCGGCATTCATGGATCGCGGCAGTGTAACGGCCTTCGAAACCGCATCGCCCGTGATCGCTCTGCGACCGGCGCAATTCATCGATGGAAATATCCGCCTCGAGGCGGTTCGCAGCCGCACCGGGTCTCCGGCTACTCTCACTGTGGCGGCGCATGGGTTGGACCCGGCAGGAACGCCGCGTCAGCTGGCCGTGGCCGATCTGGTTTTCGCACCCGGCGATGCGATGGCCTTTGTCGAGCTTTCTCTCCCGGCGGAACTGCGGAATCGCGTGACGCGGTTCGAGGTGCTGGGCCAGCGCTCGGCAGGTGCGGTCAGCCTGACCGACGATAGCCTGCAACGCCGCGAGATCGCCATCATCGCCGCGCGCGACGAGCGCGAGGGTCTGCGCCTTCTGTCTCCAACTCATTACCTGGAACAGGCGCTGGAGCCCAATGCGGACCTGATCAGCGGAACGATAGACGACATCGTGCTGGCCAATCCCGACGTGATCGTTTTGGCCGATGTTGTGGCTCTTGGCGGCACCGAACCCGAGGCGCTGGAAGCCTGGGTCGAGAATGGCGGATTGCTCCTGCGCTTCGCGGGTCCGCGCCTTGCCGCGTCGGACCTCGGACGAGATGCGGAGGACAGGCTGATGCCCGTGCGCCTTCGGGCCGGAGGCCGGACCGTCGGCGGTGCGATGAGTTGGGGAGAGCCGAAGACCCTGCGGGAGTTCTCGGCGGAAAGCCCGTTCTTCGGATTGCCCGTTCCCGATGATGTCACTGTTTCCAGTCAGGTCATGGCCCAGCCCGATCCGACGCTGGCCGAACGCACCATCGCCACCTTGGCCGACGGAACGCCGCTGGTGACACGCAAGCGGATCGGCTCGGGTCAGGTGGTGTTGTTCCACGTCACCGCCAACGCCGAATGGTCGACGCTGCCGCTTTCAGGTCTCTTCGTTCAGATGCTGGAGCGCCTTTCGGTTTCAACCCGTCTGTCGGGACTGAGCGCAGAAGATCTCGTCGGCACTGTCTGGACGCCCGATCAGGTGCTTTCGGCCTTCGGCGAGGTCGAGGATGCCGGTGCATTGCCGGGCGTGAATGGCGAAAGACTGATCGAAGAAAGGCCCGGGCCGGACCTGCCGCCCGGCCTTTATGCCGGCGAAGACCGCCGGATTGCCCTGAACATTGCCGAGGCCGGCACTGAACTGTCGGCGTTTGCCTGGCCCACAGATGTGCCCGTGGAAGGATTTCAGGTTGTCGACGATACGCCCTTGAAGGGGATTCTGCTGAGCCTCGCGCTGATCGCGCTGATGGCCGACGTCCTGGCGACGCTATGGCTGTCAGGCCGGCTGACCAGCGCAAAGGGCGTCATGGCCGCGGTTCTTCTCACCCTTTCCCTTGCGGCAAGCGTGCAAGATGCCCGGGCTCAGACTGCCGAGGATATCGACAAGATTCTCGCGGCTGCCTCAGAAGTTACGCTTGGGTATGTCGTCACTGGCGACGCCTCACTGGATCGCGTGTCGGCAGCCGGGTTGAGTGGACTGTCCACCGTTCTGTTCCGCCGCACGTCCATCGAGCCGGCAGAACCGGCGGCGGTGAATCTCGAGACCGATGAATTGTCGGTCTATCCGTTCCTGTACTGGCCGATCACGACGGAGCAGCCGCGCCCCTCGTCCGAAGCCTATGCAAGGCTGAACCGGTATCTGCGGGGTGGCGGGTTGATCCTCTTCGACACGCGGGATGCGAATGTCTCCGGGTTCAGTGCGACCTCGCCCAATGGGCGCAAACTGCAGGAACTCGCGTTGCCGCTTGACGTGCCACCGCTGGAGCCTGTCCCTTCGGATCATGTGCTGACACGCACGTTTTATCTTCTTCAGGATTTCCCGGGCCGCTATTTGAGCCGGGAGATCTGGGTGGAAGCGGCGCCGGCTGATGCCGAACAGGTCGAAGGCATGCCGTTCCGAAATCTGAATGACAACGTGACACCGGTGGTGATCGGAGGAAACGACTGGGCCTCGGCCTGGGCCGTGGACAGGTCTGGTGCGCCAATGTTCCCCGTTGGACGTGGTTTCGCCGGGGAAAGGCAGCGCGAGATCGCGTATCGTTTCGGTGTGAACCTGATCATGCATGTGCTGACCGGAAACTATAAATCGGACCAGGTTCATGTGCCGGCGCTTCTGGACAGGTTGGGACAATGATGACCTGCGTTGACTTCGTCATCGCCGGGGGGCGGCCAGCCTGCGGCGCGCCGCCCATAGGGGCGCTGCCCCCGTCGTCTTCGACGACTCCCCCGAAGTATTTCGGCCAAGAGAAAGGGTGCCTTTGAACATGGAGAGCGGCACGATCATCTTCGATCCGTTTCTGCCTTGGCCTGTCCTTTGGATCGCCGTCGCGTTTGCATTGGTGTTTGCGGCAATTGCGGTCTGGCGTGGGCTCTCGGGCTGGTGGCTGCGTGGCCTTGCACTTGGCGTTCTGCTCCTGGCGATCGCGAACCCGTCGCTTCAGATCGAAGAACGCGAAACACTGAGCGATATCGTGATCCTCGTGGTCGACGAAAGCGCCAGCCAAGGCGTGGATGTGCGGCCTGCTCAGATTGCCGAGGCCGTGGCGGGTCTCGAGGCTCGGATCGCCGGCATGGCCAATACCGAACTCCGGATCGTCCGGTTGGGAGATAGCGATGGCAATCGCGGCACTCTGCTGATGGAGGCTCTGACCAATGCGATGGCAGAGGAGCCTCGTGCCCGGATCGCGGGCGCGATCCTGCTGACGGATGGTCAGTTGCACGATATCGAGCGCCTCCCGGAGATGCCTGCGCCCCTGCACGCGCTGCTGACGGGGGAGGAGGATGACTGGGATCGCCGTTTGCTGGTGCAGAACGCCCCTGCCTTTGCGATCATCGGCGAACCGGTGACGCTGACCCTTCGGATCGAGGATCAGGGCGCAGTTCCAGGGAACCTTCCCGAGCGCGCCGAGCTGGACATCTCGGTCGATGGGGAGCCGCCACAGCGCTTCGAGGTGCCGATCGGGCAGGACCTGGAACTGCCGGTGACGCTGCAGCACGGCGGGATGAACGTGATCCAGTTCACGCTCCCGGAGCAACAGGGAGAGTTGACGGCGCGCAACAACACCGCCGTCGTACAGATCAACGGTGTGCGCGATCGGCTCCGGGTCCTGTTGGTTTCCGGCGAGCCCCATGCGGGCGAGCGCACCTGGCGGAACCTTCTGAAGTCGGACGCCTCGGTCGATCTTGTCCACTTCACCATTCTGCGCCCGCCCGAAAAGCAGGATGGCGTGCCGGTGAACGAGTTGAGCCTGATCGCGTTTCCGACGCGAGAGCTCTTTCTCGACAAGATCACCGAGTTCGACCTGATCATCTTCGACCGCTACAAGCGACGCGGGATTCTGCCGTCGATCTATCTGGATAATGTGCGCCAGTATGTCGAGGATGGCGGAGCGGTTCTGGTTGCCGCCGGACCGGATTTTGCCAGCGCCGACTCGATCTATCGCTCTCCCTTGTCCGAGATCATCCCCGCCGAACCAAGCGGGCGAGTCCTCGAAGAACCCTACCTGCCGACAGTTTCCGAAGTCGGCCAGCGCCATCCTGTGACCGAGGGTTTCATGCCACCCATCGACCCGGATGCGCCCCAGGGTGCGCGTCCCTGGGGCCGGTGGCTTCGGCTGATCGATGTGGTTGAGCAGAGCGGCACTACGGTGATGACCGGAGTGGATGACCGCCCGCTTCTTGTTCTGGACCGGGTCGGTGAGGGCCGCGTCGCCCTGCTTGCATCGGATCATGCCTGGCTATGGTCGCGGGGCTACGAGGGCGGGGGACCGCAGCTGGAGTTACTGCGGCGTCTTGCACACTGGATGATGAAAGAGACCGAACTTGAGGAAGAAGCGCTGACGGTCACTGCCGAAGGCCAGACGATGACGATCGAACGCCGGACCCTGGGTGAGAGTGTCGGGGACGTCGAGATCACCGGCCCTGATGGCGAGGTTGTCCTTCTTCCGCTTGAAGAAACCGCGCCGGGCCGGTTCGGTGCCGTCTGGGAAGGGCCGGAGATCGGGCTATATAGATTGGCGGAGGGCGACATGGATGCCGTTATCGCTCTTGGGCCTGCCTCGCCGCGCGAATTCGAGGAAACCATTGCTTCGGCCGCACTGCTGGAGGAGCCGGTAGATGGCACGAGGGGCGGGATTCTGGCGGTCTCGGACGGGCTGCCGGATATCCGCCGTGTCCGCGAAGGTCGGGTCGCTTCAGGACGGGGCTGGATCGGAATAACGCCGCGGGAGGCCTATCTGACGGCCGATATCCGTGTCTCTCCGCTCTTGCCGGCGTGGGTCATGCTGCTCCTGGCCTCGCTTCTTGCCGTAGGTGCATGGCTTTGGGAAGGGCGCCGCTAAGCTATTCGGCGGCCTGGTGAAGTGTGAAAGGCTGTTCGTACAGGTAGTCGCGCGTCATCGGAACAACATCTGCGCTGCGTGTCAGCTGGAACTGGAAAACGCATTGCCGACGGTGACGGAATGTCTGCTCGCATGCAGAAAGATAGAACCGCCACATCCGGACGAAACGGGCATCATAAAGCGCCTCGACCCGGTCCGCGTTGGCCTCGAACCGGTCCAGCCAGCGCCTGAGCGTTTCGGCATAGTGACGCCAGAGAAACTCGATATCCGTGACGCGCAAATCCTGCCGCTCAATGGCTGAAGACATTTCCGACAGGTTCGGAATATATCCGCCCGGAAAGATGTACTTTGCCAGCCAGGCATTCGTTCCTCCGGCGGCGGTGACAGCTCCGATTGTGTGGATCAGGGCGATGCCATCCGGCGCCAGAAGATCGCGGACCGCAGAGAAATAGGCGTCGAAATATGGCAGTCCGACATGCTCGAACATCCCGACCGAAACGATGCGGTCGAATTCTTCGTTGATATGCCGGTAGTCCTGGAGGCGGATGTCGATCATGTTCTCCAGGCCCCGCGCACGCACCCGTTCCCGCGCAACGGCAAGCTGCTCTTCCGAAAGGGTGATTCCGGTTACACGGGCGCCATACTCTTCCGCCAGCGTCAAAGCCATGCCACCCCAACCGCAGCCGATGTCCAGAACGCGCATGCCCGGTTCGACCATGAGCTTGCGCGCTATATGGTTTTTTTTCTGCGACTGGGCCTGTTCCAGCGTATCCCCGGATGTACGGAAATAAGCGCAGGAGTACTGCCGGTCGTTGTCCAGAAACAGGTCATAAAGCTCGCTCGACAGATCGTAATGATGCGCGACGTTACGGCGTGACAAGGTAGGGACATTGTTCAGCATGAAGCGTCGAAGGGCGGTCCTCAGGCTCTGATGCCATCGCTGCCACCACAGGCGGTCGGCACGGTCGATATTCGCAAGGACTACGGCAAGGAAGGCCCCGATGTCGTCATTTTCAACAGTGAGTGCGCCGTCGGTATAGGCCTCGCCCAAAGCCAGTTCCGGATTGAGCACAAGTTTTCGGACGGCTGAAGCGTCGTGAATCTGCGCGCGAGCCCTTGGGCTTGCGCCATCGCCAAAATTCAACTGTCGCCCGTCCGGAAGTGCGATCGTCAGTGATCCATTCCGGACAAAGGACTGCATCATGTGTTCAAGGATCTTGCTCCACATGACCACCCCCCGTGAACCATGGATCCCGTTGAAACATACTATTCATGAAATGACTTCTTGCAACATCTGTATGACGGGTCGTAAAATATATAATGAAATCAATACAATATGCGGGATATATTCCTGAGGTTTAGGGCCGATACACCAGTCGTTTATTGCGGGAAAAGGGTGAACTGGCATTGTTGTCGTACCCACTCAAGAAAGGAACATCCCGAATGAAACTATCCCAACTTCTGCTGACTACATCTCTTTGCGCAGCCACCGCACTTCCCGTCTACGCGCAGGGTCGCGGCTTCAACTCGATTGACGCAGACAACGACGGGATGCTCAGCCTCAGCGAACTCGAAGCTGCTTTTGGAACAGAGCAAGCACAGAGAATCCTCGCGCGCGATGACGACAACGGAGACGGCATGCTGACCCGTCGTGAAGTGCGATCATCGAACGATGATGAAGATGACGACGAAGAGGACGATGAGGACGACGACGAAGAGGATGATGACGACGAGGACGACGACGAGGACGACGATTCCGACGAGAGCGACGATTCTGACGAAGATGACAGCTCCGACGAAAGCGACGATTCCGACGAAAGCGATGACGGGGAAGACGACGATTGACCGCTGCCCCATCCGGTCATGCCGATTGACGGCACGTTTTCCACGTATCCGCGCCGCTGCTCTACCCGCAGCGGCGCGGCTTACCGGAGTACAGGCTTTTGGAAGAACAGATGCAGATTGAGCAAATCAAATACGAGAAACTCTTTTCAACGCCGCTGGTCCGTTTTCGAGTGCCGGATCACGAGGCACTGAACGTGGCTCTCCTTGAAGAGGGGGCGCGCCTGAGAGGTCAGTCGAGCGGCGTTACCAAGTCAAACCGTGGTGGCTGGCATTCCGAAGGAAACCTTTTCGAAAACGAAGCCGGGTGCATCCAGACTTTGCGTCAGCTTGCCGAGGACTCTGTCCTGGCCGCGACGCGCAAGATCGGAGCCAAGACCGATCCGGCGACTTTGCGGCTGAAGCTCTTCGCATGGATGAACGCCAACCCGCCCGGCGGCTTCAACGCGCCCCATACGCATCCCGGCGCCCATTGGTCGGGGGTCTATTATGTTTCCCAGCCTGAGATCGAAATCGGGAATTCGGGCATGATCGAGTTCCTCGACCCGCGCACCGACCTGCCCAATTGGCGCATCCTCGGAGCGAACGCATTTCGCTTGAAAAAGAAACTGCGACCTCAGGCAGGCGAGATCGTCCTGTTTCCCTCATACCTTGTTCATTGGGTCTATCCCAACGAAGCGGAGGAGGAGCGCGTCTCGATCGCCTTCAACGCCACGTTTCGCAAGGGCGGTAAGGTGACACCAGAAGCTATTGCAGACTAGGTGCAAAGCGCGCGGTGCGCGCTTTGCGTCACGTACCGGATGTAGGTTTCCTGTGTCCAGCCACATTCCTTGGTCAAGAGCTCCCAATTCCTGACCGACAGAAGCATCCATAGGAAGTCCGTAGCACTCTCGCGGTCCAGATGCGGCGCCAGGTGTCCGTCCTTTTCCAGTTGCTCGACCGCTGCCGCACAGCCATGGCGAACAGCCGCCATCCGGTCGTCCCATGCCGCTTTCGCTTCGGTGTCGCTGTCCTTCATTGCCAGAAGCGCCTTGGCCACGCCGTAGATCGTCGGGATGTAGTTGCCCCAGACATCTATCCAGAGCGTCAGCCGTTCCCGACCCGTCGGTGCAGCCCTGCTGGCGCTCAGCTTGCTGTCCACATCGTTGATGTCATCGACATATCGCGTGGTCGCCACGAGAAGCTCGGCGCGATTCGGAAAATGCAGATAAAGCGCCTGCCGGCTGATCTTTGCGGTCTTGGCGATGTCACTCATGCGCACGGCGTTTCCGCCACCGGACTCCAGCAATTCAAGGGTCGCGGCAAGGATACGGGTGCGGGTCGGATTGCTTTTACTTGACATGATGTAAAGTTAATGGCTATGCGTGCCACCGTCAACTTGACATGATGTCAAGTTACTCAAAAAAATATGGAGATCAAACATGAGAGTCATCGTATTCGGAGCCACTGGTACCGTCGGCAAGCTGGCCGTTGAACGCATGCTGAAAGACGGCCACCATGTCACCGCATTTGCCCGCAACCCGGGAAAGCTCGACATCCGCGACCCGCGGTTGTCGCTGGTTGCCGGGGACGCCTTTTCGGAAACCGAGGTTTCAGAAGCGATCGAGGGTCACGACGCAGTCGTCGTCACTCTTGGTGCAGGCATGTCGCGCTCCAGCCGTATCCGCTCCCTAGGTACGCTGAACGTGATCCGCGGGATGCATAAGCACGGGGTCCGTGGGCTGATCTGCCAGTCGACCCTTGGCGCGCACGAAAGCTGGTCCAACCTCGATTTCTTTTGGAAGCGGATCATGTTCGGCTTCCTTCTGAAGCCAGTTTTCAAGGACCATGAACGTCAGGAGGATATGGTACGCGCCAGCGGTCTGGACTGGACCATCGTCCGACCTTCCGCCTTTACCGACGAGCCCGCGAAGGGTGGCTACGTCGAAGACGTTCGCCCGGGCGAGCGGAAACTGACACTCAAGATGCCACGTGCCGACCTCGCCAACTTCCTCAGCCGCCAGATTTCCGACACGCGCTATCTGTACCGTGCAGTCGGCATTACGAATTGACGGTCGGATTCAAGGAGCGAATGAAATGGAACCGCAAATCATTCTCTGGGTCCTCATGGTCCTCGCGCTCGCAGCGGCGCTGGTCGCTGGCGTATTTCTGACCTTCTCGGACTTCGTCATGCCGTCGCTTTTCGCGGCAGCACCAGCCGCCGGAACAGAGGCCATGCAGATCATCAACCGGAAAGTCTATCGCTCGATCTTCATGGTTCTGCTGATCGGGCTGATCCCGGTTTCGGCGACCATCGCAATTGCCGCGTTCCTTATGGACCTGCGCGCCAGCCAATGGCTGATTGCCGCCGGTGTGTTGTACTTCTTCGGCGTCTTCCTGGCATCCGCGGTGGGAAATATCCCGATGAACAAACGGCTGGAGGCGATGCCGCAAGGCGGCGTGGAGGCGCAGCGCTATTGGCCCAACTACGTCACGGGCTGGGTGCGCTGGAACCATGTGCGCTGGATCGCAGCGACCGGCACCGCAATGTGCTACCTTTTGGCTGCAATCGAACTTGCCGGTGCGCTTTGAGCGTGTCGCCCTCGACGAGAAGGGGCCGGTGCATCTGACGTGCTCCGGCGCCTTTCCTATAAACTAGGGGACAAGCCCAGAACTGCAGGTCGTCACCGGGACGAAATCATCCCGACGATGTCATAGGTCTTCGCGAGTATGGGCGCGGCTATATCGCTGGCTCTTCTCGCGCCGTCCCCGACGATCCGGTCAATTTCGGCGGGGTCCCCCATCAAACGGTTCATCTCGGCCGTTATCGGTCCCATCGTTTCGACAGCGACGTCGGCGAGCGCGGGCTTGAATTGCCCCCATCCGGCACCGGCGTGCTGCGCCATGACCTCGTCGGTCGAGATGCCGGCGAGCGCGGCATAGATATCGACAAGGTTCCGGGCCTCGGGGCGGTCCTTCAACTCGGCATAGGTCTCGGGAAGGGGTTCAGGATCGGTCCGGGCCTTCCGGAACTTCTGGGCAATCGTGTCGGGATCGTCCGACAGATTGATACGGCTCATGTCCGAAGGGTCGGACTTGGACATCTTCTTCGTCCCGTCGCGAAGACTCATGACACGGGTGGCTGGACCTTCGATCACCGGTTCGGTGATGGGAAAGAAGTCGACCTTGTAGTCGTGGTTGAACTTGGCCGCGATATCCCGGGTCAGCTCCAGGTGCTGTTTCTGGTCCTCTCCCACAGGCACATGCGTGGCATGGTAGATCAGGATGTCAGCCGCCATCAGGGCAGGGTAGGCGAACAGCCCGAGCGAGGCGTTTTCGCTATTCTTGCCGGCCTTGTCCTTCCACTGGGTCATCCGGCCCATCCAGCCCATGCGGGCAACGCAGTTGAAAACCCATGCAAGCTGCGCGTGCTCAGGCACCTGACTTTGGTTGAACAGGATCGAGCGCGCAGGGTCGATGCCGGCCGCCATGAAGGCCGCCGCGGCTTCGCGGGTGTTGCGCCGAAGAGCTTGGGGATCCTGCCAGACCGTGATCGCGTGCAGATCGACAAGGCAGTACAGGCATTCGTGCGTACCTGCATCCTGCATTTCGACAAAGCGCTTCAATGCGCCAAGGTAATTGCCAAGCGTCAGGCCGCCCGAAGGCTGGATTCCCGACAGAACACGCGGCGTGAAGGCGGTGGCCATGATGGCTCCTCTGGATTATCAAGCCCGGCGGGCTTACCGAGAGGGAAGAGGCCCGTCAAGAAAGGCAGTGAAGATGTCGAGCGACGATCACATGCAACCCTTGTTCAATGCGCTGCCACCGGTGGTGGTGGCACTGGCGCTGGCGATCTTCGGGGTCGAACTGCTGATTTCGGCGGGTGCGCGCGGATATATCGGCGGTCCCGAAGCAGTCGGCTGGCGTCTAGAGGCGATCCGGGAGTTCGCCTTTTTCAGCCCCGTTCTGGAATTCGTGATAGAACGCCAGGCGTGGATGTCACCCGAATTGCGTCGTTTCGTGACCTATCCTTTCATCCATCTTGGGTTTGCGCATGTGATTTTCGTGATCGTCTTCCTGCTGGCGCTCGGCAAGCTGGTGGGCGAGGTCTTTGGCAATCTCGCTGTGCTGATCGTCTTCTTTGGCTCCGCCATATTTGGCGCCCTGATCTTCGCGGGGCTGACCGGCGACTCTCGGCCCTTGGTCGGCGGCTATCCTGGGGTCTACGGGCTGATCGGCGCGTATACCTTTCTGTTGTGGGTCAGCTACGGCGTGACCGGCGAGAACCAGTATCGGGCCTTTACGCTGATCGGTTTTCTGATGGGCATCCAGTTCATCTTCGGTTTTCTGTTTGGGTCAACCAATGACTGGGTGGCAGAGATCGCGGGCTTTCTTGTGGGGTTCGCAATATCGCCCATGCTGGTGCCCGGCGGTTTCCGAAGGTTGCTCAATCGGCTGCGTCAGCGTTGACGCCGGAAGACAGCGCGCAGTTCGTCGCGGCGAAACGCACCGATCGAAAGACCTGCAGCCGCGTAGACCAGCGCCCCGAAGACGCATAGCAGCAGAATGCCCAGCACCTTGTATCCCGGCATTTCCATCAGTGGCGCGATAAGGAACTGCCCTACCCAAAGCGCCAGTCCCATCAGGGCCGAGGCAAAGACGATAAGCCAGATCCGTTTCTTCGCCCTGCCGTCAAACCGCGCGGCTTGTCCCATGGAACGCGTGCCCGTCCAAAGGAGTGCTAGCATCGCCCACCCAGCAAGCGTTGTGGCGATTGCGGCGGCGATGAAGCCAATCAGCGGCGCAAGACCGATGGCGACAGCGGCATTCACGACGAGAGCGACCAGAGCAAAGTAAAACGGTCGCCGCGTGTCTTCCCGCGCAAAATAGAGAGGTTGCACGACTTTCTGCAGGATGAAGGCCGGCAGCCCAAGTCCATAAACCGCGCAGGCCAGCGCAGTCGCGGCTGTATCGTCGGCGCCGAACGCGCCTCGCTGGAACAGGGCCTCGACCAGCGGTGTGGGGATGATCACTAATGCGACCGCGGCCGGGATGGACAGGGCCATCGACATCTCCGCGGCACGGCTGAGCGCGTGCTGACCTCCGTCGGTATCCTCGGCCTGCAGGCGTCGGGACAGATCCGGAAGAAGGACGATTCCGATCGCGATGCCGACGACGCCCAATGGCAACTGGTAAAGCCGGTCGGCGTAGGACAGCCACGCGACCGCGCCGTCAAAGAAACTGGCCACCTGCCGTCCAATCAGCAAGTTGACCTGTACCACGCCACCCGCCAGCGCGGCCGGGGCCGCGATTATGGCCAGACGCTTCAACTCGGGTGTCCAGACCGGACGTTTCGGGCGAAGATCATAGCCCGCCCTGTGAACCGCCAGCCAGACCAGAGACATTTGCGCAATTCCCGCCAGGATGACGCCGAATGCCAGAAGCGTACCGTATTCACTGCCTGCGGCGGCGGCATCGATCACGGTGAAATTCGGTGCAAGAAAGCTTCCCAGAACAAGCGCAGCGATCAGTATGATGTTCAGCAGCACCGGTGCCGCGGCCGCCGCAACGAAACGCCCGGACGCGTTCAGGACCCCCGACAGCAGGGCGGCCAGCGAGATGAACAGGATATACGGAAAGACGATGCGTCCCAGAGTGACCGTCATGTCGAACCGCTCGTCACCCGCGAAACCTGACGCCATTGCCAAAACCAGCCACGGCATGAAGATGATCGCGAAGACCGTGAAGACGATGAGCACCGCTGCCAGACCTGACATGGCGTCCCTGGCAAATCCTTCGGGGTTGTCTCCTGACTCGAGCTTTTTCGAGAACAGCGGGATGAAGGCCATGTTGAAAGCGCCTTCCGCGAAAAAGCGGCGGAACATGTTGGGCAGGGCGAACGCAATGAGAAACGCCTCGGCGACGGGCCCGGTGCCGAGCCAGGCCGCGATCAGGACATCCCGAACGAACCCCAGGACGCGGCTCATCAATGTCCAAGCGCCAACCGTCAAGGCGCTGGAAATCAGCCTGATACTCCGAGCCATCAGAGCAACTCCGCGGCGACCGAAAACGCGCGGCGAATTTCTTCGGAGGGCCCCACCGTCATTTCGTTTCTGCCCGCTCGGCGCCGGCCTCGACCGCGTCCCGGAGTTTCTTCTCGAGCGTCCTTTGCTTGGACTGCGCGTAGAACTTCAGTCCGAACATGTCCTTCACGTAAAACGTATCGACTACCTGTTCGCCATATGTCGCGATCACAGCGCTTGCGATGTAGACGTTCGACTCGGCCAGTGTACGCGTCAGATCGTACAAAAGGCCGGGCCGGTCGCGGGTATCGACCTCGATGATCGTGTAAATCTCGGAACCCTCGTTGTCGAAGGTGATCGAAGTCGGCACCCTGAACGCCTTTTCGCGTTTCTTGAGCTTGTCGCGGTCAGCCAGCGACTTGCGTGGCAGTACCTCACCAAAGAGCGTCTTTTCAATGGTCTTACGCAAACGGGGAAGCCGGCTGACGTCATAGGGATGACCTTCGGCATCCTGCACCCAGAACGCGGCCGTGGCATATCCGTCCGACGAGGTATAGGTCCGGGCATCGACGACGTTCGCTCCGACCAGCGCAAGCGCCCCCGCCAGCCTGGAGAAGATGCCGGGATGATCGGCAAGGGCGAAACAGACGCGCGTCGCGTCACGGTCTTCGTCCAGCTTCAGATCGAGCCGGATTTCATGGTTCTCGATGCCGGCGAGCAGTTTGGCGAAAACGACATGCGTGTCCGTAGTGAGGCCCTGCCAATAGGGGCCATAGTGGCGCGACGTCTCGTGTCGAAGGTCCTTCTTGTCCCAGTCGTCCAGCGCGGCGCGGAGCGATTTCTTGGCTTCCGCCTCGGCAGCCTCGCGGTTCACCGCTTCAAGCCCGTGCTCCAGTGCCATCGCTGTTTGGCGATAGAGCGCCCGCAACAACTGGGCTTTCCAATTGTTCCAAACCCCAGGACCGACCCCGCGAATGTCGCACACGGTCAGCACGGTGAGCAGATCAAGCCTCTTCTTGGTCTTCACGGCTTTGGCAAAGTCGCGCACGGTCCGCGGTTCGGACAGGTCGCGCTTCTGTGCCATGTCCGACATCAGGAGGTGATATCTGACCAGCCATTCGGCGGTCTCTGCCTCCGACTTGGTCAGTCCAAGTCGCGGGGCCACTTTGCGGGCGATCTGCGCCCCCAGGATGGCATGATCCTCGTCCCGGCCTTTCCCGATGTCATGGAGGAAGAGGGCCGCGTAAAGAACCTTTCGGTTCACACCCTCCTTGAGCACGCGGCTGGCGATCGGCAGTTCCTCGACCAGTTCGCCGCGCTCGATCTGAGCAAGCGTCGAGATGCATTGAATGGTGTGCTCGTCCACCGTGTAGTGGTGGTACATATTGAACTGCATCATTGCGACGACTGGTGCGAACTCCGGAATGAACGCGGAGAGCACGCCCAGTTCATTCATTCGGCGCAATGCGCGTTCCGGGTTGCCGTGCTTGAGCAGAAGATCGAAGAACAGCCGATTGGCCTCGGGCGAGTTCCGCATTTCATCATCGATCAGCTGAAGGTTCGCGCGGATCAGCCGCATCACGTCCGGGTGGATGAGATAACCCGTACGAAGCCCCTCCTCGAAAATGGCAAGGATGTTAAGCTTGTCTTTCAGAAAGGTGGACGGTCGCTGGACAGTGAGGCGGCCCTGTTTCACCGCGTAGCCCGGCTTCAGTTTGCGGCGGCGGCGAAAAATCGTGAAGGGTGAGGCGACGCTCTTTACGTGCTTGGCCTCAAGTGTCGTGAGGAAGATGCGCGTCAATTCACCGACTTCGGTGGCATGGCGGAAATAATCCTGCATGAAGTATTCCACCGCCCGGCGCTTGCCCTTGTCGGCGTAACCCATGCGCTCGGCCACTTCGACTTGCATGTCGAACGTCAGCTGATCCATCGCGCGCCCGGCCGCGAGATGAAGATGGTTGCGGACGGCCATCAGGAACGTCTCGGCGGCGAGAAAATCATCGTACTCCTCGCGGGTGAAGAGACCGAGTCCGACCAGATCGGACACATCGTTCACGCCGTGGATGTACTTCCCGATCCAGAACAGCGTCTGCAGATCGCGAAGCCCGCCCTTGCCTTCCTTTACATTGGGTTCGACCATGTAGCGCTGGCCGCCCTGTTTGCGGTGCCGCTCCGCCCTCTCGGCGAGTTTCGCCTCGATGAAATCCGATGCCGTGTTGCGGAAGAGATCCTTCTTCAGCTTTTCATCCAGCGTCCGGGCCAGCGCCTCGTCACCGACCAGAAAGCGGTGCTCCAGCAATGCCGTGCGGATCGTGTAGTCGTCCCGGCCGAGACGGATGCAATCCTTCACACTGCGCGAGGAATGACCGACCTTCATGTGTAGATCCCAGAAGATGTACAACATGCTTTCGATCAGGCTTTCGGCCCAGGGCGTTATCTTCCATGGCATAAGGAACAAAAGATCGACGTCCGAGAATGGCGCCATTTCCCCCCGGCCGTAACCGCCGACGGCAAGTAGCGTCAACCGTTCGCCCTCTGTCGGGTTGGGGTTCTTGTGAAGGTAGGTCGTCGCTACCCGAAAAACCGTTTGGACCACGCAGTCCGTAAGCGCGGAATAAGCGCGCACCGTCGCTCTCGCCGCCCGCGGGGCTTCCGAATAGGCTTGCGCGATGACATCACGTCCGTTCGCCTGAGCGGATTTCAATGCCTCGACCGTCGCCTTTCGGATCACCGCCGGTGTGGTGTCGTCGCCTATGGCGTCCACGATTGCCCGGAACACGGCCTCACGATCGAAGATCGCAGCTTCGTCCAGTCCAAGCTCCGCGAATGCGGATAGTTTTTCGGTCGTTCCGGCTGGCGGCTCAGAAGCCGATGCCGCCAAAGCTTCTTGGCGCGGGGTCAATCACGATCACCTGGTTGTTCTGGATTGTCGCCACGGCCAGTCCACGCTGGATCATTCCGTTGGGGAAGAGGCGGAAAGGACCGTTGACGCCGGCAAAACCCTGCCCCTGCGTCAGGGCAGCAGTTGTCAGGGCGTTCGCGTTCCCTTGAGCCGCAAGCGCTCCGATGGCGGCGATGGCATCGTAGGCGAGTGCAGCCACGGGATTCGGCGCGGTGCCGTAGACAGACTGGTAACGGTTGGCGAATTGCTGGGCCAGCGCGGGCGAAGGTGCGGCAAACCAAGCCCCCTGCAGTCCCTTGAGCGACAAGGCGCTCGAAGGAACATCAAGCCGCTGAAGGCCGATGAACTGCGAATTCGTGGCGTCGATACCGTTTTCCGGCAACAACTCGGCCAGGAAGGGAAGCGCGCCGGCCGTGCCCGATGTCACGAACAGCGCGTTGGCCCCGGACGCACGGTATTCCCGCGCAATTGTTGGGATCGTGTCGATCACGCCCTGTTGGGACAGGGGGAAGGACGTGATGCCTGCCAACTGAGCGCCATTGGCCTGGATCGCGCGCCGTATGGCGTCGGCTCCCAGCCCTTCGATCGGGTCTTGGGCATGGACGATGTAGATGTTTCCGCGTCCCTGCCGAACGGCGTGGGAAACAAGGCGATCCGCGCTGTTCTGGAACGTGTTGCCCAAAAGAAAGACATTCCCGCCGGCGACCGCGGGGTTGTTCGAAAAGGTCAAGACATTGACACCGCGCGAGGCGGCCACCTGACCGGCTGCGCTGGCGGCTTCTGCGAAAAGCGGTCCAACGAAAATGCGTGCGCCGTCGCTCAAAGCCTGATTGGCGGCGATGGTCGCTCCTTCAGGAGTGCCACCGGTATCATAGACGCGCAGGTCTACCGACGCGCCCTGAAGATCGCTGGCGGCAAGGCGCGCCGCGTTCTCGAGCGATTGGGCCAGGCCGGCGGCCGACTGCGAACTCTTCGGAACCAGGAGTGCGACGGGCACCGGGCGCGACGTGTTGATCAGCGCTCCACCAGCAGGCATCGAGACGTCACAGGCCGAAAGCGCAGCAAAGCCCAGTCCGGCGGCAATCCATGCCATTGTCTTGCGGCGCAAGAAATTCAAACCAGCCATCGTTAAAACGCTCCCTGGGTGGACAGAAGTTAGCCGCGACCCTATGCAGAAACGCCTGCCAAGTAAATCAGGAGAGGTGCAGTGAGCGCGACAGAACAACCGAATGCGCTGACGCCCGGGCTATATTTCGTGGCGACGCCTCTGGGCAACGCGCGGGACATAACGCTTCGCACGCTTGATATTCTTGGCGCGGCGGATGTTCTGGCTGCCGAAGACACGCGCTCCCTGCGGCACTTGATGGAAATTCACGGAGTGCCGCTGAAGGGTCGGCGGATCGTCGCGTACCACGACCATAATGGGGCGGCTCAACGCCCGAAACTTCTTGGCTTTCTGGCCGAAGGAAAATCCCTGGCGTATGCCTCGGAAGCCGGTACGCCGCTGGTGGCTGATCCGGGCTATGCGTTGGGGCGCGACGCGATTGCGGCTGGGCATCCGGTTTACTCGGCACCGGGCCCATCCGCGGTCATAGCCGCGCTGACGGTGTCGGGCCTACCCACCGACCGATTTCTTTTTGCCGGTTTCCCGCCGAACGCCGTCGGAGCGCGGCGCAGGTTTCTCGAAGAACTCGCCCCGATCGAGGCAACGCTGGTCCTTTACGAAAGCCCCAATCGTCTGCTCCAGACATTGACGGATTGCGCGAAAGTGCTGGGCGGGGATCGGTCCGCTGCCGTTTGCAGGGAGTTGACCAAGAAATTCGAAGAGGTCTCTCGCGGATCCCTGAACAGCCTCGTGGAAGCGTTTTCGGACCGCAAGGTTCGAGGCGAGATCGCTATCTGTATTGGCAAAGGCAGCAACAAGGTCGATGAGGCGACTCTGGAACAGTCCCTGATCGAAGCGATGAAGTCGATGAAGCTGAAAGATGCAGCCAATGCGGTGGCTGCCCGTTTTGGAGTGCCGAAGCGGGACCTTTACCAGCTGGGACTCGAAATACAAAAGCGCGATTAATCGATGCTTCAAAGGTCATCCCTACAACGGCCAAAAGACCGGGAAGGACGATCATGCAATCCGCACGCGCTGCAAAGGCCGCCACCCACAGGGGAACAAGGAACTACCTTTCGGGCCTTGCCGCGGAAGACTGCGTTGTGCGCGAGTATGTCGCCAAGGGAGCGGTGCCGGTGGCCCGGCGTTGGCGGGGGCGTTCCGGAGAGATCGATCTTGTCTTGACGATGGGCGACCTCCTGATCTTCGTCGAAGTCAAAAAGTCCAGGACGTTCGCCAAAGCCGCAGAGCGACTGTCCCACGCGCAGGTGTCTCGTATCATGTCGGCGGCCGAAGAATATGCCGCCGGATCGCATGCCGGAACGTCTCCCGTATTGCGGATCGACGCGGCGCTGGTCAATGAAATCGGCGAAGTGGACATAATCGAGAACGTCTCGCTCTTCTGATCACGGAAAGGCGCATTGCGCTGCCAATCCTGTTGCGCCACATACTGACGGCAGACTCGGCGACAGCGAAAGGGAGTTCCGCAGGTGAAAGTGGCCATCCAGATGGACCCGATCGGACCAATCGACATCAATGCCGATTCAACGTTTCGTATTGCCGAAGAGGCGCAGGCGCGGGGCTATGAACTGTTCTACTACACGCCTGACCGGTTGGCGTGGCAGGAGGGCAGGGTCACGGCGCGCGGCTGGCCGCTGACCGTTCGCCGTGAGAAGGGCAACCATTTCACACTTGGCACAGAGGCCGAAGTGGACCTCGGCGATTACGATGTCGTCTGGCTGCGCCAGGACCCGCCTTTCGATATGGGATATATCACCACGACCCATCTTCTGGAGCGCCTCGGGCCGGGCACGCTGGTCGTCAACGACCCGTTCTGGGTGCGGAACTATCCCGAGAAGCTGTTGGTTCTCCAGTTTCCCGATCTCACGCCGCCGACCACGATCGCGCGCGATCTTGCCACGCTGCGCGCATTCCGCGAAAGGCACGGAGATATCATCCTGAAGCCACTCTACGGGAATGGCGGGGCAGGGGTGTTCCGGCTGACGCCCGATGACCGGAACCTTGTATCGCTCTACGAACTCTTTACCGGCATGAACCGCGAGCCGCTGATCGCGCAGAAATTCGTGCCGGACGTCTCCAATGGTGACAAGCGGGTCATCCTCGTCGATGGAGAACCGATCGGCGCCATCAACCGGGTGCCGCCAGTCGGAGAAACGCGCTCGAACCTGCATATCGGCGGAACCGCCCAGAAGATTGGCCTGACAGCGCGCGACAGGGAAATCTGCGATGCGATTGGTCCGCTGCTGCGCGAGAAAGGCCAAGTCTTTGTCGGCATTGACGTCATCGGCAATTATCTCACCGAGATCAATGTTACCTCTCCGACCGGCATCCAGGAACTGGAGAGGTTCGACGGCATCAATGCCGCGGGCGCCATCTGGGACGCCATCGCAGCCCGCAAGGGACTATGAGTGCGCGGCTGACGGCGCTGAACCTCCTCCTGAGAACCGTCGGCCGACCGCTTCTCAAGCGGACCAAGACACCGGAACGCGCAAGACGCGACTTCGATCTTGCGGCACGATGGATTTTTCTTGGACCCCGGACGAATGCCTCGCGCCGCGTGATTGCCGGGGTTCCCGTGCTGGACGTCCGGCCGCCCTCGGCAAGCGGGGATGCCGTGCTTCTCTATTTCCATGGTGGCGGATACATCACCGGCAATGCGGCGTCGCATCTGCCGATGGTCGGCAGTATCGCCGGAAAGGCCGGTCTGCGCGCGGTCTTGCCAGACTATGGCCTGGCGCCTGAACGCCCCTTTCCCGCGGCATTCGAGGACGCGCTCGCGACATGGAACGGTCTCCGGAACGAAGGAACGGATGCCCGGCGGATCGTACTGGGCGGAGACAGTGCGGGAGGCGGTCTGGCGCTTGCTCTTCTCGCCCACCTTCTGGCTGCCGGAGAACGGCCCGCCGGACTTTTCGCGTTCTCGCCATGGACGGATCTGACACTTGGCGGCGAGACGCTCAGGACAAACGCAAGGAGCGACCTGATCCTTCCGGTAGAGCGGATCGAAGAGCTTCGCACGATGGTGGCCCCGCAGGCAGACCTCGCGGACCCGCGCCTCTCGCCGCTGTTTGCGGGTTTCGAAGGTGCGCCTCCGGTATATCTCCAGGCCAGTCGGACAGAAATACTGTTGGATGACACCCTGAGGATCGAGCGGCGTTTGAGAAACGCAGGTGTCGATACGCAGGTCGATCTCTGGCCAGATGCGCCCCATGTCTGGCAATTGTTCCGCAGTTGGATTCCCGAGGCCGACGAGGCTCTGGACCGCACGGCGGAGTTTGTGCGTCGCTGCCTTAAAGTTTCGATCCCGCAAGCCTGAAACTGACGGCTTCTGCAATGTCGCGGCGCCCGACCTGCTCGCGGCCGGCAAGGTCCGCGATGGTTCGCGCTACCCGCAGCACCCTGTGGTATCCGCGGGCGGAAAGTCCAATCCGTTCGGCTGCCTGTTTCAGCAGAGCCTGCCCTTCGCCATCGGGGGTCGCCACCTCTTCCAGAAGGATGCCGCTTGCGTCCGCGTTGACGCGGGTGTTCCCGGTACCGGCGTATCTCTCGGCCTGAATCCGTCGAGCGGTTGCCACGCGTTGCGCCACTTGCGCGGAGAGGTCTCCCGAGGCTGGCAAATCGAGGTCCTGAAATGAGACCGGGGGGACTTCGACACGCAGGTCAAACCGGTCCATCAAGGGCCCCGAAATCCGACCCATGTACTCCTCGCCGCAGGCCGTCGCGCGCGAGCAGGCCCGCGACGCGTCAGCCATATAACCGCATTTGCAAGGGTTGGCTGCGGCGATCAGCAGGAACCGGCAGGGATATTTGACATGGGCGTTGGCACGCGCAACGACCACGTCTCCGGTCTCGATTGGCTGTCGAAGCGTTTCCAGAACGCTGCGCGGGTATTCCGGAAATTCATCCATGAAAAGAACGCCGTTATGCGCAAGGCTGATCTCGCCGGGCTTTGCGCCCTTCCCGCCGCCAACGATCGCGGCCATCGAGGCCGTGTGATGGGGCGCGCGGAACGGACGACGGCGCGAGATTCCGCCGGCATCAATCAACCCGGCGCGCGAGTGAATCATTGATGTTTCCAGTGCCTCCTCCGGCGACAAATCCGGCAGGATTCCCGGAAGGCGCGCGGCCAGCATCGACTTGCCCGACCCTGGCGAACCGACCATCAGCAGGTGATGCCTCCCGGCCGCGGCGATTTCCAACGCCCGCTTTGCCCGTTCCTGTCCCTTGACCTCCCGCAAGTCAGGCCCGGTCTCGGGGGCTGCGACTTCGCCGGGCATGCTCAGTGGCAGAACCCTGGCTCCGGTTATGTGTTGGATCGCCGCTCCCAGCGACTCCGGGGCGACAACGGCCGTCTGTCCAACCCATGCGGCCTCTGCGCCCGATGCCGCCGGACAAAACAGAGATCGACCCGCTTCGGCGGCCGCCAGCGCTGCAGGTAGCGCTCCGGTCACGGGAACAAGGTTTCCATCCAGGGAAAGCTCTCCAAGGGCGACCAGCCCTTCGACCGCATCCTTTGGAAGGATCTCGATCGCGGCCAGAAGCGAAAGGGCAATCGGCAGATCGAAATGCGAGCCTTCCTTCGGCATGTCCGCTGGTGACAGGTTGATGGTGATCCGTCGGGCGGGCAGGGCAATTGACAGAGCGTTTAGTGCGGCGCGGACCCGTTCCCGCGCTTCGCTGACAGCCTTGTCCGCAAGCCCCACGATGGAAAAGCTGGGCACTCCGGGCGACAGGGCGCATTGCACCTCGATGAGGCGTGCATCGATGCCTTCGAATGCGACCGTGTAGCTGCGCGCGACCATGGGGACCCCGGAAACTCTCTGCTTTTGGCCCAGCCAAGCTTAACGCCCGGTTAATCGTCCGACCGTAGGAGAGGCTCGCGGGTGCCTTCCCCCGGATTTTTCTCCGGTCCGAAGCCGATTGCGAAATCTTTGATCCGAAACCGGAGCGGCTTCGTAATAGTCATAAACAAGCGACAGATTTTTCATTTCGTCGCTCAAACCGGGAGAGAAAAACGATGGCTCTTGACGGCTATATCGACCAGTCGCTTTCGCGACGCGCTATGCAGGCCGAATTGCTGGATGCCGAGACTGAACTCCAACTGGCCTACGCATGGCGAGATCATCGTGACGAAGAGGCTCTTCATCGACTGATAACCGCTTACATGCGCCTTGCCATCTCGATGGCTGCGAAATTTAAGCGCTACGGCGCACCTATGAACGACCTGATTCAGGAAGCCGGCCTTGGCCTGATGAAGGCCGCCGACAAGTTCGATCCTGACAGGGGCGTGCGTTTCTCTACCTACGCTGTCTGGTGGATCAAGGCGTCGATCCAGGACTACGTTATGCGGAACTGGTCGATGGTTCGCACAGGGTCGACCTCTTCACAGAAATCTCTTTTCTTCAACATGCGCCGTGTCCAGGCCCGCCTTGAGCGGGAAGCAGCGGGTCGTGGAGAAACACTGGACCGCCAGACCATGCGCGAGATGATCGCCACGGAAGTGGGTGTGCCTCTCCATGATGTTGAGATGATGGAGGGCCGTCTCGCCGGATCGGATTTCTCTCTGAATGCGACCCAGTCGACAGACGACGAAGGCCGCGAATGGATCGAGACCCTCGAAGACGAGGACGCCCGCCAGTCGGCTTCTGTTGAGCATGCGAAAGATATCGATACTCTGCGCGAATGGCTTCTGTCCGCTCTCTCCGCATTGAACGAACGCGAACGCTTCATCGTCCGCGAGCGCAAGCTGCGCGACGAGCCCCGCACGCTAGAAAGCCTTGGCATCGAGCTTGGTCTTTCGAAAGAGCGTGTTCGCCAGCTCGAGGCGGCGGCCTTCCAGAAGATGCGCAAGAATCTCGAAGCACAATCGAAGGAAGTGCACGAATTCTTCGCCTGACCTTTTTCTTTTCCCTCGTACTTTCATGGCCGGCTTTTGCCGGCCAACTTTTCGGAGACGACTGGAGCGCGCTCAGGGCTGCAGACATCATCGTTTTCGGCGAGGTCCACGACAATCCTCATCACCATGCGAACCAAGCCGCAGCGGTCGCGGCCCTGCGGCCCGGTGCATTGGTCTTCGAACAGATCACGCCTGAGCTGGCGGCGAAGATCACGCCCGATCTGATCGCCGATCCTGAACGGCTGGAGGCCGTACTTGAGTGGGAGGAGCGTGGCTGGCCGGATTTCGGCATGTATTATCCTATTTTCGCCGCCGCGCCCGACGCTGCCTACTTCGGCGGTGGCGCCCCGATCGCCGACGTGCGCCGGGCCATATCCGAAGGGGCTGCCGATGTCTTTGGCGATGGAGCGGAGTTGTTTTCGCTCGACCAGGTGTTCTCTGACGAGGTGCAGGCCACTCTCGAAGCGATTCAGCGCGATGCGCATTGCGGCGCCCTTCCCGAAGACATGCTGCCCGGCATGGTCGAGGCTCAGCGGTTCAGAGATGCCTATCTGGCACGCTCGGCAATCGCGGCCCATTTCGAAGCCGTCTCGGATGGCTGGTCGCCGGTCGTGGTGATCACGGGAAACGGCCACGCGGGCAACGATTGGGGCGTTCCGTCAATGCTGAGAATTCAGCGTATGGACCTAGCTGTCCAATCGGTCGGACAGCTTGAGCAATTGGGCCCGGACGATGTGCCGGAATTCGATCATTGGCTTCTGACCGAGGCCGTGGAACGTGACGATCCTTGCGCGGCGTTGAGAAAGTAGCGCCATCTTGCCCCCGGCCCTGTGCCCCCGTAACACTGTCAGACAGGAAAGGCGGGACCAAATGCTTCACGGCAAACGCATTCTTCTGATTATCGGCGGCGGCATCGCCGCGTTCAAATCGCTGGAACTGATCCGGCTGATCCGCAAGTCGGGCGGCAGCGTGACGCCCGTTCTCACCAGGGCCGCTCAGGAATTCGTGACACCCCTGTCCGCATCAGCGCTTGCCGCCGAGAAGGTCTATACCAGCCTGTTCGACCTGACCGATGAGGCCGAGATGGGCCACATCGAGTTGTCGCGCTCTGCCGATCTGGTCGTAGTTGCGCCGGCAACCGCCGATCTCATGGCAAAGATGGCAGGGGGCCATGCCGACGACCTGGCATCGACGCTTCTTCTGGCAACGGACACGCCTGTTCTGGTGGCGCCCGCGATGAACGTGCGCATGTGGCTGAACCCTGCAAACCAGAGAAACGTTGCCACGCTCGAAGCCGACGGTGTGCATCGGATCGGACCGGATGAAGGTGACATGGCATGCGGCGAATACGGCCCCGGCCGGATGTCCGAACCTGCCGACATTCTCGGTGCAATCGAAGCACGCCTCGCGGACGGGCCGCTCACCGGTCAGCATGTCGTGGTCACTTCGGGGCCGACCCACGAACCCATTGATCCCGTGCGCTATATCGCCAACCGCTCTTCGGGCGCGCAGGGTACGGCCCTGGCTCTTGCCCTGTCAGGGCTTGGCGCACGCGTGACCTTCGTGACGGGCCCGGCTTCGGTTCCGCCACCTCCGGGCGTGTCCGTTGTTCGAGTTGAGACGGCGAACGAGATGCTGGCGGCAGTCCGGAGTGCATTGCCCGCGGATGCGGCTGTTTTCGCGGCTGCCGTCGCAGACTGGCACGTCGAGGCGGCGAAGGGAAAGATCAAGAAGGATGGGTCGGGCAAGCCACCAACGCTGAAGCTGTCAGAGAACCCCGACATTCTCGCTACCGTGTCGCAGATGAAGAAAGGCCGGCCAAAGCTTGTCGTGGGGTTTGCGGCGGAAACCGATGACGTTGTTGCGAACGCGACGGCGAAGCGGAAACGCAAGGGATGTGACTGGATCGTCGCAAATGACGTTTCGCCCGAAACCGGCATCATGGGCGGGCACGAAAATGCCGTAACCGTCATCGATGCAGAAGGGGCCGAGGAATGGCCGCGCGCCTCCAAGGAGCAGGTGGCCCGGCGGCTGGCCCAACGTATCGCCGACGCGCTTGCATGACCCCGGTCGTTCGAATCCGGAGGCTGCCCGAAGCTGATCCCTCGGTCCCCTTGCCGTCCTACGAAACTACGGGGGCGGCGGGGGCTGACCTGCGCGCCAATTTCCCCGAAGCGGAGAGGGACGGGATTTCGCTCGCGCCGGGCGCGCGGCGTATCGTGCCGACAGGCCTCTCGGTCGAGATCCCGCCGGGATACGAAATGCAGATCCGACCGCGTTCGGGCCTTGCCCTGAAACATGGTCTTAGCCTGCCCAATACCCCCGGCACTATCGACAGCGATTATCGAGGTCCCTTGGGTGTCATTCTGATCAATCTCGGAGACGCGCCGGTGACGATCGGGCATGGCGACCGCATCGCGCAAGCCGTGATCGCGCCGGTTATGCAGGTGACATTTGAAGAGACCGATGTGCTGTCCGATACGGCGCGCGGGGCAGGCGGTTTCGGTTCGACGGGGCGCGGCTGATGGCGATGGTATTCGTTCTGGCGGCGGGTCTTTGGGGGCTGGGGCATCTGTTGCGTGTTCCGGTTTCTGGGCGGCTCTTGATGATCGGGCTGCTCTATGTGGCCGTCCTGATGGTCCAGATCGCCCTGCCGGTGGGGCACGCTTTACGCGAAACGACAGGAGGATCGGCGGGTGAATGGCTGGTTTTGGGTGGTCTCGCAGCTATCGTCTGGGCGTACTCGCGAGGTTTGAAGTCACTCAAGTCGCGCGTCAGGCCGGAGAACCTTCCGAAGGATGCCCCGTCCTCCGCCGGAACCGAGTTGGAGCGTAACGCGCGGCACATCATTCTGCGCGAAATCGGCGGGCCCGGGCAGAAACGCCTGAAGGATGCGCGCGTCCTCGTGATCGGGGCGGGCGGGCTGGGAGCGCCGGCGCTTCAATACCTCGCGGCCGCCGGGGTCGGGACGATCGGCGTGATCGATCACGACGTGGTCGAGAATTCCAACCTGCAGCGGCAGGTGATCCATACCGACGACAGGATCGGCATGCCAAAGGTCTTTTCCGCGGAAATCGCGATGAAGGCGCAGAACCCGTTCGTCAACGTGCGCCCCTATCACCGGCGTCTGACTGGGGATATCGCAGCAGAGCTATTCGCCGATTATGACCTCATTCTCGACGGAACAGACGATCAGGCGACCCGCTATATGGTCAACGAAACGGCAGTGGCGGCCAGGCTTCCCCTGGTGTCCGCGGCGATTAGCCAGTGGGAAGGCCAGATCAGCATCTTCGACCCGTCGCGAGACGCTCCCTGTTACCAATGCGTGTTCCCCGAACCCGCAGCGCCGGGTCTGGCCCCGACCTGCGCCGAAGGTGGCGTTCTGGGGCCATTGCCCGGGGTGCTTGGCGCCATGATGGCTGTGGAAGCAATCAAGCTCCTTGCCGGGGCCGGCGATCCGCTGCTGGGCCGGATGATGATCTACGACGCGCTTTACGCCGACGTAAGAGTGATCGGCGTAAATCGGCGCAAGACCTGCCCGATCTGCGGGTCACGCTGATCGACTATGGAAACTTGGGAAGCGCACCCATAGGTAGCACAACATGACCGAAAAACCTGAAAACCCGTTGCTCGCACCGTGGGATACTCCCTTTGGATTGCCACCGTTCGATCGCATCTCCGACGATGATTTCGAACCTGCCGTAGATGCGGCGCTTGCCGAGGCCCGCAAGGCTGTTTCGGCGATCGCCGACAATCCCGATCCGCCGACTTTCGAGAACACGATCGACGCGCTGGAACTGGCCGACGAGACGCTGGGCCGAATTCTGTCGGCGTTCTACAACCTTGCGGGCACCGACTCGAACGAGAAGCGTGAGGCGTTGCAGAGATCGTTTTCGCCCAAGCTCTCGGCCTACTCTTCCGAAATAACCATGAACGAGGCGCTCTTCGGTCGGATCGATGCATTGTGGCAGTCGCGCGATCAGCTCGATCTGAGCGATGAGCAGGCGCGCGTCCTGATGCTAACCCGACGCGGGTTCGTCCGGTCTGGCGCGGAACTGCAGGGCGCCGCACGCAATCGTCTCACGCAGGTCAAGGAACGGCTGGCGATCCTCGGGACCGAGTTCACGCAAAACCTCCTTGCTGACGAGCGAGGCTGGTACATGGAACTGGATGCCGACGGCCTGAAGGGGTTGCCGGATTTCGTCGTCTCTGGGGCACGCGCTGCGGGTGAGGAAAAAGGCGCAACCGGTCCGGTAATTACTCTTTCACGCTCGCTGATTGTGCCGTTTCTTCAATTCTCTCCCCGGCGCGACCTTCGTGAACGCGCGTGGCGTGCATGGACCGCACGAGGCGAGAACGGCGGGTCGACCGATAACCGCGCCATTGTCGCGGAAACGCTGCGACTGCGCGAGGAGCGTGCTCATCTGCTGGGTTACAAGGACTTCTCCCATTTCAAGCTTGAGACCGAGATGGCCGGAAATCCGGATGCGGTCGAAGCCCTGCTGATGCAGGTATGGGCCCCGGCGCGCGCGACTGCCGAGGCGGATGCCTCCCGTCTTCAGGCCATGCTTCATGCGGACCGTGAAAGCGGTCCGCTGGAGCCGTGGGACTGGCGCTATTATTCCGAAAAACGTCGTGCGGAAGAGCACGACCTGAACGAGACCGAACTGAAGCCCTACCTGCAGCTGGACCGGATGATCGAGGCCGCTTTCGCCTGTGCAGAGCGTCTATTCGGAATAAAGGCGTCTCCGGTCGAGGTTCCGCTGAACCATCCGGATTCCCGTGCCTGGGAGATCACCCGGAACCGCGATCATGTGGCGCTGTTCATAGGCGACTATTTCGCCCGCGGATCAAAGCGCTCGGGCGCATGGTGTTCCGCCCTCCGAAGCCAACGGAAACTGGGTGGCGATGTGCGGCCCATAGTGATCAATGTCTGCAACTTCGCCAAACCGCCGGCGGGACAGCCAGCGCTTCTTTCCTACGATGATGCGCGCACTCTGTTTCACGAGTTCGGCCACGCATTGCATCAGATGCTGTCGGACGTGACTTACGAATCCGTGTCGGGCACATCGGTCGCACGCGATTTCGTCGAACTGCCATCCCAGCTTTACGAACATTGGCTGGAAGTGCCGGAAGTCCTGTCCGAATTCGCGACCCATGCCGAAACGGGCAAGCCTATGCCAGCGGATCTTTTGGAACGCTTGCTGTCCGCGGCGACCTACGACATGGGGTTTCAGACCGTCGAGTATGTCGCCTCGGCCCTGGTCGATCTGGATTTTCATCGGGGCGAGGCTCCTGCGGACCCGATGCAGCGCCAGGCGGAAGTACTCGACCGGATCGGAATGCCCCGCGCAATCACAATGCGGCACGCGGCGCCGCATTTCTCGCATGTCTTCTCGGGCGACGGATACTCCAGCGGATACTACAGCTACATGTGGTCCGAAGTGATGGACGCGGACGCGTTCGAGGCCTTCCAAGAGGCTGGCGATCCGTTCGACAAAGGCACAGCGGGTCGACTGGAAGAGCACATACTTTCGGTCGGAGGCGTACGCGAGGCCGCGGATCTCTATACGGCGTTCCGAGGTCGCATGCCCGGACCCGAAGCCTTGCTCAAAGGGCGGGGATTGATGGCTTGAACATGCGGCAAGACATTGTTGCGTTCGGCCACATCTTCGAACCCATTAGAATCGGTGCCTTTTTTCTACGAATCACTTGTGATAACTGTTCTTCCAAGAGCTTATAATTGCGAGGCAGCAACGGCATAACGATGAGCTTGGCGCGAATGAAACAGCGTCCCGTCCGCCTTGTGGATGGCGACAAGAGAGCGGTTCGAACACAATTCGGAGCGCTGTGCTGGCGTGTGAAGAACGACAAGGTTCAGGTGTTGCTCGTGACATCAAGACAGCGCAAGCGCTGGATCTTGCCCAAGGGCTGGCCCGTCGACGGTGCCACACCTGTAGAGGCGGCCGAGCGCGAAGCTTGGGAAGAAGCCGGCGTTACTGGTAAGGCGAAACCGGTTTGTGTCGGTGTCTATAGTTATGTCAAGGACATCAACAGCGAAGATCGGTTGCCCTGCGTCGTTGCCGTATTCCCGGTCAAGGTGAAGAAACAACACGCCGACTGGCCGGAAAAGTCGGAGCGACGCCGTAAATGGATGTCGCTGAAGGAAGCCGCCAAGGCCGTCGACGAGAAAGAACTGACAGCAATTCTTTCCGGTTTCGATCCAACGGTACTTTGAAGAAAAGCGCAAACGTAACAACCGATTGAAAGCCCTTTGGGGGAAGATTATCTGTAGAGTCCTGAAGGTGTCTCAAGATGATCCGTTACACGCTGAAATGCCAGAACGACCACAGCTTCGAGAGCTGGTTCAAATCCGCCGAGGCCTACGAAGGCCTTCGCGCGGCGGAACTGGTCGTCTGCCCCGATTGCCAGGACACTCATGTCGAGAAATCGCTGATGGCACCCCAGGTCCGAACACGGCGCAATGAACGAGCACAGATCTCTGAAAAGCGTCCGATGACAAATACCGCCGATCCCGATCTCGCAGAGGCGATCCGCACGATCCGTGAACATGTTGAGAAAAACTCCGACTATGTGGGCGACCGGTTCGCCAAGGAAGCGCGCGCGATGCACAATGGCGAGACGCCACAGCGGTCGATCTATGGCGAGGTGCGGGCCGAAGATGCCCGGAAGCTGGCGGAAGAAGGCGTTCCTGCCGTTCCTCTTCCCTTCATTCCGAAGCAGAAGACCAACTAGCCCGGCCGTCCCGGCTTCACGCGCCTGCCACCTGGCGCTGACCTTCCGCCCTGCATATCTCGTCAGCCGTATTGACCGACATCGTTTCAGGACGGTGGATTGCGCGGTCCCACAGCACGCGGTCTCGTCTGTACAACTGGCAGGTCACTACGCCCTGCGCTGTCGCGACTTGTACGGGTGCCGTCTCGAAACTCTCGGGTGTCATGCAGCCCGAGAGGATCAATGGCGAGATCGCCGCAAGAACGGCAAAACGGGTCCGGAAACGGTTCATCCGAGAGAGCCTCTGAAATCGAAGAGTTCGTGCTTCAGCATGTCTGTGATGGAATTGACCTTATCTCTGATAAGCGACAGTTCCAGAGCAGGGTTTCGACAAACTGTCGAGCGCGCGGCAAAAAAGGCACTACTCTCCGGGACGTTTCAGGCTGAACACTTCGGTAATGCGACTGTAGTCCCGGTAACCCAGCCGCGTAAGAGGCTGAAACTTCAAGACGTTGAACATCCCGTCCTCCAAGCAATCATCCCTAAGATGCACGCCTACGACCTCGCCCAGAACAAGGAAGTTAGCCTCACCTCGCAGGGTAACGATCTCTGTCATGCGACACTCCAGCGACGCGGGTGCGCTGGCGACCCTCGAACACGGTATTTCCTCGCAGGGAACTCGCTCGATCCCGGCTTTCTCGAACTCGTCAATTTCTCGCGGCCACGGTCCCGACGTCAGGTTCATTGCTTCGCGCATCGCGTATTCGACGATATTTACACAAAAAACACCGGTCTCGCGAATATTCGCGACGCTGTCTTTCGTGCCGTCTCGGTCGGGCTTGGCGCTGGTCGAGGCAAACATGACCTGCGGGGGCACGTAGGCGACGGCATTGAAAAACGAATAGGGCGCAAGGTTCTCAGACCCGTCGCTGTCGCGCGTCGAGATCCAGCCGATGGGTCGTGGCGTCACGACGGCGTTGAACGGGTTATGTTTCAGCCCGTGCCCGTCTTCGGGACGATAGAACATGATCTACTCCTTCGGATTTGTGCCAGACCTAGCGTCGTGTTAGGCGCGTTTCCAGTCGAAACGAGGCTTGGGAAAGTTGGAGCTTCATAAAGAGAGTCCAGAAGACTGGTGGGAGGTCGAGGGTCTGTACGACCTTTGTTTCGCGCCCGGCCGGACTGCGCTGTCATCCTACCGGCTGCGCGACGGTGTCGATCCGGTTGCCGAGCTTTGTCTCGTGGCGCGCGACGATCTTGGACTGGTGGCCGGCGCCATACGCTACTGGCCGGTACTTGTGGGCGAGGCCGCTACTTTGCTGCTCGGTCCGGTTGCCGTGCATCCGACCCGTCAGGGAGAGGGTGTTGGTGCGCAACTGATCGAAGGCTCACTGGCGCGGGCGGTTGGATGGGATCGCGTGCTCCTTGTCGGCGATGCGCCCTATTATGGGCGTTTCGGTTTTCATCTCCTCAGGGACGTCCATATGCCTCCCCCGACAAACCCGGATCGTATCCTGGGACGTGCCCTGAAAGAGGGAGCATGGGAGGGAGTTTCGGGGCCGGTATGTCCCTGGCCTTCCAAGCGGGCGATTGACAAGGACGCATAGAGTGTCCGAGGTCCCTGACCAACGAGAGCGTTTCCCATAAACTGCTATTGGACTGGCAGCAGAATCCGGCTGTCACTTGATCACTGATCAGTAACAGCCGGGCAGTTTTCGACTAGTCCTGGGTCTGAAGAGTAGGTGTAACGTGCGCGCTCCGGCACAAGGCATGGGCCACGTGCGTGGTTTGAACGTCTGTCTGGCTCAGGTTCCGCTGCCGTCGGCACCCATGCTGTTCGGTGGTATAACGGTGCGCGGCGGCCTGCGTCGCTCTCAGAAAATGGAAGAACGCCTAGTCTTCCTCGGGCAGCCACTGGTCCGATGTCTTTCGAACCAGAACCGTCCGCAGGTCGTGCATGGCCATAAGAAGCGCGTCGGTGACGCGCTTCAATTCTTCGGGGGTGGCCCGTTGCTGCGCCCAAGATGCAGTTTGATTCAGATGTTCGATCGTTCTCTGAATATCGTCCAGCTGACGCACCTTGAGCACTTCCTGCCGCTCGGCCATCCATGATTTTATGGTTGCATCATCCTCGGAAGAAAGCTCGTGATCTCCATGTGGCCTTACTTCACCGTTATTCAGGTTCACGACGGCAATCTGAATCAGGTCCATGCGCCTCAGCCGGTTGGCGGTGTCGACCTTGAAGACGATCGCGCCGTTTTCACGGGTGCGAAAGTAATAGCCGGGCCGATGGCTTTCCATGGTGTTCTCTCCAGCGCCGGCGGAAGATGTCAGGTCAGACCGGCGCAAAAATCCTGTATCCGGCCGCAGGCTTCGCGCAGCGTTTCGTCCGCGGCCGCGTAGCTGACGCGGAATGCGGGGGAAAGGCCGAAGGCCGCGCCAAAGACGACGGCCACCCCGGTTTCTTCCAGAAGCGCACGGCAGAACGCTTCATCGTCGGCAATCAGCGTTCCGCCTCGGGACACCTTGCCGATGCAACCCCGAATAAACGGATAGACGTAAAACGCCCCGTCGGGTGTGGGGCATTCGATTCCCTCGGCCGCGTTCAGACCGGCCACGATCAAATCGCGCCGCCTCAGAAAGACCGCGACGCTTTCAGGGATATAGTCCTGAGGGCCTTCCAGCGCCTCGACTGCGGCCCACTGACTTATGGTGCAGGGATTGGATGTGGATTGAGATTGGATCTTGCGCATCGCGCCGATCAGCTTCTCCGGTCCGCCCGCATAGCCGATCCTCCAGCCTGTCATCGCGTAGGCCTTGGAGACTCCGTTGACAGTCAGTGTTCTGTCGTACAGCGCAGGCGCAATCTGGGCAGGCGTTCGGAACTCGAAACCGGGAAATGCGATGTGCTCATACATGTCGTCTGACATGATCCATACATGCGGGTGGCGCTCCAGCACGTCTGTCAGCTCTTTCAGCTGATCGGGCGCATAGCCTGCTCCGGTTGGGTTCGAAGGCGAGTTGAAGATCAGCCATTTGGTCCGCGGTGTGATCGCAGCTTCCAGATCCTCCGGAGACATGCGAAATCCGTCCTCCAACGTCGTCCTCACAATCACGGGATCCCCGCCGGCCAGCTTGACCATGTCCGGGTAGCTGACCCAATAGGGCGCCGGAATGATGACCTCGTCACCAGGGTTCAAGGTAGCCATGAGGGCGTTGTAAAGGACCTGCTTGCCACCGGACGAGACGCAGATCTGCTGAGGTGTATATGTCAAGCCGTTCTCGCGTAGGAACTTCGACGCAATCGCTTGCTTGAGTTCCAGGATCCCGTCGACGGCCGTATAGCGTGTCTTGCCTTCATCGATCGCCCGTTTCCCCGCTTCACGGATATTTTCGGGTGTCGGAAAATCAGGCTCGCCGGCCCCAAGGCCGATGATATCGCGGCCTTGCGCTTTCAATTCGGCGACAAGGCCGGTCAGGGCAACGGTTGGCGAGGGTTTGACGCGATCCAGTGTCGCAGACAGGAGATGCATGGTCGTCCCGGCGGTGGAGATATGATGGAAATGTCATAGGTTTCGAACGATGTAACCGCAAGCCGATTGGGTGTCCGATGTCTGATAATGATGAAATCAACTGGTACTCGAATGAGGCCGCGACGTTCGGTGATCGTGTGGCTGCGGCGCGCGACGCCCGGCAGATGAGCCAGAAGCAGCTGGCCAAGCGTCTCGGTGTGGCCCTGAAGACCGTCGAGGGCTGGGAAAACGATGTCTCGGAGCCGCGCGCCAACAAGCTTCAGACGCTATCCGGGGTGCTGAATGTCTCGATCCCATGGCTTCTGACGGGCGAGGGGGCCGGCGTGGAGCCCGAACACGAGGACATCTCGATTCCGGATATCGCAGAGCTTCTCTCCGAAATGCGAATGCTGCGTACGGACATGCAGCGGTCGTCCGAACGCCTGGGCGTGATCGAGAAGCGGCTGAAGGGTCTTCTTTCGCAAGCGCGGGCGGCTGCCGAATGACCGACCGCGACACACGGCTGAAGCGTCTGAAAATCCGCTCGTGGCGGAGAGGTACCAAGGAGATGGACCTCATCCTTGGTCCGTTTTTCGACCAGTTCGGAGCCGATCTTGATGACGGATCGCTGGACCGATACGAGGCGCTGTTGGCCGAGAACGATCAGGATCTGTACCAGTGGTTCAGCGAACAGGCGCCCGTTCCGGTTGAGCACGCAGGGATGCTCGACCTGATCCGCAGCCGCCATGTTTCGGAACCCGGGAAGGCCTGAAGGATAACACTCAGACTTTTAACGGTATCTTGGCAAATTTCGGTGAAACACCTTCCGCGAGCAGTTCAAAATGCGGGAGTCGCAGTCATGAGTATCCATCAATCCATCGGGAAAGACGCCAAGGACGGCTTCATCAGGGAATACCTGGAAACCCTGTCTCTGGTTGAGCGGCTGCACCGTCTTCTTCTCGATGTCATCAAGGATGAATTCGAACGCCTCGGTCTCCTGGAGATCAATGCCGTCCAGGCATTGCTCCTGTTCAACATCGCCGACAACGAGGTGACGGCCGGCGAGCTTCGCAGCCGTGGCTACTATCAGGGCTCCAATGTGTCCTACAATCTGAAGAAACTGGTCGACAACGGTTTCATGCACCATCAGCGGTGCGAGATCGACCGGCGCTCGGTGCGTGTGCGGCTGACCCCAAAAGGGCGAGAGGTGCACGAGATCGTTTCCGACCTCTTGGAACGGCACGCCCAGGGGCTGGAAAACGACCCGCTTGCCGGCGCTGAAAACATCCTGACCATGAACAAGGCCCTTCAAAGGGTCGAGCGCTTCTGGAGCGACCAGATCCGCTACATCTACTGACCCGTAACTGGTTCGCTCAATCTGGCGGGTACGATGCGCTCGCCGAACCTTCTCGGCAGCACGCCAACAGGCTGCGCTTTCAGTTCACGCAGCAATTTGCGCTGCATGGCTGTCGCATAATCCTGAAATCCCAGCGCTGTTTCCACGAAGGCATCCGAGCCTTGGATGACGTTGGCGCGGAAATAATCCGCGAGGTCTGATGCGAGTACCGGAGGCCGTTGTCCTTCGCTGCCGGGACTCTCGGCAATCACCAGCGCGTTTATTCTGATACCCGCAAGCGTACCTTGCGCCCGAACGTATCTGGGTTCCGGCCAGTCATTGTTCTTGCCATCACCGGAGACGTCGAGGGTTTGGTTCCAGCATGCCGGTGCCCTGTCCAGAAGCGCCTTTCCGAATTCCATCGCCGCTCCAAGACCGGTCGCTTCTGGCGCCTTCTCGCGCTCCCAAGTCACCAATCGCCCCCTGATTTCGCCCAGCACCGTGCGATCCTCGACAAGAATCCAGTCATGGATAATTCGCTGGTAGCTCGCGGAAGACCATTCAAAGACCGATAGGGCGACCAGGGCCTCCGGCATCGAAAACAAGGCGGCTTCTACATCCGGATCGCCGAGTGCCGCAGCCAGCCCCGACATCTGCAGGCGATACTCCTCTGCATCCACCGACCCCGAGACATCCAGGGCCATGGCCAAGGCCAGCCTGCAGGCTGCGTCCCCCCGCAACGGGACCAGACACAGGAGAAGCAGAAGGCAAAAGCGTTTCATCGGAGCGCTCCGACAGCCCGGGTCGACAATTCGCGCTCGAGTTTCCTTCGAATGGCGTTTTCGAAGTCGTTATAATCCGACGCAGTCTCGACGAACGAGCCGGGGCCGCGGATGACTTCGCGTCGGAAGTACTCGATTAACTCTTCAAGCTGCACGGACCCACCTATGGCAAGCGCATTGACCGTTACATTCTGCAAGGGGAAGTGCCGATATGCCAGCCCGGGCGCGAACCCGTCGTTGTTTTCACCGTCACCGCTTACGTCGATGGTCCTCCGATCGCAGGAAGGCGCCTCGTCGAACAAGCTTGCCGCGTGCCCCAGCGCATAACCAAGAGCAGTAGGGAACTCGTCTTCGCTGCGTCGGGTGGAGGCAATACGCTCCGAGGCGGCAAGCAGGTCCGAAGGGGATCGAATAAGCCGCCAGTCAAGGATCGTCTGCTGGTTGTAGCGTCCGCTCCACTCGAAGGCGGAAATTGCCACAGGGGCCGACCCGCTTATGAAAGCTGCCTCGACCTCCGGTGCCAGAAGCGCCGCGGCCAGGCCGTTGCGTTGCAGCAGGTATTCAGTTTCATCCACTGAAGAGGATACGTCCAACGCCAGAAGCAGCGCCATGCGGCACGCCAGCGCCTGGCCGGGCAGGATTGCCGACAGGACAAGCGCCAGCGTCGCTGCCCGGATCACCAATGACCGGTGTTGCCCATGCTGGCCCAAGGTTCTTGCGGTGGAAGGGCCTCGCCGCGCTGAAGCAACTCCACCGAGACGTTGTCAGGCGACCGCACGAACGCCATGTGCCCATCGCGCGGTGGTCTGTTAATCGTGATGCCCGCGTCCATCAGCTGCTGGCACAGTTCGTAGATATTGTCGACGCGGTATGCCAGATGCCCGAAGTGCCGGCTGTCGGAAGGCAGACCGTCATCGCCATCCCAGTTGTAGGTCAGTTCGACATCAGCTTTGCCATCCGCCTGATCTGGTGGGCACATGAACACCAACGTGAATCGTCCCTTTTCATTCTCGCTTCGCCGGCGCTCGATTAGTCCAAGCATTTCGTAAAAAGCCTTTGATTTCTCAAGGTCTTTCACGCGAACCATGGTGTGCAGATATTCAATGCCCATCGGTCTCTCCCTTTTTGTGGTTTCCCGAGAGAGTGCAGAGCGGCACGAAAATGTCCAGTGCGCGTGGTCAGAAACGCGAGACCACGGTCAGCCCGAGCGACAGTTCATTCCGGTCATAGATATCCACGTTTGACCATGTCCGGCGGGCGATCAGAGTGGCCTGCGGAACGAACCCGTAGTAGCTGACATCGGACCATGTCGCGTCAATCTGCAGGCTGAGCGTCCTGTCTTCCCGGCCACCGGCTGTCGCAGCCCATTTCTGATAGTCGCGGTTTTCGGCGGACATGCTGAGCCGCGGCTGCACAGGCCCCAGTTTCGGCAGCGTCCTGCTGGCGCTGAAACCCAGGATCAGGCTGTCGACGGTTGCGGAGTCTGACCAGATATTCTGTACGCGGGCACCAAGGCTGTAGCCTCCACCACCTTCGATCGCCCGCAGGTATTCCGCGCTTAGCCCCAGCGACCGCGAGTCGTTGATGCTGTCATCCAGCCGCTTCTCGACCCGCGCCTTCACCCCGAAGCGCAACGCGCTTTGTTCCGAGCGCTTGACGTTCTGGCCAAGTTGAATCTCGACCCAGCGCGCCAGCTTCTCCCCGCCATACCAGCTTTGCCCCGCGATGCCCGCAATCGTGCTCGGGCCCATGTCAGGCCATATAAGCCTCTGGTGTCGAATTCCGGCGACCAATGCTCCATAGTCGTAATCCGAGCCACGCGCGGCCGGGGCCAGAATGGCGGCCTCGGAATTCAGCCACACTTTGCGGAAGAACACGTCCGCCAGGATGTCCGTGCGCGCGGTCTTGTTCTCGGCCAGCCGATATCCGAAGGACAGCCCGGTCGAGCCTTCCCAGCCGCCCAGTTGCTGGCCCGAACTGTCGATGAGAAACGGCAGCCCGCCGATGTCGATCTCCAGCGTTTCGGCCCCGTTGTTGACGTTGTTCGACGGCTTCAGCGAGAACCGCAGGTTGACCTGCAGCGGGTTGCGTTGACGGACGACACCGAAGGCTCGCGCGGCAACGGCGCGCCTTTGGTCGTCGGGGGCGGCCTGGTCCGCGCGGCGCAGCCAGAACTGGGCTCGGCTGAACTTCTCCTGCCGCGTCAGCACATCCGCCGTCAGCATCGCCGCCTCGAAACGCAGGGCAGGTGTCGGGGCATGGCGCCAGGCAGAGGCGGCATGCTCGCGGGCCTCATCCAGCCGCCCCAGGGCCCGCATCAGCAGCGCCCGGATCATCAGCGCCTCGGCGTCGGTCGGGTTTTGCACCAGCAGCGCCGCGGTCAAAGCGTCCGCAATCTGCAGCTTGCCTTCGGCAAGCGCCTTCCGTGCGATCGCGCGCGCCTGCACGCTGGACACTACGGTCGCCCCGTCCGGCACCTGGGTCTGCGCCACCGCCGCGCCCAGCCCAAGGCCCATGACCGCAATCAGGATCGCCAGTAACCGCACCATCTCAATCTTGCCTCTCAAATCGGTCACAGCACCCTTAATGGCCTGCCGCGCAAAGTCAACGCCATCCGCATATTGCGGTTCACCCCCACCCCCGCACCAGATAAAGTAGCCAAACGACTCGCACGACAGGGGGACACCGCATGCCACTCACGCCCGAACAGCAGGCCGAAATCGACGACCTTCGCGCCACGCCGCGCCAGACCCTCCGCGCGGTTGCCGACGGCATGGAGAAACACCTCTACACCGCCTATCCCGTGCTCGACCACGGCTTCGTCCGCGTCATCGACTACATGGGCGACGACAACGCCATCACCCAGGCCGCCCGCGTCTCCTATGGCAAGGGCACCAAGGCCGTCTCGAACGACGAGGGCCTGATCCGCTACCTCATGCGCCACTGGCACTCGACCCCCTTCGAGATGTGCGAGCTGAAACTCCACGTCAAACTCCCCGTCTTCGTCGCCCGCCAGTGGATCCGCCACCGCACCGCCAACGTGAACGAATACTCCGCCCGCTACTCGATCCTCGACCGCGAGTTCTACATCCCGCGCGCCGAAGACCTCGCCGCGCAATCCACGATCAACAACCAGGGCCGGGGCGAGGCGCTCTCGGGCGAGGAAGCGGCCCGCGTGCTCGACTACCTGAAAGGCGACGCCGCGCGCTGCTATGACCACTACGAGGAAATGATCGGGCAGGAGGGGCAACAGGGCCTGGCCCGAGAACTGGCCCGCATGAACCTGCCCGCCAACATCTACACCCAGTGGTACTGGAAGGTAGACCTCCACAACCTCTTCCACTTCCTGCGCCTGCGCGCAGACAGCCACGCCCAGTACGAGATCCGCGTCTATGCCGAGCAGATCTGCGAACTGGTCCGCGACTGGGTCCCCTTCGCCTACGCCGCCTTCGAGGACTACCGCATGGGCGGCGCGACGCTGTCGGGGAAGGCGCTGGACTGCCTGCGGCGGATGCTGAAAGGAGAGGAGGTCACGCAGGAGACCTCCGGCATGTCGAAGGGGGAATGGCGGGAGTTTAAAGGAGTAATTGATTGATAATCGAGTATACTGGAAACCCTTTTCCAATTACGCTTCGGTACAAAGGTGAACTTGCGGACGAAGGTCTTATCGATCTTTACGATCTGTCACGAGCAATTCGAGGTTATGAGAGGAGCCTTTCGCTTGTAACGCACTTCGCGCTTAACAACGAAATCATCACTCAGTCTACGTCTTTACGTGGTGCTCAGATCCTGTGTGCGCCTCCTGATTTCGGTTCGTACAAGTTCCCTGCACTCATAACCTCAATGAGTGTGGGTGCTTTTGCCCTAGGATCTTTGGAGCCCAATAACCCTTTGGGTCATGTTATTTTTTCTCTGTACGACTTTGTTGTTCACGAGGCGACTGGCCAAAAAGTCGATTACGAGGAAAGCCTACGAGAAACATATGAGCGAGCGCTTCAGGATGGTAGCGAAGGCTTCTTGATGCCCAAAAAGAGTCAGTTGGAATCGTTGGTTGAGAAAGTTGAGCCGGCCATAGCCGACATGCATAGACCTATAGTGGGTTCGGAAACAGCAGAATTGGCAATTGTGGGCAAAGGGGTAGATGCAACTAAAAGCGATGTTCAAATTAATTTGGATACATTTCAAGGTCTGCGCTATCGCACACGTGTTGATGATGTGATCTCCATTGGAGGTCGTGTATCCATGTTCAATATGAACACTTTTAATGGTCGGTTTGTTCCTACGACACATCCTCGCCCCATTCCATTTTATTTGACGGCCGCCGGAAGAACGAGTGAGGGTGTCAACCTAATTGCGGAAAGTCTTCAGAAGAATATTGCGAACTCCGATGATCCGTCTTGTGTTATTCGTTTTGATGTTATGCGAGACGTGACGCGAACCGGTAGGGTCGCGAAGTTGATTGTTGTTGGCGTTGGCGATCTTAGAGATGACGAAGAAGACTTAGAAGTTATTGACGAGAGTGATAACGATTGATTGTCGTTGCAAGGCAAGCGTAGGGTGGGATGCCACCCCACCAAGTACGCCGGGGTTTACCCCGGCAAATCCGGCAAGCCCCGCCATCCCGGCATGCCCAACCCCAACCACCCGCCATGCCGGGCTGAAGCCCGGCCTACGTTCCGAACCGCGCCCGGTCCCGGTGATACGACGAATACGGTCAATCGGCCGGGTGCTCGACAAACCCGTGTTTCACGGGATTGAACCAACAATACTCCACATGCGCTCGGAAATCGCACTCGTCCCGGATGTGATGCTCCCAGAACCGGCGTTGCCATATCGCGGCTTCCCGCTTTCCGACGCGTAGGCCGGGCTTCAGCCCGGCAAACCTGCCCGTTGCCACAGGCGGTAACCTGGTTGGCGGGCTGAAGCCCGCCCTACGCACATTCATCACGAACCGCGCCTTGATCGCGCCCCAGCGCACCGAGCAATCGGCATCGCCTTCCGGCAGCGTCCAGACCGCATGAAGATGATCCGGCATGACCACCCATGCGTCGATCCGGAACGGGCGCACGGCCCTGGTCTGGCGCACCGCATCGCGCAGCGCCCCGATTTCGCGGGTCAACACATCGCCGCCACGCTTCGCCAAAGTTACCGTGAAGAACACCGTCGCGCCCGGAACGCACGGCCTCAGATAGTCCGACATTCCCCGGCTTCGCCGATCCGTGGTTAACGCTTCGTGAACCAAACCGCGCTCTCCCGCGTATTCCTTACAAAGGAGCGCGCTCATGCAGACCCTCACCCTCTATCTCTCGACCGCCGGCATCTTCCTGATCCTCGACGCGATCATGCTGAACACGGTCATGGCGCCGCTCTTCCGTCAGCATCTGGGCGACGCCATTCTCGACACCCCCCGGATCGGCCCCGCCGCCGCCTTCTACCTGTTCTATGTCGCGGGGCTTCTGATCCTCGTGTCCTATCCCGCGCTGAAGGACGGCGATCTGCTCCGCGCGCTCTGGCAGGGCGCGCTTCTGGGCGCCATCGCCTATGGCACCTATGAGTGGACGAACTACGCCACGCTCGAGGCCTGGCATCCCCGCATGGTTTTCACCGACTGGGCCTGGGGCACGGTGCTGACCGGCGTGTCCGCCGTGGGCGGTGTCTGGGTGACGCGGGCGATTTTTGGCTGAGATTTCTTGCCCCCTGCGGTTGCGTCCCGCGCCCCCGGCGGCATACTGCCATACCGGGTGCCATACGTTTTGCCGACGTTTTGCACACCGTTTGCCGACCGGGGGATTCTGATGCGCTTTTTGCCGTTGATTTTCGCTTTTTCACTGACGGCCTGTGCCGGCGCCGTTCAGATCGGACCGGCGGGGCAGGACCCTGATCCCACCATAATTGGTGAGGGCGAGATGCCCAGCAACGAGATATTGGTGTATCGCAGGACGGAAGTGGGGCTGGTGACCAATGTCGCCACCGCGCCCGCAATCCTTCTGAACGGCCGCTCCATCGGCACCTGCCGCGTCGGCCAGCCCATCCTCATCCGCGTCCCCCAGGGCACGTGGACTATCACCGCCATGACGGCGAATGGTCAGGTAAATCAGGAGGTTACGGTAGGGGAGGGCGACCGCGCAAACCTTCGCTGCGGCACGTCATCCGTGCCGTCCCTCAGCCCGGCCCCGACGCTCATCACCGTCGCCACCGAGGTCGCCCAAGAAGAAGCAGGTCTCTGAGACCGGCTTCAGATCGCCTTCAGTTCTCCCGCCGACTGGCGCCCGTCGCGCCCTTCGATCAATTCGTAGGAAACTTTCTGGTTGTCTGCCAGGCCGGTCATTCCTGCCCGTTCGACGGCGGAGATGTGGACAAAAATGTCCTTGCCTCCATTGTCAGGGGCAATGAAGCCGTAACCCTTTGTTGTATTGAACCATTTCACGGTGCCGGTAGGCATGGGTACTTCCTTCGTCGTAGGCGCACGCATTGGCGTGCGGTCGTTGATGCAGCAAGAACTCCAGAGAAATGCCGCATGTAACGGCACGCCTCAAGACGCATGTTGCACTCTCGAATCTGGCGTGTATTGACAAAAAAACAAGGTTAACATTTGTGCATTTCACGAAGGATACTTTCCGATGCCTGTCCTTTACGGATTGAAAACCTGCGACACTTGCCGCAAGGCCATCAAGGCATTGGAGGACGCGGGACAGGACGTCACTTTCCGAGATGTTCGCACCGAACCGCTCGACGACGCGTTGATTGCAAGGTTTATTGGTGCGTTCGCTGATGCTCTGATCAATAAGCGTTCAACGACATGGAGAGGGCTTTCCGAGACTGAGCGCAGTCGTTCGCCAGAAGCTTTGCTGGTAGAATACCCGGCACTGATGAAGCGCCCCGTGATAGATACCGGACGGAATCTGACACTTGGTTGGGACAAGGCCGTTCAGTTACAGCATCTTGGATAGCGGTTCGTTGTTTCCTATTTCTCGTTCGTATCGGAGGTAAACCGTATGCGAAACGCAGCTGCAGCGCTTGGGTTGATAGGTGGCCTTCTGGCCCTTTTCATGGGTATCGTCAGTTTCGGCTACACGGAGGCGCTGTATCGATGGGGCGAGTGGCCTGATCTGGCGGAGTTGCCAAAGAATGTCGACGCAATCCGAGCCATGAGCGTCCTTGCGCCGCTATTGGCAATCGCGGGGGCTGCCATGGCGAAGTACCGGGCGCTATGGGGTGGGTTGGCTCTAGCCCTTGCTGCGGGTGGACTTTACTGGGCTTTCGGTATTGGATTCTTTTCGATCTTCCCGGTGTCTATGTGCGGGCTTGCTGCTATCCTTGCGCTGGCTGCCGGGCGGCCTGATGAGCCGAAGAGCCACTTCTGAGAAAGCGGTCTGCAGACAAGGGACCTGCTCCCCGAAAGACGAGGTAGAGCAGCACGAACACCCAGAACGCGCGTTGATCCAAAACGATCGAGTCTGGCAGGCGGTCAAACCAAGCTCCCAGCGTGCCCTGGTGTGCGATCCCGCCATGGCCAAAGAGGTCGGTCAATGTCTGCACAGCTATGAACCCGATCATGCCAAGCGCGGCGAGACGAGTGAAAAGGCCAATCGTGATTGCCAGAGGGAGGAGGAATTCGGCCCATGTCCCCGCCACTACGACGAGCCAGTGGAACACGCCCAACTGCGAAAAGTCATACCCAGCGGCTTCCACAGCCTTAGGAAAGATTTGAATGTAGGCTCCGTCGGAAGGGAAAATGAAGCCCCAAAATCCTTCGCCCAGCTTCGTGAGGCCTGAATTCCAGTAATAGACAGACAATATGGCTGCGAAAAGAAAGCGCGCCAAAGTTGTCATGACAGGGACTGTGGCGCGTTCAATGTTGCTGAAAACCGCATCATGGATTGATGAAAATGCGCGGATCATGTGTCAGTCTCCGATGGAAGTGAGCGCCTCGGCGCTCAGCAAAATTGCCAGCGTTTTCGATAGGTCGAAGTCAGGAATTTCGACGCTTGCCGCGTCATAGGCTTCCCCAAGTGGCCGACCGTTCAGAACAGCTTCGAGAAATCTCCCGCCACCTTTTGGAAGAAGATGAGGCTCAGGATCCATGTCGACCCGAAGTACAGCGACGTCCTGCGCTACCATGGTGGGTTTCGGTGACCCCTCAACCATATTGAAACGCCAGATTGAATGAAGCGGCCAGAGAGATCGGATCAGCCGCAACGAAGGTGCCAGCCCAAGTTTCGACGCCATAAGAGTCTCTGGTTGGATGCCTTGTAAGATTTTGGGATCGATAGGTTGAAAATCTGCAGCGTGATAGCTCTCGCGCATCGCGAGCTCCAACCGTGCCACATCCGGCAAGTATCCGATGCTCGAGGTCGGTTGGAACGTGGAAAGGAAATTCGGCATGTGTTCACCGTAGAACATCATCACCGGCGATGACGGTGGATGCTCACGAAGATACACACCGGAAAGTGCACGAAAATTCTGCTCTCCAACGAGTTTGGTCAGAGCTGGGAATGCCGTTTCCAGCGCTTCGGTCAGCGAGGCAGCCACGTTGTTGCGGTAGACATCGAAGCGCCGGCCCGCAGGGCGCTGCGCGCCGTCGATTAATCCAAGCGGACGTTTCGCAAGGGGATCGAGAAGCGCGGTAGCGAAATCGGTTTGGTCGACAATCATGCAGCAACCCGCTCCAGCAGTACGGCAGCACGTGCCGCCTCAGCTTCAAGGGTTGACCAGTCTGGCACATCATTGTCCCACTCGATCAGGGTTGGTCGCGGACCCGCCTTACCGACCGTGTAGTCATAAAGCGACCAGACAGGGTCGGCGACCTCGCGTCCGTGGCTGTCGATCAGGAGGGGAGCTCCAAAATCGTCCTCGTCCTCGTCATGTCCGCCAAGGTGAATTTCGCCGACCAACTCAAGCGGGAAAGCATCGATGTATGAAACTGGATCGCTTCCCAGGTTCGTTGCGCTGACGAACACATTGTTCACGTCCAGCAGTAACCCGCATCCGGTGCGCTGGGCAATTTCATGCAAGAACTCCGGTTCGCTCATGGTGCTTTCGGAGAACGCCAAATACGACGACGGGTTCTCAAGAAGCATTCGGCGATCAAGTGTTCCCTGAACCTCATTGATGTGATCGACGACGCGGGACAGGGTTGAGCTGGTATAAGGCAATGGGAGGAGATCATTCAGAAATGCGCCGTCATGGGTCGACCAAGCCAGGTGCTCTGAAAAGCTTGCGGGACCCAGCCATTCACACAGCTTTTTCACGCGCAGAAGATGTTCGCGATCAAGACGTACTTCTCCGCCGATCGATAGACCGACCCCGTGAACAGAAAACGGAAACCGCTCAGCCAAACAGCGCAACTGGGCCAGAGGACGTCCACCGTCGCCCATATAATTCTCAGCATGGATTTCAAGCCAGGCAACGGATCCGGTCTCTTCCAGAATCTGGGAGAAATGCTGGGATTTGTATCCGACCCCGGATGCCGCAGGCAGACTTTGAAATTTATGAAGATGTCCGTCGAGCATTTTTGGGAGTCCGGCTTTTTGAGGGGCGCCCCCCTTTTGCAAGGAGTGCGCTTTGAAATCATGTGTGATCAGCCTTGGGGCAGGTCACGATCGAGTGCTTCAAGCGAACCCATACGAGACGTGCCATCCGCCATGGCGGGAAGTTCGATCTCGGCGCACGTTCCGGCGTCGACCAGCGTCCAAGCGTTGCCTTGGTAGTCCACAGTCGAGGTGCCGGCGCAGGTCGTGCCCGGTCCCGCAGCGCAATCGTTCTTGCCAGCCAGAGAGACGCCATAGCACTTCTCCTTCGCTTGAGCATGAGCAGGGGCAGAGAGGGAAGCGGTCAAAGCAGCGGCAAGAGCGCCAGCAACGGCAAGGGTTTTGGTTGTGTTCGACATCGGAATAGGTTCCTTAGGTTCATATTGACTAACGCGCCGCATCGGCGACACGGCAAAGAAAATCTGTCTTGCGATCAATTGCCACTCACGGCTGCGTGTTTGACGATCTCGTTAGAACCTGAAACACAGCTCGGCTTTGCTCGACTGCCGAAAAGTGATGCGGTTCTCAGTGTAAGTATTTGAATTTATATGCTTATTCATCGCGTGCTGGGATTTCAAAATTGAAGCCATAGCCCGTCGTGACTAGGGGCAATGACAGTAACAATTCAATCAGTGGGGGCAATTGATGACTTCGGCATCGTGTCCTCGGATTGGGAATGTCTGAGCAAACATGATATTGATGGGATACAGATCGACACATTGCGGGTCGGAGAAATCGACAGCTCAGTGGTCGCTCGGCATATTCACTAAATGAACGTGAATTTGTCGAAGTGCCTTGGTCTTTTGGTCGCCGTTGGTGGGAAAGAGACGATCGGACAGACGGACAGTGTCATAGCATTTGGTGGAAGCTGCGTGCTGCAAAGCCTCAATGGTAAGCAGTGGCCGGCTTTGGAATGCCAGGCGGAAACAAACCACGGGCCGCCTCGCACCGTCCCTTGGCAGCTTTCGGCCATGACGTGCATTGGCGGTCGGATCGGCAGGCCTCATTCCAGGTCTGGCGGCATGCCTTGGGCACGAAGCTCTTCGATGATCTTATCCAAAGGCTCGACCGAGGTTTGTTTCTCACCGAGTCTTCTGACCGTTACCGTGCGCTCTTCGACCTCTCGTTGCCCAATAGCAAGGATGACTGGCACCTTGCCAACTGAGTGTTCCCGAATCTTGTAGTTGATCTTCTCGTTACGGATATCGGCTTCAGCCCGAACGCCCACCTGTCGAAGCCGTTCCACGATCTCCTTAACAAACGGATCTGCATTTGAGACAATCGAGGCCACCACAACTTGGCGTGGAGCAAGCCAGAACGGGAGCTTGCCAGCGTGCTCCTCGATGAGGATGCCTATAAAGCGCTCGAAGCTGCCCAATGTGGCCCGATGAAGCATGACCGGTCGGTGCTTGGCGCCATCTTCGCCGATGTAGTTGGCATCCAGTCTATCCGGGACAACGAAATCTACTTGGTGCGTGCCGCACTGCCAGTCCCGACCAATCGCATCGGTCAGCACAAACTCGAGTTTAGGCCCGTAGAAGGCGCCTTCACCGGGATTCAACTCAGGTTCAATTCCCGCCGCTCGGGTCGCTGCAAGGAGAGCCGTTTCGGCCTTGTCCCAGATCTCGTCGGACCCGGCCCTAAGCTCCGGACGATCCGAGAACTTCACCTTGAAGTCCGGAAAGCCAAGGTCCCGATAGATTGTCGAGAGAAACTCGATAAACCGTGCCGTTTCATTTTCGATCTGGTCTTCTCGGCAGAAGATATGCCCATCGTCCTGAGTGAAACCGCGCACGCGCATCAGCCCGTGAAGCGCGCCGGAGGGCTCGTAGCGGGCACACGATCCGAACTCGGCCATGCGCAGCGGCAGATCACGGTATGATTTGATCCCCTGATTAAATATCTGAACGTGGCAAGGGCAGTTCATCGGCTTTAGAGCATTGATGGCTTTCTCGCGGGCATGCTCTTCGTCGACTTCGACAATAAACATGTGCTCCTGGTACTTTTCCCAATGACCAGAAGCCTCCCAGAGTTTGCGATCAACCACCTGTGGGGTGTTCACCTCGACATAGCCGCCCGCTCGCTGGCGCCGTCGCATGTAGTCCTGTAGAGTCGTGTAGACTGTCCAGCCGTTCGGGTGCCAAAACACCTGGCCAGGCGCTTCCTCTTGCATATGGAAGAGATCCATTTCGCGGCCGAGCCTGCGGTGATCTCGCTTCTCTGCTTCCTCAAGAAACGTCAGGTATGCCTTAAGGTCGTCGCGGTTGCGGAAGGCCACGCCGTAAATGCGCTGTAGTTGGGCATTCTTGGAGTCCCCGCGCCAGTATGCTCCGGACACACGCATCAACTTGAAGGCGTCGGCTGGCACTTGCCCCGTGTGTTGCAGGTGAGGCCCGCGGCAGAGATCCTGCCAGTGTCCATGCCAATACATCCGGATCGGCTGACCATCGTCCGGGATCGCATGGACCAACTCGACTTTGTAGGGTTCGCCGCTTGCCTCATAATGCGAAATAGCGCGGGCGCGGTCCCAGACTTCGGTTCGAACCGGTTCTCTGGAGTTGATGATTTCCTTCATCCGGGTCTCGATGCGGCTCAGATCATCCGGCGTAAAGGGTTCTTGTCTGTCGAAATCATAATACCAGCCATTTTCAATGACCGGACCTATCGTAACCTTGACGTCCGGCCAGATTTCCTGAACCGCGCGCGCCATGATATGCGCAAGGTCATGGCGGATCAGTTCCAGAGCCTGATTGTCGTCCTGCATGGTATGAATGGAAATCGCGGCATCGCGATCAATGGGCCAGGAAAGATCCCAATGCTGACCGTCGACGGTCGCGCTGATTGCCTTTTTTCCAAGAGAGGTCGAGATATCATTGGCCACGTCGGATGCGGTCACGCCAGCGGGGTACTGGCGGGAGTTGCCATCAGGAAATGTCAGGGAAATGTCGGCCATGAGCCGTGCTCCTCGTCGATTTGGCGCCCACGGAACGCCCGGTTGCGGGTTTGATTTGGTTGTCGGATGTGGCAGCGCTTCTGGGAGAAGTCAACGGCGGTTGCCTTTTGCCATGTAATTTCGGTTGTATTCTATGGCCTTGGAGACATTGCCAATGCCAGAAGATTGTCTAGCCTGATCCTGAGAAGCGGAAAGGCGAAATGACTCGGAGTTTTCAACACAGCGGTATCCGGAAACTTGCCTACAACCAGATCTTTGGTAGCGGGCCCGGTGTCGTGTTTCTCGGCGGCTTTCGATCGGACAAGGAGGGAATCAAGGCACTACACCTTGAGACCTGGGCAGAAAGAGGCGGGCGGGCATACCTTCGTTTCGACTATTCGGGTCATGGTCAGTCGTCAGGTGATTTTCTGGATGGATGCATAGGCGATTGGGCAGAGGATGCGGCGGCAATCATAGCTAACCTCACCGAAGGGCCGCAAATATTGGTTGGATCATCGATGGGAGGCTGGATCTCCTTGCTGATCGCAAGAGAGATGCCCAAAAAGGTTGCAGGGCTTGTCACAATTGCAGCCGCTCCGGACTTCACGGAGGACGCGTTTTGGGCCTCACTAAACGACCATCAGAAACAGCGCTTGTTGAGTGAAGGACAGATTGAGATGCCCTCGGCATACTCGGAAGAGCCGTACATCTTTACGCGACGACTGATCGAAGAAGGACGAAAGCAATTGGTCTTGCGATCGCCGTTATCGCTGCCGTTCCCAGTTCGAATGTTACATGGAACTGCGGACATGGACGTCGATGTCTCAGTCGCTTTGCGCCTTCTAGAGCATGCCGAAGGCGACGATCTGAATCTGACATTAGTCAAGGGCGCAGATCACCGATTTTCCGATCCGGATTGCTTGTCGATGATCGAGCAAGCAATCGAAGATGTGACGGTGAAAGCGGTTTAACGCGCTTCGACGAAAACGAACAACGCATCCAGAACCCTAGGTGTCCAGAGACCATTGTGGCCGCGGCCATTAACTTCGACGAACTGTTTTTCTTGGGAGCCAGCGCCTTGGCAGATTTCCAATCCCATGGAAATGGGAACAATACGATCATGAGTACCGTGGATCACGAGAAGTGGCTGTTGAACTTGCGGGATAAGTTCGATGCTTTGCCACCGCTGCGTTAGTAGATGGTCAAGTTCTTCGTCAGGGTACTGGCTTGCGGCCAACTGGGAAAGAGTGGTGAAAGGTGCTTCGAGCACCAGGGCATCGCCTATGCCCGCAGCGGCGAGCTCGATCGCAACCGCAGTTCTAAGGCTCTCTCCGTAGAGTATGAGTGGTCGGTCCTTTTCCATCAGCGCCAATGCCTTGGCGTCCAAGATGAGCAAGTTTTCGTTGGGTTGTCCGGAAGAACCGCCGGAGCCGCGATAAGCCAAAGTGGTCAAGCCATAGCCACGATCAAGAAGATCGCCAAAACGTTCGACTCTGTCCTTAAGGCCTCCTGCGTTGCCGGGGAAGTAATTCAGGGTTGGTTGTCCCTCGGCGGCCGGGGCTCGCCAGACGATTAGTGCTTCGTTGTCTTCGGTCTTGAGACGGGTCTCTTTCAAGCGAGGTTCTCCGGAGACGTCGGGTGTCATGTAGGTGGCATCAAAGGGGTAGATCATCGCCATTTCGAAATGCTCTAGATACCACGCGAAATAGCTGGTGGAGAGTATCACGAGCACTGATTACAGCATCTATCCAGCAACCTCATAGGGCAGGATCTCGCGCCTGTCGGGATCAACCGAAAGGTGGCTTTCCAATGGCGGCACCGATCTCTGATGACAATCTTGACGTTCACAAATCCTACACGAAATCCCGATCGGCTCAAAGGCCGCAGCATCTGTAAGGTCGAGGCCGTCCGAATAAACGACCTCAGGCGCGTGAGTGACTTCGCAACCCAAGGCGATCGCAAAGCGACGAACAGGTGCTCGGAATGCGCCGCCACCCGTCGAAACTTCGCGGGCGAGGCAAAAGTAGCGAACCCCGTCCGGTGTTTCGGCAAGTTGCCGAAGAAATTGCCCAGGTGTCTCGAATGCCCTGTGGACGTTCCACAGCGGGCATGCGCCACCGTATCTCGCGAACTGCAGTCGAGTTGCCGAGTGCCTTTTGGTGATCGTGCCTGCCTGATCGACGCGAACGAAAAAGAAGGGTACACCTTTATTCCCGGGTCTTTGCAGGGTGGATAGCCGGTGTGCGACCTGCTCCAGTGATGCACCAAATTGCCTGGCAAGGCGCTCCAGGTCGTGCCTGGACGTCCGAGCTGCAGTCAGGAAGCGTGCGTAGGGCATTAACGAGGCTCCAGCGAAGTAGTTCGCCAGTCCGATTTTCGCAATGTCCCGGGCTGTCTCTGTCTGGAATCTGGCGAGGTCTAGTGTCGCCTCGATCAGGTCGTTCTGGGTCAGAAGCGCTATCTGCAAAAGGGCCTGGAAACGTCTTGTGGGCTCCGCTGCTCGCGAAGACAGCCACAATGTCTTTTTGGCTGGGTCGAAGCGACGAATGACCTTTTCATCTTCTGTGTCACGCATTTCGATTCCGTGTGCTTCAAACGCTGCGCGTATGGCTTCGTCAGCGCCGCGATCACCTGCAAATCGCTCGGCGGCCTTATCGACGGCGTCGATGTAATTGTCGCAGTAATGGAAGAAGTCACGCACCTCATCCCACGGCGATGCACCCGGCCTTACGTCCGACTGACCCAAAGCTTCATCAAGCGATGCAAGGCGCTCGTTCGCCTGAAGATAAGCGCGGTGGAGAGCAAGAAATGCTCGAGCAAGGGCTGGGGCATTAGATGCGACCAGCCTGAGATCTACAACAGGCGGCACTGCGTCTCTGAATATCGGGTCAGCCAGTGCCTCGCGCAGGTCGCTGACCATGCGTTCTCCGTCGCCAACCGCCAATTCGCTGACATCAAAATCGAACTCTTGAACGAGTGCCAGAATGACAGCCGACGAAACCGGCCGGTGATTGTTTTCCATCTGGTTCAGATAGGGCAGAGATACTCCTAGCCGTTCGGCAAAGGCTTTTTGCGTCAGCCCGAGTCTGGTGCGAGTCTCGCGAAGCTTCGCGCCTGCATAGAGTTTCTTTGTGCTCATGGAATGCTCCAGCTCGCAAATTTGCAAACCAGATTCCAAGGTTTTGCTTAACTTGGCAAGTTGTCAGGCGGATTGAAGTTCGTTTTCGCGATGGATCACGTAGAGAACTGCTGCAAGTCCGAAAAGAACTGACGTCGTCATCAGGATGAGCAGCGGAAGGCTCCCTCCCCCAAATTTCAGGACAGTTCCAGCGACCACTGACAATGCTGCGCCGCCGCCGATCATAAAGAAACTGCCGAGTCCGGATGCTGTACCAGCCAAGTGTGGGCGCACCGACAGCATCCCCGCACTGGCGTTGGGGATTACCATGCCATTGCCAAGTCCGACGAAAGTACAGAATCCGAAGAAGACAATGGGCGTGTCTATGCCGATGATCGCCAGCAGCGTTGCAGCGCAAAGTCCTGTTGCGGCAATAGTCGCTCCGGTCCGAACCATCCAGTTGACGCCAAACCTGACTGAAAATCTTCCGGATATCCCATTCCCTATGGCGTATCCTATGGCCGGTGCCCCAAAACCAATGCCTGCTTCAAATGATGATAAGCCGTAGACGTTTGACGCGACCCATGGTGCCCCACCCAAGAACGCGAAAAATGCTCCTGAGGCGAAGGCGGCGGAGAAGACATATCCCCAGAATCTCCGTGACCTGAGAAGCTCCGGATACTCGCGAAACTGGTCCCGGAAATTCATGCCGGACCCTGCGAATGTCTCGCCCTGGTCAGCCCAGCACAATGCCAGAACTCCTATGCCTCCAGCCAAAAGAAAAATGAATGTCGCATGCCAGTCGAAAGCTGCATCCAACGCTCCACCGATCATTGGCGCGACCATTGGGACAAGGGCCATTCCCATTGTTACATAGCCGATCATCGATGCTGCTTCGTTCTGGGGGACGATGTCACGTACTATGGCTCGAGAAAGCACAAGCCCCACAGCAACCACGCCCTGAAGCATTCGGAAGAACAGGAAGGCCTCGACGGAGGTTGCCATTATGCAGCCGAGTGTCGCCACGACGAAAATTGACAGGCAAGTAAGCGTTGTCACGCGCCGACCAAAGCGGTCTGCAACTGGGCCAATGAAGAGCTGTAGGAGGGCGTTTACCGCTAGGTACAACGAGACAGATAACTGCATCACTTCGTACTCTGTGCCGAAGTACTCCGCCATTCCCGGCAAGGAAGGGAGAAAAGCACTCATGTTCATTGCCGCGATGCCGGCCATAAGAACAAGCGTGAGTATATGAGGTGGAGTGGTTCGGTCGAGAAATCGAACCGCAGAAGTTGAGCTCATGTCCGACACTTAGATCCGGGTTCGTGCGCTGTCTATACGTAGAACGGTGTGCGTGATCGCACAGTTAGATAATTTGCAGAAAATGGATTTTGCTTTTCGCATAATTTGCAAATTTGCCAAAATTCTCTTTGACGTACGGCGGTGTCGCGGTAGTGCGCAATGTAAAGCGGGGAAGGAGCAATAAGGATGTCCGATATTCTGCAGGAACTGGAGCGGCGCCGTGCTGAGGCGCGTGCTGGAGGCGGAGAGAAGAGGATTGCCGCACAGCATGCGAAGGGCAAACTAACTGCTCGAGAGCGTATAGAGCTTTTGTTGGACGAAGGCTCCTTTGAAGAATTCGACATGTTCGTCACTCATCGGGCGACTGATTTCTCGATGGCCGATAGCAAGCCTGCAGGTGATGGCGTAGTGACTGGTTGGGGGACGGTCAACGGTAGGAAGATCTATGTCTTCAGTCAGGACTTCACCGTTTTCGGCGGTTCCTTGTCGGAGACCCACGCCCAGAAGATCTGCAAGATCATGGATATGGCAATGCAGAATGGAGCGCCAGTTGTCGGACTGAATGACTCCGGCGGCGCGCGAATTCAGGAAGGTGTCGCGTCTCTTGCAGGCTATGCTGAGGTATTTCAGCGTAATATTATGGCCAGCGGAGTGGTGCCGCAGATCAGCGTCATTATGGGGCCCTGCGCAGGCGGAGCGGTCTACTCGCCAGCGATGACGGACTTTATCTTCATGGTGCAGGACAGTTCGTACATGTTCGTTACCGGGCCGGACGTGGTCAAGACCGTAACCAACGAAGTCGTGACTGCCGAAGAGTTGGGTGGGGCGGCAACGCATACCAAGAAAAGCTCAGTCGCAGATGGAGCATTCAGGGACGATGTGGAGGCGCTTGCCGAGATCCGGAGGTTGGTAGACTTCCTTCCGTCATCGAACCGCGAAAAAGCACCGGTACGTCCGTTCTTCGATGATCCCAACCGCATCGAGGACAGCCTCGATACATTGATCCCGAGCAATCCCAACCAGCCATACGATATGAAGGAATTGATCCGCAAGGTCGCTGATGAGGGGGATTTCTTCGAGATTCAGGAAAATTTTGCCGGGAACATTGTCACGGGATTCATACGTCTTGAGGGGTCCACGGTCGGAGTTGTTGCAAACCAACCAATGGTTCTGGCGGGGGTTCTGGATATTGATTCAAGCCGCAAGGCCGCTCGGTTCGTGCGTTTTTGCGATGCCTTCGAAATTCCCATTCTGACCCTAGTTGACGTACCTGGTTTCCTTCCCGGAACCTCACAGGAATACGGCGGTGTTATTAAACATGGCGCCAAGCTTCTCTTTGCCTACGGAGAGGCAACTGTTCCAAAGGTCACGTTGATTACACGCAAGGCTTATGGTGGTGCCTATGATGTGATGTCTTCCAAGCACCTTCGTGGAGACTTCAACTATGCTTGGCCAACCGCCCAGATAGCTGTCATGGGAGCCAAGGGCGCAACCGAAATCCTCTATCGTTCCGAGCTAGGCGATCCAGCAAAGATTGCAGAGCGCACAGCGGAATACGAAACAAATTTTGCCAATCCTTTCCGTGCAGCTGAACGCGGGTTCATCGATGAGGTGATCATGCCTCACTCAACGCGTAAACGTGTTTGCCGTGCGTTCGCATCGCTTCGAACCAAGAAGCTGAGCAACCCATGGAAGAAGCACGACAATATCCCGCTTTGAGCAGATTGCCGTTGGAGAATCCATGATGGGCTTGGCCAATTTCGCTGATGACATGCCGCATGGTCTGCTGAGGAGCGGGCGTGTTTTCGCCTGCCGCGGTGTAAGTAGGTGGAATCTGAGTCTTTCAGGTCACAAACTTTGGCGAATTGGCAAACAAACGACTGTGGTCGCTCGAAAAGAACTAGGCTACAATGCTGTCAAGCTTCTTGCCGAAAACAATTTGCCTATTCTTGGCAAGTCGTTGCGGTCAGGTAGCTTTGAGCTGTGCGTCGTTTCTGGCGTGCGGATAAATCCTAGTTGCCGTGCGGATAACACGGCGCTTGACGAACGAAGGAGGCAGACATGTCCAACACCCTCAAAACTCTTCTGGCCTTTGGCCTTCTTACCATCGCCGCTGCCTGCGCTCAGCAGGAAGAGGTCGTCGTGGTTGAGCCGGTCATGGAAGAAGCTCCCATGTCCAAGTTCTGATTTTTCAGAGCAGTCGGGTGCGCCGATGCGCACCCGACAACACCGTGCCGAGCCTTCGGGAGGCTCGCGATGTTGAAATATAAGGGCTTTCCCGGCCGTTTTCCCGGCACTGATTTTCAATTCACCATTCGCCGAGCCAATCCTAAGGGGCCAACCCCGTTGGTGCGGCGTGAGCGTTATGCAGATCGCAAAGCGGTCGACAGGAATGCCGACGCAGCGTTTCTTGCATGCTTGTGGGATTATTTCGGCGAAGCCCCTTTTGAACGTGGAAATCTCGACGCTGGACGGCTGAGTTGGCTTTTTGGACGCGAGGTGATTGCTGCCGAAGAGCCTTTTGACCCGGAAAGTTACGAGGCTCTCTTGAGGATCGACGAGGCAAGGGCCCGTGCTGCGTTTCCAGACGCATTTGACGGGAGTTGGGTGGCATGATTTTGCCTGCTTGGCTCAAAATCAGGCAAATAAGCGCCTGTTTGGAGGGGGGCTGGAGCTTCTGCTTTATTAGCGACTTCTTTGGCGGCATCTTGATGCGCGAGGTGCTTCCCTCCAACACGCGATGCGCCTCGTATTGTCAAAACTGTTACCCTTCCCCTTCTGGATGGCCTGGCTCAAACCCCCGAGCTAGGTCATCCTTCCCCTTGTCGGCTAAGCGGTGCATTGCCGATTTCGGCAGCTTGATCCAGATCACTCTTGTCGAATTGTATTCATGTAATGTCTTTGTCGGAGAGGGGCGCGGTGCCCTTCAACGCAGAGGCAAACAGACATGCAGAAGAAAATTTCTTTCCTTGCAGCAGCGGCCATACTTGGACTGGCCGGCTGCAACAGCGGCAGCGACCTTGAGCGCGCGCTTATTGGTGGCGCCATTGGTTGCGCTGCCGGCGAGATATATCAAGACGGTGAGTGCATCACTGGAGCCGCAATCGGCGCAACTGCCGGCGCTCTCGCAAACGACATCTGAGCAAGCGTCCATCCGGACGCCCAGAATACGGCTCAAAGGGGTTGTCCCGGGTTTTTCCGGGACAGCCCCTGTTTTTTCAGCGCCCAGGAACCAAGGGCATCGGAGGGGACAATGTTCAAGAAAATCCTGATCGCAAACCGCGGTGAGATCGCGTGCCGTGTTATCAAGACTGCACGCAAGATGGGTATCGAAACTGTCGCCATCTATTCTGATGCCGATGAAGGCGCGCTCCATGTAAAAATGGCCGATGAGGCTGTCCACATTGGCCCGCCACCGGCGAACCAGTCGTATATCGTTATCGACAAGGTTATGGAGGCGATCCGCAAGACTGGAGCAGAGGCCGTTCATCCCGGCTATGGATTTCTTTCGGAAAACCCAAAATTCGCCGAGGCCTTGGAGGCGGAAGGCGTTGCCTTCATCGGTCCTCCAAAGGGCGCGATTGAAGCGATGGGTGACAAGATTACCTCGAAGAAGATCGCTCAGGATGCAAATGTCTCGACCGTTCCTGGTTACATGGGCCTGATTGAGAACGCCGATGAGGCAGTAAAGATCTCAAATGACATCGGCTATCCGGTGATGATCAAGGCCAGCGCCGGCGGCGGGGGCAAGGGCATGCGTATTGCATGGAACGACGAGGAAGCGCGGCAAGGCTACCAGTCGTCTAAGAACGAAGCAGCCTCGAGTTTTGGCGACGACCGGATCTTTATCGAAAAGTTCGTGACTCAACCACGCCACATCGAGATTCAGGTGCTATGCGACAGCCACGGCAATGGTGTCTATCTCAACGAACGGGAGTGCTCAATCCAGCGTCGGAACCAAAAGGTCGTGGAAGAGGCACCGTCGCCTTTCCTCGACGAGGCCACCCGCAAAGCAATGGGTGAGCAATCTCTCGCTTTGGCCCACGCGGTTGGATATTCCAGCGCCGGCACAGTCGAGTTTATCGTGGATGGTGAGAAGAACTTCTATTTTCTCGAGATGAATACGCGACTTCAGGTAGAGCATCCGGTTACGGAATTGATTACCGGTGTCGATCTGGTGGAACAGATGATCCGTGTTGCAGCCGGTGAGAAGCTCACGATCAAACAATCGGATGTCGGTATCAACGGTTGGGCAATCGAAAACCGCCTTTACGCCGAAGATCCCTATCGTGGTTTCCTGCCTTCAATCGGTCGACTCTCGCGCTACCGTCCGCCAGAAGAGATCGCCGAAAAGTCGCGTGCCGTGCGGAACGATACGGGCGTGTTCGAAGGTGGCGAGATCTCGATGTACTACGACCCCATGATCGCCAAACTTTGCACTTGGGCACCTAGCCGGGCAGAAGCCATTGAGGAAATGCGCAGTGCGCTGGACGCGTTTGAACTTGAAGGCATTGGACACAACCTTCCCTTCCTCGCCGCGGTGATGGATCACCCGAAATTCAATTCGGGCGAAATGACTACGGCGTTCATTGCCGAGGAATATCCCGAGGGATTTGAGGGCGTGACCTTGAATGATGCAGCATTGCGCAGGATTGCCGCATCGGCGGCTGCTATGCACCGGGTCGCCGAAATCCGCCGCAGCCGGATTTCTGGACGGATGGACAACCACGAGCGGCGGGTGGGTGCTGATTGGATAGTAACGCTTCAAGGCCAAGACTTCGCATTGACAATGAGCGCTGACCGGCAAGGGTCGGATGTCATCTTCGGCGATGGGAAATCCTATCGGATCGAAAGCGACTGGACACCTGGAGACACGCTTGCTCGCCTGGACGTGGGGGGCAAGCCGCTTATCCTGAAAGTCGAACGGCGTACATCTGGCTATCGAATCCGCTATCGTGGAGCTGACCTTACGGTCACGATCCGTACGCCGCGGCAAGCCGAACTGGCGGCGCGCATGCCCGAGAAGACACCGCCGGATACATCCAAGATGCTCCTTTGCCCGATGCCGGGCCTGATCGTCAAAATCGATGTCGAGGAACGACAGGAAGTGCAGGAAGGCCAAGCGCTTTGCACTGTCGAGGCGATGAAGATGGAAAACATACTTCGAGCCGAGAAAAAGGCCACGGTGAAGAAGATCAATGCGACTGCAGGCCAGAGCCTTGCTGTCGACGATGTCATCATGGAGTTCGAATAGGTCTCGGCATGCACGTCGTGACAGCCTACAGACCTAGGGGCGGGGAGACCGGTTTGGCACTGGTCTGCATGATTGGTGCGCTGATCGTGTTTGCTGCATTTACGTCTGTTGCGATTTCACGCAATGGCTGGGTTTTCGAGTATCCACTGGATGACGTCTATATCCATCTTGCCATGGCGGAGCAGATTGCCGCGGGTGGTTATGGTGTGAATGCCGGCGAATATTCTTCGGCGGCTTCGTCACCGCTCTACCCACTTCTTTTGACCCCGCTCGCGGATACCCATTGGCAACGTTGGTTGCCCTTGATCTGGAATATCGTGGGCTTGTCCGCCGCCGCTTGGCTATTTGGTCTCGCGTTGGCGCGTGCAGGGTTCGAACGTCTTGGTGTACTCTTTGCCGCCGTCGCTCCTCTGGCTTTGTCCATGTACATGACAGCCTTTACCGGCATGGAAAACATGCTGCATGTGGCGGCGAGCCTTGCAATCGTGCTTGGCCTTTGGCGCTTTGTAGAGACGAATAGGATAGATGCGCTACTGATTGCTGGTGTCGTTGTTGCACCGGCTCTCCGCCTCGAAGGGCTTGCACTTGCTCTGGCGGCAGGTGGAGTGGTGACTATCCTGGGTCGTTTTGGCGCCGGTGTTGGACTTGCCTCGCTGGGGTTGCTGCCTGTTGTGGTCTTTTCGGCGTTTTTGGTATCGTTAGGTCTTGATCCACTTCCAAATTCTGTGGTCGCGAAGCTGTCAGACACTGAAGGCGGTAATGTTTTCAGTAGGTTCACTGGAAATGCAGGAACCTATGGTGGTCGTTTCTTATTGGCACTATCCCTTGTGGTTTTGTTGCTTGGGTTTGTAGAGTTTCGCCGCAACCGCCGTCGGGGATACTTTGCGGTTGCGGTGGCACTTGCGGGCTTGGCACATCTATTTTTCGGTTCGACTGGCTGGATGGACCGCTATGAAACCTATGCCACGGTTTCGTTAGTTGCGGCTTTGGCGTTGCTTCTTGGTACTGTGGGTTCAAATCTCCGTTCAGCGACTGTTGGCGCGGCATTGCTTGGTGGCCTTCTAACCTATGGTCCGTACGCGCTTTCTATTTACGCTTGGAACCCTAAGGCAGTTGCGGCCCAGCAGGGTCAGATGGCTCGCTTTGCCAAGGAGTTTGTTCTGGCCCCGGTCGCCGTGAACGACATCGGATTTGTGGCATGGCGCAATCCGAGTTTCGTGCTGGACCTTTGGGGGCTTGCATCCTCCGATGCCTTGGCTCTCCGTTCTTCCGGCGCAGCGATCGGGTGGGCTGGGCCTCTTGCGCTTGAGCGCGGTGTGAAGTTTGCAATGATATACGACAAGTGGCTGTCAGACGCAGTTCCCGGCAGCTGGCAGAGGCTGGGCACCCTTCATCTTGAGGTTCCGACCGCATTCCTGGGCGACCGAGAAGTAGGGTTTTACTCTACGGATCCGATGCAATCCCACCAATTGCTAGAAATGTTGAGGGTCTGGGAAAAAGATCTTCCCGACCTTGCCTGGTTCGAGTTCTCAGGAACGGGCCAATGAGAGCTTCCTATCGGCCTGTCTGTTCTCGGATTTCCTGCAGTCTCATTGGCATCTTGTCGATGGATCGGGTCAGCTCCCGCACATCCCAAGGGAATGGTTTCCGGAGCTTGATGCCTCCATCCTTGCCAATTAGGGTCAACATGAACCCGCGCGGTCGTAGTTTAGTGCGCACATCGGTGCGTTCATCGGGCGATGTGTCCGTAATCAATACGACATCACGTTCGGCCAGTTCTTCAAGCCGCGCTACCAGAAGCTCCATCTGGCGTTTGAACGCGGGATCTGCCGGCGTGTCAGCGAAAACAATAACAGGACGAGCAAACCACTTGAAATCATTCAGGTCGATGTCGGCCGCATCGAAAATGGTTGTCTTGTCTGCTTCCCAACGCGAGACCGCGTCCGCCGTGGTATCTGCGCCGAATGCTGCGGAGTTCACCGTGATCGCGGACAAGAAGATCAATGTTCTCAGCACGTTTGGAAGTCACACCTCGCCAGTTTCACAATTGAATATATGGCGGTTTCAGAAAAATCGAAGGGGGCAAGCAGATATGCTGGCAATTTTGCCAGGTGCTGAATGCCGAAAGAGAGGATGAGATGAGCGACTGGAAAGCTCTGGCCGAGAAAGAACTGCGTGGAAAAGCGATATCCGAGATCGAGTGGGAGACTCTTGAGGGCATTCGGGTCAAGCCGCTTTACACCGAGGAAGACGCGGCGAGCCTGAACCACCTGGGTTCTCTGCCTGGGTTCGCTCCTTTCACTCGGGGAGTGAAGGCCACGATGTACGCCGGACGGCCTTGGACTATCCGCCAGTATGCGGGTTTTTCGACGGCCGAAGAGTCGAATGCCTTTTATCGCAAGGCGCTCGCAGCTGGGCAGCAGGGTGTCTCAGTTGCCTTCGACCTCGCCACACATCGTGGCTATGACAGTGATCACCCACGGGTCGTCGGCGACGTCGGGAAGGCGGGTGTCGCCATCGACTCGGTCGAGGACATGAAAATTCTCTTCGATGGAATTCCGCTAGATCAGGTCAGCGTTTCAATGACGATGAACGGCGCAGTGATCCCCATCCTCGCGAACTTCATTGTCGCTGGTGAAGAACAGGGCCACGATCAGGCGCTTCTGTCGGGAACCATTCAAAATGACATTCTGAAAGAGTTCATGGTCCGTAATACCTATGTCTATCCACCTGAGCCATCGATGCGGATCGTTGCGGATATCATCGAGTACACTTCGGAACATATGCCGAAATTCAATTCGATCAGCATTTCTGGCTACCATATGCAGGAAGCGGGCGCGAATCTCGTTCAGGAACTTGCGTATACGCTGGCTGACGGGCGCGAGTATGTCCGAGCTGCAATTGAGCGTGGCATGGATGTGGATAGGTTCGCCGGACGTCTCAGTTTTTTCTTTGCTATTGGAATGAACTTCTTCATGGAGGCGGCCAAACTGCGGGCGGCGCGCTTGCTCTGGTCGCGCATCATGGACGAGTTCGAGCCCAAGAACCCACGCTCTAAGATGCTACGCACACACTGCCAGACTTCGGGTGTGTCGTTGCAGGAGCAGGACCCCTACAACAACGTGATCCGGACGGCCTACGAAGCGATGAGTGCGGTTCTTGGCGGAACGCAGTCGCTGCACACGAACGCGCTCGATGAGGCCATAGCACTCCCTACCGAATTTTCGGCGCGGATCGCGCGGAATACGCAACTGATCTTGCAGGAAGAGACTGGAATTACCAACGTGGTCGATCCCCTTGCCGGCTCTTACTACGTTGAAAGCCTAACGTCCGAGCTCGCCGAAAAAGCATGGTCCCTTATCGAGGAAGTCGAAGAGATGGGGGGCATGACGAAGGCGGTTGCTTCGGGAATGCCCAAACTTCGCATCGAAGAAAGCGCAGCAAAACGGCAGGCGATGATCGACCGCGGAGAAGAGGTGATCGTTGGCGTAAACAAATACCGGAAGGACAAGGAAGATCCGATCGATATTCTTGACGTCGACAACATGAAGGTTCGAGAGGCTCAAGTTCTACGCCTTGAGCAAATTCGCTCGACCCGCGATCAAGCAAGGTGTGAAGCGGCGCTAAACAGACTCGAAATTATCGCCAAGGACGGGGGAAATCTGCTTGCCGCTGCGGTCGAAGCCGCGCGAGCAAGAGCAACAGTCGGAGAAATCAGTATGGCCATGGAAAAGGTATTCGGTCGCCACCGGGCCGAAGTTAAGACGCTCGCGGGCGTCTACGGGGCGGCCTATGAAGGCGACGAGGGTTTCGCCGCAATCCAGAAAGATGTGGAGGCATTTGCTGAGGAAGAGGGTCGGCGGCCTCGAATGCTGGTTGTGAAGATGGGACAGGATGGCCACGACAGAGGTGCAAAGGTGATCGCTACTGCGTTCGCGGACATCGGGTTCGACGTTGACGTTGGGCCTCTGTTCCAAACGCCGGAAGAGGCGGCTCAGGACGCCATAGACAACGATGTGCATATTGTTGGCATTTCATCGCAGGCAGCAGGCCATAAGACTCTTGCCCCGAAACTCATCGAAGCCCTACGGGAAAGAGATGCCGGGGACATCATTGTGATTTGCGGAGGCGTGATTCCTCAGCAGGACTATGAATTTCTTAGAAATTCCGGCGTTAAGGCAATCTTCGGTCCTGGCACCAACATTCCTGAAGCGGCCGCTGAAATCCTGCAACTCGTTAGAGAACTGCGAGATTGACCCGGCGCGGTACGATGCTGGCCGGCGGGGCTGCCGGCATGCTTTGGGCACTGGCAGTCTTATGGTTGCCAATGCAAGGACCGCAACCTTTCATCCCGTTAAATCTTGCACTCATTTTTGCCTTCCTTCCGGCCGGACTCGTTATGATTCTGCTTGTCGGCCTGATCGCTTTTCGCCGATTCAGCAATGAAGAGTTGATGGACGGTGGAGTGCCTGAATGTGGAACTCCTGCGGATATTGACCAGCGTGTGCTGAAAAACACCGTCGAGCACACTCTGATGGGACTGTTGGTATGGCCGTTCATTGCCATGTCACTTGGTGCCGTCGCAATCATAGCATTGGGTATTTCATTTGGTATCGCGCGGTTGGTATTCTGGGTGGGGTATCATGCTTTTCCGCCGATGCGAGTGTTCGGTTTTGCGGCAGGCTACTACCCAACACTTCTTGGAACGATTTGGGCAGGTTGGCGCATGTTAACTTAGGCAGACCTACTGACCGCAAAAAGAATTTGATCGCTTTTTCTCCTGCCTATTGTAGCTCTCCGGCGAACTTGTGGACGAGGCGACTGGAGACCATAGGATGGACTTATCGCTACCTGGGTTTGACAATACAAAGAAAAATATCGCCAGGATTATGTGAGATGCAACTTTGGGTTGTTTTTCGTTATGCGCGTTCCGAAAAGCCTTCTTAACTTTCTGCATTCAAAGCTTTTCAGGTCTTGTCAGTTGGGACTTCCGGCGCGATGAATCGCCATGTCTTTTTCGATCGCACTCGACCATATAGCCGTCGTGGCCCGCTCCCTTGAGGAGGGGACAACCTATGTCGAGGCAGTGCTTGGAATTGGGCTTTCCCCGGGTGGCAAGCATGACCACATGGGGACTCACAACCGTCTTTTGTCACTCGGGCCTCACTGCTATCTTGAAGTGATTTCAGTTGATCCGGACGCTCCAAAACCTCCACGCAGGCGATGGTTCAACCTCGACAGCTATAACGGCGCGCCGAGAGTGATGAACTGGATTTGTAGCACCAACGATTTGGAAGAGGCTCTTCAAGCTGCGCCACCCGGCAGTGGAACCCCGACCAGTCTCAGGCGGGGCGATATGACCTGGCGAATGGGGATCACAGATTTCGGTCGTTTGCCATTCGATGATGCCATGCCAGCTCTCATCGAATGGGGAGATAGCCCACACCCGAACAAGCGATTGCCTGATCATGGGCTCCGACTGACACGCCTTGACGTTTTCCACCCCAAGGCGGACGAACTGTTGAAGGCGTTTCCTGCTCTTTACAGCATGCCGGAGGTTTCCGTCAGAGAGGGGCCGGAAAAACGCCTGATTGCAACAATTTCGACTCCAGAAGGTAACCGGGTTCTCGCATGATCGTTCGGAAGGCGAGACCCGAGGATGCGGCTGCAATAGCGGGGATACAAAACCCGATCATTCGTGACACTGCTATAACCTTCAACTCCCGGGAGAGGACTGTTCAGGAGATCTCAAATGCAATCAGCGAATTGCCTTGTTTCCTTGTTGCTGAAATGGAAGAGCGCGTCGTCGGATTTGTTTCCTACGACCAGTTTCGAAAAGGTCCCGGGTATTCACGCTGCATGGAACATACGATCGTTCTTCGACCCGAAGCGCATGGCCGAGGTGTAGGACGGGCTTTGATGAGTGCCGCGGAAACCGGGGCACGCGCGGCCGGAGTCGGCTCGCTTTGGGCGGGAGTCTCTGGTGAAAACCCTGCCGGAGTGGCTTTCCACACGCGAATTGGCTACGCAGAAGTCGTCCGGTTGCCAAAAGTTGGTTTCAAATTTGGGCGATGGATGGATTTAGTCCTGATGAGAAAGTGGTTGCTGGACGACGAATAGCCTGAAGAGTCAGTGGTGACGTGAACGCCCGTAGGGGCTAGGGTCGCGCACATGTCGATTTGGTCCCGCATTGCCGAAGCCCTGGCCGCCCTTCGCGCAGGAGAATCCCTGTCAAATGTGTTCGATCGTTTGCGGACACCGCCTGAGCGATCCATCGCGTTCACAATTGCAGTGATTGCCTTGGGAGCCAAGATGGCAAAGGCTGATGGGCAGGTTACCCGTGACGAGGTCGCCGCTTTCCGCGAAGTCTTTCATATTCCGAACGAGGAAGAGCCAAATGCGGCGAGCGTGTTCAATCTCGCTCGCCAGGACGTTGCTGGTTACGAGGAATATGCAAGCCGCATTGCCAGAATGTTCGACACCGCTGAAGGCACTCTCACCGACTTGATGGAGGGATTGTTTTACATCGCTATGGCAGACGGAGAATACCATCCAAAAGAAGACGACTTCTTGCACAAGGTGGCGACAATATTCGGCCTGTCTGAACGGGATTTCAGGTCGCTCCGAACGAGGTTTGTTCCGGATGCAGAACCTGATCCCTACGATGTCCTTGGCATCGACCCTTCGGCTACCATTGATGAAGCCAGGTCTGCGTGGAGGCGCATGGTGCGTGAAAGCCATCCTGATCGCATGATGGCGCGGGGCTTGCCGCAAGAAGCAATTCGTATGGCCGAAAAGCGCTTGATTGCTGTGAACCGGGCTTGGCACGAGATTAGCGGGAATACTGCCTGATGCGCATAGCCACCTATAACGTGGAGTGGTTCTCCAATTTGTTTGACGACGAGGGAAACCTCCTTGACGACAATGAATGGTCCGCACGCCATGATGTGCGGCGGCGGCAGCAGATTGAAGCGCTTGCCATTGTCTTTACAGCCCTCGACGCGGACGCAATCATGATCATCGAGGCGCCGGACAGCCATCGACGGCGAAACGGTGTACTCGCACTCGAGAATTTCGCGCAAACGGTCGAACTTCGTGCTCGCAAAGCCGTCATGGGTTTTGTGAACGAAACCCAGCAGGAAATCGCTCTGCTATATGACCCGGACAAGATGACCGCGCGTCATGATCCGGTCGGTACACCTGCATTCGACTCGGAGTATCGGATCGATCTCGATATCGACGCTGAACCGGATCGAGTTCGATGGTCGAAGCCACCGCTTGAACTCGCAATAGAGACCTCTTCCGGAATTCGTTTTCGGATGATTGGCGTACATGCCAAGTCGAAGGCGCCATATGGTGCACGCAGTCCTGATCAGATCATGCGTATCGCAATCGAGAACCGGCGCAAGCAACTGGCGCAATGCATCTGGCTGCGAGAAAGGATTGAAGACCATCTCGACGCAGAGGAAAGCTTGGTTGTATTGGGTGATTTCAACGACGGTCCTGGTCTTGATGAGTATGAGAAACTCTTCGGTCGCTCCGGCATTGAGATCGTGATCGGCGATGAAGACGAAATCCAGCTTTACGACCCACATGCTGAAGAGATGATCCGCAGACCTCTCGGTGGGATTGTTCATACATCGGCACGCTTCTGGCTAAGCGATCGCAAACGCTGGATGGAGACGCTTCTGGACTACCTGATGGTGTCCCCGGACCTGCGAAAAAAGGCGAGGGACTGGCGCATCTGGCACCCATTCGATGATCCGGTTTGCTACAAGACACCTGAGTTGCGAGCAGCTCTTCTTGATGCCTCGGATCACTTCCCAGTAAGTGTCGAGATCGACTTCTGACGGTTGTGTCCGACCGGGTTCATGCGTTGTTAACCCTGTCTGCGACAGGTAGTGTCCGCAAAACGATATAGATTCGGTGGAGGCAAGACATGGCGGGTTCTGTCAACAAGGTCATTTTGGTCGGAAATCTGGGGCGGGACCCCGAAATCCGGACATTTCAAAATGGTGGAAAGGTCTGCAATCTTCGCATTGCCACGTCCGAGAACTGGAAAGACCGAAACACTGGTGAGCGCCGCGAAAAGACTGAATGGCACTCTGTTGCAATCTTTTCAGAGCCGCTTGCACGCATTGCCGAGCAATATCTTCGTAAAGGCTCTAAGGTTTACATCGAAGGTCAGCTTGAGACACGAAAATGGCAGGACCAGTCCGGTGCTGACCGCTACTCCACCGAAGTTGTGTTGCGTCCTTACCGCGGTGAGTTGACGCTTCTGGACAGCCGTTCTGACGGCGGCAGCGGTTACGGCGATGATCGGGGCAGTTATGGCGATGATCGCGGTGGCTACGGTGGAGGTTCAGGTCCCGTTTCAGGGCCTGAACTGGACGATGAAATCCCGTTCTGAAATGACAGGGTGCCGACTTGTGTTTAACTTGAGTTTGACCGGCGGCGGCTCTCTTTAGGCTATCGTTGACCTTCGGATACACGTTTCCGTGGTGTCCTTTCGCCGCATTCAGCGGAGAAGCGCGGCTAGGGCAGTAAACGGCAGGCACAAAGCCTTTCGCATTTTCTAGGGCCCGGTGAATTGATCTGGATCCTTGCGCGCCTGTTCCAGCTTCGTTGTTCTGGAGTGGGAAAGAAGGAGTCTATACGTGATCTGGTCTTATCGCATTGGAAAGGTTTTTGGGTCCGAGGTGCGCGTTCACGTCACCTTTTTCCTTTTGCTTCTTTGGATTGGTCTGTCGGCCTACGCAGCCGAAGGACTGCAGGCAGCGACGTTGAACTTGTTGTTTGTCTTGGCTCTATTCGTTTGCGTTGTCCTACATGAGTTCGGCCATGCGCTCATGGCACGGCGGTTTGGGATCAAGACCCCTGATATTACCCTACTGCCTATCGGCGGCCTCGCACGGCTTGAGCGTATGCCGGAAGATCCTAAGCAAGAAATTCTCGTGGCCCTTGCAGGGCCATTCGTCAACGTCGTGATATGGGTCATTCTTGCACTATTGGTTGGTGCCGAAGTGGGGTTGTTGAATATCGAAAGCCTGGACCAAGCGGGGTCGGACTTTTTGGCACAACTTGCTGCGGTCAATCTCTTACTTGTTGTCTTCAACATGATCCCAGCTTTCCCAATGGATGGCGGTCGGGTCTTTCGGGCAGTCCTGACGATCTGGCTGGGTCGTGAGCGCGCTACCGGGTTGGCCGCAGGAACTGGACAAGTGGTTGCAGTGCTTTTTGCGCTTCTGGGCCTCCTTTCCGGAAACCTCATCCTGATGCTGGTTGCATTCTTCATTTTCGCTGCGGCGACGGCAGAGAATGCAGATGTGCAGATACGGAGCTTGGCTGAAGATATTCAAGCGCGTGATGCGATGATCACAAGTTATGAGTCTCTTAGCCCCGACGAAGGCCTGCGCGCAATGTCGTTCGGTCTTCTTCGCACAACTCAGCATGAATTTCCGGTGCTGGACTCGGCTGGTCGCTGTGTTGGCTTTGTGACCCGTGATGCGATCTTCCGCGCTGCGCAAGCAGAGGTTACGATCACGGCGGGCGCTGCGATGACAAAGAACACGCCAACAGTGGATCTCCTAGCTCCGCTTTCCACAGTTCTGGACGCCTTGGCCGATGGTTCGTCTCCAGCGGTTTCGGTAGCCGACGGCGACGAGGTCTTTCTCGGCTACATTACCCGCGAAAATATCGGGGAGTTGATGGTTCTGCGTCGGGCACAGATCGTGTGATCAGCGCCTCGAAAGCGCATCTTCCAGAACCGAGCGTACAACTCCCAAGTCGACTTCGCTGGTAACAAAAGCCTGCCCGATGCCTCGGGCCATGATGAACCGCAAGGTGCCATCGACCACCTTCTTGTCTTGTCCCATCAGGTTGATCAGCGTCTCGCTATCTGGCAAATCTCCCGGAATATCCGCAAGGTCCGTCCTCATGCCCATGGTCTTCAAGTGTACCCGGACCCGGCTGGGGTCTTCCTGTGAGCAGAGACCGAGCCGAGCAGAAGTCTCGAAAGCCAGGGCGCAGCCGATCGATACACCTTCGCCATGGAGAAGCCGGTCGGAGTATCCCGTTGCGGCCTCAAGAGCGTGGCAAAATGTGTGGCCAAGGTTAAGAAGTGCCCGGTCGCCCTGTTCGGTTTCGTCTCGCGCGACGATATCCGACTTCATTTGCACTGACCGACGCACCGCTTCAGTTCGAAGAACGGGATCGCCGGCCGCGAGGGCAGGTCCGTTTGTCTCTAGCCAGGAAAAGAAATCAGGGTCTCCCAAGAGCCCGTATTTCACAACCTCACCATACCCGGCCAAGAAATCGCGCGGTGTCAGCGTCTCAAGAACGTCGGTATCAGCCAAAACGAGGGAGGGTTGGTGGAAGGCGCCAATCAGGTTCTTTCCACTTGGCGAATTGATTCCGGTCTTACCGCCGACGGAACTGTCGACTTGTGCTAGGAGGCTCGTCGGAATTTGCACGAAGCGGACACCACGACGCAGTATCGCAGAGGCGAACCCTGCGAGATCACCAATTACACCTCCGCCAAGCGCAACAACGACGTCCCTGCGTTCGATCTTTTCGGACAGAAGCCACTCAACTGCGCGCTCGAGCCCAGCCCATCCTTTGGTGCTTTCACCGGGCGGAAGCTCAAGCGATGTCGTTTGGATACCGGCTTGAGCCAACCCATCTTGCAGAGCCTGCAGGTGATGCTTTGCCACGTTCCGGTCCGTCAGAACAGCGACGCGAGGCCTGGCGAGAAGTGGAGCAATCTCGCTCCCCGAAGCCGCCAGCAATCCTGGACCGATACGGACGTCATAGCTTCGATCACCCAGCGGTACATTAACTGTCACGACGCTCATTTATCCAACTCCAGTGCATCCGGGCGAGTCAGAAGAACCTCAATTACCCGGTCGGTCATTTCCTCGATCGAATAGGATGGATCGGCATCGACCACCAGATCTGCCTTGGCGTAGTCGGGGTTCCGTACTTTGCATAGTTCTTCCAAAGTTGCCCTAGGGTTCGCGGTCCGCAGCAAAGGGCGCGTGGTCTTGTGTTTCACCCGGCTCCAAAGCAAATCGATATCGGCACGTAGCCAAACCGATACACCGGCCGCGGAAATGGCTTCCCGATTTCCAGGCTGCAGGAATGCTCCGCCACCTGTTGAAAGAACTGATGGGGCGCCATCAAGAAGTCGCGCGATAACCTGAGCTTCCTTCGCGCGGAAAAAAACTTCTCCGTCGCGTGCGAAAATTTCCGCGATAGTCATATTCGCAGCAGTCTCAATTTCAGTGTCACTGTCGAGGAACGCGACGTTTAGTCGGCGGGCCAAGGCGGCGCCTATGGCCGTCTTTCCAGCGCCCATCATCCCAACCATGACCACCGTCTTTTTTAGTCTCAATGGCAAAACGGCAGCGTCCCGCTTATCTTTTTCTGCAGCCAGACCTGAATGGCGTGATCTTCGGCAAAAGACCAGTTATAAATGGATTAAGAACCGCCATAGGCGGCGTGCGCCCAAGTTGAAAACGGGTCAGAGGCAGATAAGGTTTCGGGAATGCTAAGACTGCTGAAAATACTATTCGTCTTGATGGTGCTGGTTGGGGCAGCGGTGATCGGATTCGCCTATCTTGGAGACCTCAGCCCTCAGCAGGAAGAAGTCAGCGAACCGGTCTCGCTCGATGCAGACTAGTTGCGGGCTCTTACGATCAGGCTGGGGGCTGATAGTTTCGGCTTGCTTGGCGTGGCAAGTGAATGCTGCCGAGCATGCGCCTCTTTCCGCGATCGACTGGCTGTCGAATTCGATTTCGCTTCCTGAACATTCAGAGAAAAGCGAGACTGTCGCTCCCGCCGCCGCACCCCCCTCGGACATTACAGTGATGTCGCTGGATGCTCCGGTTCCCGACCGCGCAGGACTCGTATCCGCTCGCTCCCTCGGTATCGATCCCGGCATTTGGGGACGTAGCGCCGCAACAGATCTTGCGCGCGCGATTAAAGCCTTGCCGGATGCCCGCGCAGCACCTCCAGGTATCAGAGCCTTTTTGCATGATCTACTTGTGGCACGTCTTGATCCTCCGATCGATGCAACAGAGGACGACAGCCTGTACCTTGCGCGTCTCGACCGTCTTTTGGAGATGGGACATCTCGCGTCCGCCCGCCGTCTAATCGAGGCGGCCGGCGCTCCTGAGCCTCGTAGGTTCCGCCGAGCTTTTGATATTGCTCTTTTGACAGGTACTGAAACTAATGCCTGCAAGGTGATTGAAGAAACCCCTGAAATCTCACCCACATACCCAGCGCGGATCTTTTGTCTTGCGAGGGGGGGGCAATGGGACGTTGCGGCGATCACCCTCGGGAATGCCGAGGCGCTTGGCATTCTCGACGAAGACGAAGATCAGCTGCTGCTGCATTTTCTCGACCCGGAGTTGTTTGAAGGCGAACCGCTTCCAGCGCCTCCGCGATTGCCGAGCCCTCTTGTCTTCCGGTTGTACGAGGCGGTGGGTGAAAGGCTTCCCACAGAGCAATTACCGGTAGCATTCGCAGTTGCCGATCTAACCGATACCGTCGGTTGGAGGACGCGGTTGAGGGCTGTTGAACGTTTGGCAGCCGCAGATTCAATTTCCTTCGAGCGGCTCCTGTCGGTTTACAGTGAACGCCGACCCGCCGCGTCAGGAGGAATTTGGGAGAGAGTTGCTGCTATCCAGGGGCTATTGAGCGCAGTCGAGGGCGGGGAGACCGCTGAATTGGCAGACGCGATCCCCGATGCGTGGAATATGGCAAAAGAAGGCAGGTATGAAGCGGCGCTGGCGCGCTGGATCGCCCCCAAGCTTCTTGATCGGGAACTTAACGGTTCGGCAGGACACGTTGCCTTCGAGATTGCTTTACTTGCAGGTAGACCGGAACTCGCGGCGGAATTTTCTGTTCGCACTCGAGAAGACCAGTTCCTTCTTTCCATTGCTCGCGGCGAGGGGACTTCGGCGCCGGATGCCGATCCGCTTGGCCGCGCAGTGCTGCGCGGGCTTTCTGCACTTGGACCAGGTCAATACCATGAAACGTTGATTGCTGACGGACGCAGAGGCGAGGCGTTGATTCTGGCGCTATCGGTTTTAATGGATGGCGCTGCTGGTAACCCGGATCAGACAGCAAATGCCTTGGCTTTGTTGCGGACACTAGGCCTTGAGAAGCTTGCGCGACAGACAGCTGTTGAGCTGCTGTTGAAAGAGGGTGCCGCATGAACGATGCCCGGCGCGTGGCTACCTTTCTTGATGCTCAAGCCGCCGAATTGGACGCAGCACGCAATACGCTATTGGCATATGCCCGCGATTTGCGATCGTTTTCCGAATGGCTGCGCGATGATTCTCTCGACCTCATTTCTGCCGGGCAAGATGATGTTGAACGTTACATTGTCGACCTTGATGGCGAAGGCCTATCACGAGCAACGCGCGCACGACGTCTTTCGGCGATAAGGCAATTTTACCGGTTTGCTTTTCAGGAAGGGTGGAGAGCAGACAATCCAGCCGTACGGATCAAGGGGCCAACAAAAGAAAAACGACTTCCAAAGACATTAAGTGAGAAAGAAGTCGAATTACTGCTTGCTGCTGCACGCGAAACCGGTCGGCCCGGAGACAGAATGCGCAACACTTGTCTCATGGAGCTCTTGTACGCCACGGGCATGAGGGTAAGCGAACTGGTTGCCATGCGCGCATCCGCGGCTCGAGGAGACCCTCGCATGATCCTGGTTCGAGGCAAGGGAGGAAAAGAGCGTATGGTGCCGCTTTCACCACCAGCGCGGGAGGCGCTTTCCGACTGGTTGTCTTTGCGCGATGAAGTGGCCGAGAGGGAGAGATTGGAGAAGGGCCTTCCAGCTTCACTCTATCTTTTCCCCTCTCGCGGAAAAGATGGCCATCTGACCCGGCATCGTTTTTACATGCTCATTAAGGAATTAGCTGTAGCGGCCGGCGTTTCGCCCGATAAAGTCACGCCTCATACGCTGCGACATGCCTTTGCCACGCACTTGCTGGCACGCGGTGCCGATCTTAGGGCGATCCAGACCTTGCTTGGACACGCGGATGTGTCGACGACCGAAATTTACACCCATGTTCTTGAAGAACGGTTGCATGAGCTTGTGCTGGACCATCATCCGATGGCCAAAGACTGATCAATGTCCACCTGAAGGCATTCAGATGCTGTTCATCGCTCGAGCCTCTGCGTGGCTATTCGGAGGCGTTCGAAGATGACTTTGCCGTCCTTCAGGTTCCCAAAACGCGTCTCGGGGCAACCACCGTCAGGCGTTGGGTTCCCCAAATAGTACGACTGGATCATCAAGGTGACCAAAATCGACAGGTCTCATTATCCCTTTCCCTTGATCCGCGCGTGGCCGACCCCCATAAGATGTGGAACCGACTTAAACGACAAGAGCGATGGACTCCGAACAATCCCTGATCGATGCTGCCTTTTGGATCACATGTGGCGCCATCGTATTTCTTCTGATCCTATCAGCGTTCTTTTCCGGCTCGGAAACCGCACTGACGGCCGCGTCTCGCGGAAAGTTGAAGACTCGCGCGGAGAAGGGCGAGAAAGGGGCAGAACGCGCGCTCAAAATTACAGAAGACAACGAGAGGCTGATCGGCTCTGTACTTTTGGGCAACAACCTCGTGAACATTCTGGCCGCTTCGCTCGCGACCGCACTCTTTACACGTGTCTTTGGAGAGTCGGGCGTGGCTTTGGCGACGTTGGTGATGACGCTGCTCGTTTTGATCTTTGCCGAGGTGCTGCCCAAAACCTATGCGATAACGAACGCCGAACGGGCCGCCGCGAAGGTGTCCGCACCCATATCCGTAGTGGTAGGGATATTTGCTCCGATCGTTTCATTTGTCCGACTTATCGTACGAGGTGTTCTTTTGCTATTCGGTGTCAAGATCGATCCCGATAGCGCGATCATGTCGGTGCGAGAGGAGATCGCAGGCGCACTGCAACTTGGCCACTCTGAAGGGATTGTTGAGAAGGAGGATCGAGATCGGATTCTTGGCGCACTAGACTTGGCGGACAGGACGGTTGAGGAAATCATGCTCCACCGAAGTCAGATCGAGATGATCGATGCCGATCTGCAGCCGCAAGAAATCCTCGAAAGATGCCTAAACTCTCCCCATACAAGGCTGCCACTCTTCCGTGGAGAGCAGGAAAACATCGTGGGGGTGCTTCATGCAAAGGATCTTCTTCGAGCCGTTTATGCCCGTTTCGCAGAAGGCTCTGAAGCCGCTGATCCGTTTGAGGGTTTCGACCTCATGAGCGTAGCCATGAAGCCCTATTTCATCCCAGAGACAACGACGCTGGACGAACAGATGCGTCAGTTCTTGCATCGCTCAACACACTTCGCTCTGGTTGTGGACGAATACGGAGCCATTGAGGGATTGATAACGCTGGAAGATATTCTTGAAGAGATAGTCGGCGAGATCACTGACGAATTCGATATCGATGAAGAGCATCCTCTGCGTCGTACCCCGTCGGGTGATGTCGTTGTTGAGGGGTCAATGACAATTCGAGATCTGAACCGCGCCACAGACTGGTCATTGCCGGATGAGGAAGCAAATACAATTGCAGGACTGGTGATTCACGAAGCGCAGACAATTCCAACAAAGGGACAGGTATTTTCTTTTCATGGATTTCGCTTCGAAATCCTGGATCGGGTCGAAAACAGGATTACGCGCCTAAAGATTCGAAAGCTCTAGACGCACGTCTACGCCTGTCATCAACGCCGAGTTTGGTCACCGCTCGGTCAGCTTTAATTCAATTCTTCGGTTTTGTGCACGAGCTTCCGGCGTATCTGCTGGGTCGACAGGCCGATACTCACCAAAACCAGTTGCTGCGAGGCGTTGAGGTGGAAAGCCAAGCCCTTCGGTCAGGTACTTGACGACAGACAGCGCTCGGGCTTGGCTGAGTTCCCAGTTGTCCGCAAATTCGCCACCGGAGATGGGAACATTGTCGGTATGTCCGTCCACCCGAATAATCCAGTCGATCGTATCAGGAATTTGATCTGAAACATCTGCCAGGATACTCGCGACATTGAAAATCTGCTCCTGTCCGGCGGGGGACAGAGTTGCTGAAGCGCTCTCGAACAGGACTTCCGAAGAGAAAATGAAGCGGTCGCCAACGATTTGGATTCCTTCGCGGTCGCCGAGTACTCGGCGCAGAGTCCCGAAGAATTCCGACCGATAGTCCGCCAGCGTTGCAACATCTGCTTTTAGTCGCTCTGCCTCAAGTCTAAGCCGTTCCGCTTCGGCGGCTTCCAGTTCCGCCCGCTTTTTTTCCTCGGCCGCCGCGCGCGCCAAAGCGGCATTCAATTGGCTTCCCAAGGCTTCGATCCGGATCTGGCTTGCTGCGTCCTCGGCCGCCGCCGCATCCAGAAGGCCCTGAAGCTGGTTCAATTCAGCCCGCAGAGTCGCGACCTGCTCATTTAGAGCGGTCACCTGGCGTTGAGCTTCGGTAGAAATCGCCTCTTCTTCGGCAAGTTGCTTGCGAGCGGTGGCAAGAAGCGTCGCCTGCCGCTCTGCTTCGGTCATCTCTTCGACGACCTGATCTTCCGCGGCAATCTTGGCCGCGAGCGCGGCGGCCAACCGCTCCCGCAGCGAAGCCGCGTCACTGGTTGCACTTCGCAGAGTATCGACTTCGGCGAGAAGAGCATCGCGCTCTGTCGTCAAAGCGGCGAGACGCTGGTCGCGTTCTTCCGCTGTCGCTCCCATTTCTGTCAATTGTGACCGCGCGACCGATAGATCGGCCCTGAGATTTTGAAGCTCAGCGCGGACTGCATCTTTTTCTGCCAGAGCCGTTGCCAGTTGGGTTTCTAGATCGGCGGCGGCAGTTTCCGTTGCAGTCAGACTTCCCTCAGTCTGCTCAAGTGCCAAAAGTGCTCCGGTTAGCCTGTCATTCAGTTCGTTCTCAACTGCATTTGCGGCGGCGAGTAGTGTCAAGGTTTCCTCGGCCTTTCGCCTTTGCTCTTCGAGCGCTAGCGACATCGCGGTCAGTTCTGCATCCGCGTTCTTCAGTCGCTCGCGCAGCGCCTCGGCTGCCGCGGCCTCGGCTAGGCGCGCTGCCTCTTCGTCCGAAAGCTGCGCCTCTGCATCAGCCAGTCTTTGTCGCAGAGCTTCGGCCGCAGCAGCCTCGGCCAGCCGTGCAGCTTCGGTAGCGTCCAACTGCGCCTGCGCGCGCTCCGCCGCATCCTCTGCTGCGCTAAGCGCTATCCGGTCAGTTTCCGAAGCTTCCAGCTGTGCCAAAACGCTTGCCAAAGAAGCTTCGCGCTCCTCCGCTTCAGCTCGTAGTTCCGCAGCCAGAGCCTCCAATGCCTCACGTTGCGCAGCGGCAAGCCGGGCCTGTTCTGCTTGCGCATCAATCTCATTACGGGCTCGAGCCAAGGCAAGTTGCATCGCTTCTTGCTCGGTGATTAGCGTGCGTCTGGCGTCTTCCAGTTCGGCGACTTCAGCTGTCAGGCGCTCGCCCTTTGCGATGGCTTCGTCACGTTGTGCGAGGAGTGAAGCCACTTGTTCTTCGAAGCTGGCAATAGCCGCATCACGCTCTGCAAGTGTTCGGGCTTGTGCGTCCAACTGGCCTGTAAGGTTGGCGATCAATGCTGTTTGACGATCGCTATCCGCCCGAAGGCTTTCCAAGTTGTCCTCGAGTTGAGCCGTTCGTTGCTGAGACAGGCCAAGAGCCTGGCTCAAGCTTGTCACCTCGGCGGCCAATTGATCCAGCTCGGATTCCTGCCCGCTGATGGTATCCCGCTGCACGGCCTGAACGACCATAAAGATCGTGAGAACAAACATCAGGACAAGTAGAAGCGCCGTCATCGCATCCACAAAGCCCGGCCAGATTGAGGCCGACATTCGCTGCGATTTGCGCGTTAGCGCCATGGTTTAGGACCCATCGCCTGAGATACGGCTGCGGCCGAACTGCCTTAATGTGTTGTTTAGGTTGGCGAGGTCCGCTCTGATCTCACCCATGCTTTCTTGCCGACCGGCGGAAATCTCTTCGAGAATGCGAAGCATCTGCACATCCATGGATCGAAGGCGCATTCTGCTTTCTGCATCGAATTGACCTGCTCCTTCGGACGCAAATTTCTCCATAGCTTCAGCAAGTCGCGATTGGCTTTCAATCAATGAACTGGTCTCGCTACCGGTATCCAGTCGCTCTGCCAGACGAGAAATCGCACCGGCCAACATCCCAATCCTGTCTTCAGCCGAGGCTTGTCGTTCGGTGGCTTCTGCGTAGAACGACTGCATCTGATCCAGTCTCTCCGCCATGTGTTCGGCAAGCTGAGCAATAGCGCCATGATCGGCGCTCGCGCCTTCTTCGCCGGTGAAACCAAGCCGCGTGATAGTCGAAAGCCAATCTTCCAGTTCTCGGTAGAACCGGTTCTGTCCGTGGCTTGCGAAAAGCTCCAAGAGGCCGACAACAAGCGATCCGGCCAGCCCCAACAGCGATGAGGCAAATGCCACACCCATGCCACCAAGTTGTTTCTCAAGTCCGCCCATGAGGCGCTCGAAAACTTCGACGCCACTGTCCCCCTCTTGTGGGGCGAGACTGCGTATCGTGTCGACGACGGCCGGTACAGTGGTGGCCAGCCCGTAAAAGGTTCCCAGCAGGCCAAGGAAAATCAGCAGGTTGACGATGTAACGAGTAATATCACGCGCTTCTTCTATCCGCGTCGCGACGGAGTCGAGGATGGAACGGGAAGACGTCGCCCCAAGTTGAGTGCGCGCTCCTCGCTTTCGCAGGAGCGCTGCAAGAGATGCCAGAAGCCGCGGCGCTTTCGTGAACTGGTGGCCAGGCCGATCCGACGCGAACCCGACGATCCAACTGACCGAGGACACCAACTGAAATACTTGCCAGAAACAGGCAAGGACGCCGATGACAAAGACAAATCCGATAAAGCCGTTAAGCCAAGGGTTTGCCAGGAAGACAGGTGCTACCTGTGGGTAGGCAATATAGGCGCCGAAGCCGACCAGCCCCAAAACTATGACCATCGTCAAGATCTGACGATATGGCTGTGTAAAATGCCGCTCGGCCTCGCGATCCGGTTGGTCCATGACGGGCCCGGTCCTGTAGGTGTTTTCGTTCGGAGCAAGTGTAGGCAATCGTTAAGGCGCTGCCAACCGCAATGAGGCAAGGATTATCAACGTTTCAACTCTTCGACTCGGTTTGCCAACCAACTGAGATCAGCGTCCGCAATTCCCAATTCTTCGAGATGTCGCGCCGTATTCCAGAGATACTCGGAATTCGGACCCCGCCCGCCTACTGCGGTGGATATTATGCGGGCTTGTTCTTCCAGAGTCAGGCCAGCGACATATTGCTCATGTGCGGTGTCAACAACATAGGCCAACGCGGTTACGCGAAGCCCTCCATCCAGTTTAAGGGGCAAGAAGCGTTCGACATAGGCTGAGGAGATCAATTCACGGTCCCTGAGATATGCGACTGTGTCGTCGGTTTCTTCATCGGGCACCCGAAATCCCAGTCCCCTGCAAAATGAACCGGGACGGGGATCTAGCGCGAGTACCAACCCTGGATGCTCCGTCGTGCCTCGATGATGGATTGAGGACATGCAAAAACTTCGCGTGTAGCCCTCAAGGGTCGCAAGCCGTCTTTCAACAACCGGAAAGCCGGGGTTCCAGATCAACGATCCGTATCCAAAGATCCAAAGGGGGCGCGTGGTTATGTCTGGTCCTGCATCCATGCGAGCCTTAAATCAGGGGTGCAGGACGGGGAAAAGAGAGAATGAACAGGCTGATCGTTTGGATATTGATCGTCGCAGGGGTCTGGATGGGCCTTTGGGCGGCTGGATCGGTTTTCTATGAGAATCAATTGCAAGGCTGGATTGAGCAACGCCGCGCTCAAGGTTGGGCTGCCGATGTGGCCGACCTTAAAGTTCGGGGTTTTCCGAACCGCTTCGATACCACTCTGAGCGAAGTGACGATGGCGGACCCGGCAACTGGCGTTGCGTGGTCTGCACCATTTGTGCAGTTTCTCTCGCTTGCCTACAAGCCACACCAGTTGATCGCCGTCCTTCCGGAACGACACCTGTTTTCAACCCCTCTTCAAACGATGACGATATCGCATGAGAAGGCTCAAGGCTCGCTTTTCCTCGAACCCCAAAGCACTCTTCCGCTGAATCGAGCGGTGTTCGTTATCGACCGCCTGTTGGTTTCTTCATCTCTGGGATGGGAAGTGGGACTTGCTGAAGGGAGATTTGCAGCCGAAGCCGACGCGGCAGCAGAAAATGGCTATCGTATCGGCGCGGAAATCTTGAGACTCACTCCTTCGCGCGAAACCCGAGACCGTCTCGATCCCGCTGGTGTCCTACCGTCGACCATTGATGCAATGCGTCTTGACGCTTCGCTGCGCTTTACCGCGCCTTGGGATCGCTTCGCGATTGAGCAGTCTCGTCCGCAAGTCACGTCGATCGATCTCGATGATCTGTCGGCTTCATGGGGAAGCATCACCTTTCGGGCTGCCGGTGATCTATTGGTTGATGAGTATGGTGTTCCCGAAGGCCGGATTACCGTTAAGGCTGTCGAGTGGCGGAGATTGTTGGAGATGGCCGTTGGTACCGGCTTGGTTGCCAGTTCATTTCTGCCGGTGCTCGAGCGCACGCTTGAAGTTATGGCTTCCCTCGAGGGTTCTCCTGAAACTCTCGACGCGCCTCTAACTTTTCGGAGAGGCTTGATCACTTTGGGTCCAATACCTCTCGGCCCGGCACCGCGCATTGTGATCCGCTGACTTGGGGTACCAAGTCAGCGACAGTATGCACCAGACCGGTGATCGGCAATATCAAAGTGAAAATGATCTCTGTGATGGCGGTCGGAGTTTGGTCCCAGAACTGTACCAAAGGGACCGCAGGCCGATGCGTGAAGTCGTTTCATAAGCCGACTGTTGCGCCCGTTCCAATCATCTAGAACCGTAAGACGGGTGCCGTCTGCAAGCACAAACGCGGAGATGTCGATCGCATTTCCTTTTGCGTGCTCTGAAAGTCGCGCTCCGGGGCGGCTATTGCGAGTACGGCAGGCATAATGTGACGCGACACGAATTTCGACCAGGCCGCCGCCTTTGCGCCCAATGGCCGGAATGGCTTCTCTTCGAAGCCATGCATCCAACCGCTGTGCAGCCTCTCGTGAAAGCGTGGCTGGTTGCGAGAGCCTGATCCCTCCTGCCTGGGAAACGCGATATGCGTTTTCCACGCCGCATTCACCCGGGCCAGAAACACGCCCCAATTTTTCGGCTTTCAGCGCCCCAGTGCCAATGTCACCGCCACCGCCACATGCGGCGAGTGCCAGCAACGAAATTACTGAAAGGAACTGTCTCATGACTTCTTTCCCTGTCGCCCGAAATCGGGCGCGTCAGTGTCCTGCCCCGCCTCGATAATGCCGCGTCGTATTGCCCGTGTCCGGGTAAAGTAATCGAAAAGTTGTTCGCCATTGCCCGTGCGTATCGCTCGCTGAAGCGCAAAAAGTTCCTCGGTGAAACGTCCAAGTATTTCCAGCGTGGCATCTTTGTTCGTCAGAAACACGTCGCGCCACATGATGGGGTCGCTTGCCGCTATTCGAGTGAAATCCCGGAAACCTGCAGCCGAGTACTTGATCACTTCGCTGTCTGTGACCCTGCGCAAATCGTCTGCAACGCCGACCATCGTGTAGGCGATGAGATGGGGCGCATGGCTTGTGACCGCAAGGACAAGATCGTGGTGATCCGGGTCCATGGTATCGACATTTGCCCCAAGGGCTTGCCAGTAGCGTGTAAGGCGCTCCAACGCGCCCGGATCTGTTTTCTCGTCGGGTACGAGAATGTTCCATCGATTATCAAAGAGCTCTGCAAATCCCGCGCGGGGACCGGAATGCTCGGTTCCGGCCAGCGGGTGGCCGGGAATGAAGTGAACATCTTTTGGCAAATGCGGCGCCACCGCCTCGATGACGGCTTTCTTTACCGAACCTACATCGGTCACGGTTGCTCCCGGAGTCAGATTGGAAGCAATTTCCTTGGCTATTGCCTCCATTGCGCCGACCGGAATGGCCAGAACAACAAGATCAGCGTCTTTGACGGCTTCGGCCGCAGTCGCAGCCACCCTGTCGCAAAAGCCCAGTTCTTCTGCAGTGGCGCGTGTTTCCGCCGATCGCGCAGTTCCCACAATTTCGCATGTCATTCCCGCGCGGCGCATCGCGTGCGCCATGGAGGAGGCAATCAGTCCAAGCCCGATCAGAGCAACACGCTGGTAAAGTTGTTCACCCATTACGCGGTCTCCCTCCAGCGCGTCAGCGCAGCAATAACGCGGCCAGTCTGTTCCGCATCGCCGACCGTAATCCTAAGACCTTCGGGGAAGCCGTAGCCGGCAACTGCGCGCACTATGATGCCGTTCTCTTGCAGGGCCGCGTTGGCGGCCGCTGCTTCGACAGCATCCGTAAACCGCGCCAGCACGAAATTCGTCGAACTCTCGTCGCAAGAAATACCCAACTGTCGGATGGCACCCGTCAGCCTCGCGCGTTGTTCGGCGTTAAGCTCTGAGCACGCGGCCACCCACTCACGGTCCCGAACCGCAGCTTCGGCGGCGGAAAGCTGAACCGTCGAAAGGTTGAATGGTTGACGTATCCTCGTCAGCGTTTCGATCATTTCCTGGCAGCCATAGCCCCATCCAATTCGAAGCCCGCCCAGGCCATAGATCTTGGAAAAAGTGCGGGTCATCAGGACGTTCATTCGATTTCGTGCATGTGACATGCCGCCATCGAAGCCCTCGGCATACTCCGTATAAGCTCCATCCAGCACGAGGACCACATTCTCGGGCACACCTTCGACCAGTCGGGTCAATTCCGGATTCGGCAGAATCGTCCCGGTGGGATTGCCTGGGTTGGTGATAAGGATCACTCGCGTCCGTTCGCTTATCGCGTCAAGGACAGCGTCAACGTCTACGACGCGTTCTTTCTCCGCGACGCAGATCGGCGTGGCGCCAGTCATGTGGATCAGAACGGGATACAGCGAAAAACCGTGCTCGGTGTGGATGACTTCGTCACCAATGCCCGCATACGCCTGTGTAACCATCTGGAGCACTTCGTCCGAGCCGACACCGCAAATAACCCGGTTGGGATCCAGGCCGTTGATTTCACCTATTGCGGTGCGCAATTCCGCGTGGTCGGTGGAGGGATAAAGGTGAACGCTTTCGGCTGCGGACCGTATTGCGTCGATTGCCACGGGCGGTGGGCCCAGCGGGTTTTCGTTCGACGATAGTTTCAGGACGCGGTCATGCCCGGCCAGACGGCTTTCACCGCCCTTGTACAGCTTGATGTTCTCGATACCGGGTTGTGGTCGGATGGCGTTTGTCATTGCCCTGCCTCTAAGCTTCCGCGCGTGTTTAGCCGGGCACGCAACCTCTGACCAGTCCGAATGGCGGCTAGAATGTTTGGCGCGACCTCTGTCGGAGGCCTGAAATTTGACTGACCAGAAAAGAGCGGGCCGCAGCGCAAGCTGCGGCCCGTGCCGGCAACGACATAGTCGATGCGGAATGTCTCCGGATCAGTCCATCGCCTTGAACGCGAATTCGCCGCCTTCCTTGATCCCGGAGAACCAGCGTGCGGTGACGGTCTTGGTCTTCGTGTAGAATCGGAACGCATCCGGGCCGTACTGGTTCAGGTCGCCAAAGGCTGATTTCTTCCAACCTCCAAAGGTGTGATAGGAGAGCGGTACAGGGATCGGAAAATTGATGCCGACCATGCCGACGTTGACCCTGTTGGCGAAATCACGGGCGGTGTCGCCGTCCGCGGTAAAGATCGCGGTGCCGTTACCATAGGGATTGTCCATGGTAAGCTTGAGCGCCTCTTCATAGCTTTCGGTACGCACCTGGCTCAGTACGGGCCCGAAGATCTCTTCTTTGTAGATTTCCATGTCTGGCGTAACCTTGTCGAAGAAGGATGGGCCAACGAAAAAGCCATTCTCGTAACCTTGCATCTTGAAGCCGCGGCCATCGACCACGAGGTCTGCGCCTTGGCTCACACCACTGTCGATGAGGTTGTTGATGCGGTTTTGAGAGGCCTTGGTGATAACCGGTCCGAAGTCTACGTCTTCACCAGCGGTATAGGGTCCGACCTTCAGCTTTTCGATGCGCGGCACAAGACGTTCGACCAGGGCATCGGCAGTTTTCTTTCCTACCGGTACCGCGACGGATATCGCCATACAGCGTTCGCCGGCTGCACCGAATCCTGCACCAACCAGCGCATCTGCCGCCTTGTCCATGTCTGCGTCAGGCATAATGATCATGTGGTTCTTCGCGCCGCCGAAGCACTGTGCGCGCTTCCCGTTCGAACAGGCGCGACCATAGATGTACTGGGCAATCGGTGTCGACCCGACGAAACCCACGCCCTGAATTGTTTCGTTGTCGAGGATTGCGTCGACCGCGTCCTTGTCGCCGTTGATCACCTGAAGCACGCCGTCAGGCAGACCCGCTTCCTGCATCAGCTCAGCAAGTCGTAGAGCAGTCGAGGGACACCGCTCGGAAGGCTTCAGAATCATGGCATTCCCGCAGGCCAAAGCCGGCCCCATCTTCCAAAGCGGAATCATCGCGGGAAAGTTGAAAGGCGTTATGCCGGCCACGACACCAAGCGGTTGCCGCATCGAATAAAGGTCGATGCCGGGTCCGCCATCGTTGGTGAACTCGCCTTTCAGAAGCGCAGGCGCTCCCATGCAGACCTCGATGACTTCCAATCCGCGTTGAACGTCACCACGGGCATCGGGCAGCGTCTTGCCATGTTCACGGCTGACCAGTTCCGCCAGTTCGTCCATGTGTTCGATAATCAGCGATCCGAATTTCATCATCACGCGGGCGCGCCGTTGCGGGTTGGTTGCGCCCCAGCCCCTCTGAGCTTCGGCGGCGGCGTCTACAGCGGCGTCCAACTCCTCTGGCGTGGCCAACGGGACCTGGGCCTGAACTTCACCGGTTGCAGGATTATAGACATCGGCAAACCGGCCAGAACTTCCCTTTACATGCTTTCCATTGATCCAGTGTGTAAGTTCTTGCATGGAATCCTCCTGTTCGTTGGGTGCACCATAAGGGCTGGCCATACCCGGCGAAAAGCGGCAGTTTCCCAAAAAGGATTTGCAAAAATGCAGGGACAGTGTGTCGATGAACTGGGATGATATGCGAATTTTCCTGTTTGTTGCCCGAGAGGAAAGCCTTTCGGGAGCAGCCCGTTCGCTTCGACTTGATCCTGCAACCGTTGGACGGCGCATTGCACGGTTGGAAGAGGAGATGGACGCGGTTCTGTTCGTGAAGTCTCCGCATGGATATATCGTGACCGAAGCGGGCGAACGCCTTTTGAGCCACGCCGAAGCCGCAGAACAGGCCATGATCGGAGCCGTGGATGAGGTTCGCGGAACGGAGACAGGCCTGACCGGAACGATAAGGGTAGGTGCGCCTGATGGTTGCGCCACGTTCTTGCTTCCTCATGTAACGCGGGTGATCCAGGCAGAAAATCCGGGATTGGAGGTGCAGATCGTTGCGCTGCCGCGCGTGTTTAATCTTTCCAAGCGCGAAGCGGATATGGCGATCGGTGTTTCGCGGCCAACCGCGGGTCGGCTCCGCATTCAGAAGATTGCGGACTACGGTCTGCATCTTGCGGCCTCCAGAGAATATCTCGCGAAGCACGCACCGATTACCACCCACGAGGATCTCGCGGGCCATCGAGTGATCGGATATATACCGGACATGATTTTCGACCGAGAACTCGACTATCTTTCCGAGATGGGATTGAGACGGGTCGATCTGGGATCCAACCTTGTGTCCGTTCAGCTTGGTTGGCTACGTGCGGGCGCTGGTATCGGAGTGGTCCACGATTTCGTCATGCCCGACGCACCAGAGTTGTGCCCGATCCTTGCAAATGAGCTGAGGCTTACAAGAACATTTTGGCTGATCCGGCATGCAGATGACGCCCGGGTAGACAGGTTGAACCGGTTTGCTTCGACACTTGCCGATGGGCTTCGTACGGTGATGGCTAAACGCTCCAACGCTTGACAGAAATACTTGCGAGGTGGACGCTGGCAAAAGGGGGAAATTTAGGGAGGTCCAAATGCTTGTTCGTCAGATACTTGGCATGAAGGGTGGCGGCGACGTCGTTACAATTGGAACTGGCGCATCTGTTTCGGATGCGGTCCGTCTCCTGTCGGAGAAAAGAATTGGTGCGGTTCTTGTATCTGATGACTTTGGTTCCCCAGTCGGCATTCTGTCCGAGCGCGATATCGTACGTGAACTCGGTCGCCGCGATGACAGTTGCCTTCGTGATAACGTGGGTGACATGATGACGAAAAATCTTGTTTCCTGCAGTCCAGACGATACTGCGGATGTTGTTCTGGGAAAGATGACCGAAGGGCGTTTTCGGCATATGCCGGTCATGGAGGGCGACAAGTTGGCTGGTCTGATCTCGATTGGTGACGTGGTCAAAGCGCGCCTGTCAGAACTGTCCATGGAAAAAGACGCACTGGAAGGAATGATAAAGGGCTTCTGATGCCGGATGCTTGAAGGCTGGTCCTGTTTCGTGGCACTCAAGCCGCGCGGCAAGGTGCAAGGAGGCCTTTGATGCGTATAGGACTTTATCCCGGCACCTTCGATCCGGTGACGCTTGGGCATCTCGACATAATCGAGCGCGCGACCGTTCTGGTGGATAGGCTGGTCATTGGCGTTGCAATCAATCGCGACAAAGGTCCGCTTTTCTCTCTTGAAGAGCGCGTCGCCATGATCGAATCCGAATGCGGTGCGATTGCCAAGAAAACCGGCTGCGAGATTGTTGCACATCCTTTCGAAAACCTGCTGATCGACTGCGCGCGCGATGTGGGTGCGGGAATTATCGTACGCGGACTGCGCGCAGTGGCCGACTTCGAGTATGAATACCAAATGGTTGGCATGAACCGTATTTTGGACGACAGCATCGAAACGGTGTTCCTGATGGCCGAAGCCGAGCATCAGGCTATTGCGTCCAAGCTGGTCAAAGAGATTGCACGGTTGGGCGGCGATGTTTCAAGGTTCGTTACGCCGGCGGTTCGCGATGCTTTGGATCAAAGGTTTCAAAAAAAGGTCTGAAAAGCGAAGCGGGCGACCTGTGATCAGTCCGCCCGCTCAGTATTCTGTTGCGATTTCAGCGCCCGGTGTGCCCCCGGACCGGGTATCACTTTCCATAAACCGCGCGCTTTGCCAACTTCTCGGCGTCGCCAGGATAGATGTCGAGGTCAAGCGCAAGATCGAGCGGAAGGCGGCGCAGTTCGCGAACAGTGCGATTGTACTGGCGGCGCTTCTGCAGTTCAGCCATGAAATTCATTCTAAGTCTCCAGTTCTGTTCGGACCCATTGTCCGATGACTGGAACTTGTGCTCGTTGTTAGCGCTGTACAAGCCGCAATGCTGCAATGCGGCATTGCGGCTCTTGCATGCCTTTCAAACTCGACAGGAAAAGCAAAAAAGCGCGCCGAAGGAGCGCGCTTTACAATTCAGATAAGACCGGGAGTCAGAGCTCTTCCATGAGTTGCGCCTTGGCGACCGAAAGCAGCTCACTCATCTTTGAACGGATCTCCGTTTCCGAAGCCTTGTCGCCCAGATCACCCGAGACCTTGCGATAGACATCCTCGTCTCCAGCTTCCTCGAAGTCGGACTTGATGACTTCCTTGGCGTATGCGTTGGCCTCGTCGCTTGACATACCCATAAGCTCAGCGGCCCAAAGACCAAGAAGTTTGTTCCGGCGTGCCTCGGCTTTGAACTGCATTTCTGCGTCGTGAGCGAACTTGTTCTCGAAGGCGTTTTCGCGGTCGTCGAAAGTGGTCATGTCTGGCCTGTCCTCGGCGGATGGTTGTCATTCACCCCAGATATGCCTTCGCTCTCGCTCGGTCGCAAGAGCGGCGGGTTCGGATTTCTCCTGCAATGGCGCGGCCAGACGCCGCGGAAAGGCTGTTTAGGCGCCGGAAAATCCTGGGCAAACAGAAGCAATTCAAGAAAAATACTCGTTTGTTTGCGTTGACTGCAAGGGTGAGGGCCTAAGCTTGTCGTCAGGTCCGACTTGACGTATGAGGACGCAGAGCGCGTGCAGTCCGCGAGTCTGCGCGCAATTTCCTTTTCCCGGAGTGGCCACATGGCGCGTCGAAAGAAGCTTTACGAAGGCAAGGCCAAGATCCTTTACGAAGGTCCCGAGCCGGGCACGTTGGTTCAATACTTCAAGGACGATGCTACGGCCTTCAATGCTCAGAAGAAGGACGTCATTGAGGGCAAAGGTGTTCTGAACAACCGCCTCTCCGAGTTCTTTATGAAGGGCCTCGCTCAGATCGGTGTGCCAACGCATTTCATCAAGCGCATCAACATGCGCGAGCAGTTGATCCGCCAGGTCGAGATCATTCCGTTGGAAGTGATCGTTCGGAACTATGCTGCCGGGACGATGTCACAACGTCTTGGGCTTGAGGAGGGGACCATCCTTCCGCGGCCGATTGTGGAATTCTGTCTCAAGGACGATTCACTGGGTGACCCGTTGGTCTCGGAAGAACACATCATTGCCTTCGGCTGGGCATCGCAGCAGGACCTCGACGACATGGTAGCGTTGGCGCTGCGTGTGAACGACTTCCTTTCCGGTGTCATGTTGGCTGTCGGTATCAAGCTCGTCGATTTCAAGATCGAGATCGGCCGTGTTTGGGAAAACGATTTCCAGCGACTCGTCGTCGCTGACGAAATCAGCCCGGACAGCTGCCGTCTTTGGGACATGGAAACGGGCCAGAAGCTGGACAAAGACGTATTTCGTCGTGATCTGGGGAATCTGGCGGACGCTTATACTGAGGTCGCCCGGCGGCTTGGGGTTCTTCCGTCGAACGTTACCCACACCAGCAAGCCAACGCTCATCAACTAGAATTTTCCTGAGTTTTCAGCCCAGTGAATGACTTGGAGTGCGGGCCGATGTTCCCGCACTCCAGGAGCGTCTCCGGCAAAAAATGATCTCAAGGGGTTGGACAAGGCAGCGGGAATCCGCGATACGACCTGCGAGGCCAATAATCGGGGGCGATGATGAAAGCACGCGTTCATATCATGCTGAAAAACGGTGTTCTTGACCCGCAGGGCGAGGCGGTACGCCACGCGTTGGGCTCGATGGGTTTCGCCGGGGTTGAGGGCGTGAGGCAGGGTAAGGTCATCGAGCTGGAGCTTGCAGAGACCGATGCCGAGAAAGCCGAGGCTGAGGTGACACGCATGTGCGAGGCGCTTCTGGCGAACACCGTGATCGAGCGCTACGAGGTCGAGCTTCTTTGAGGCGAGAAACCGCCGTTTTGGCGTAAGCCCTGGTCGGCATTGTATCGGCAAAGCGTCGGCAAAACGTATGGCAAGTGTATGGCTGCTTTCCGCACATTCACAAAATGTGGTGAATGACGAAGCCTGATTGGCCGGGCCGTGAAACTCGGCAGAGGAACCCTCAGACCGTTTTCAACATGCCGCCATCGACGTGGTATGCGGAACCGACCGAGTAGGATGCTCGTGGGCTGCAGAGGAATACGCAGAAGTCTGCAAGTTCTTCGACGGTTCCGAAACGCCTGATATCGGCATGCTCGTCCGCGACCTCCTGTAGGTAAGCCTCCCAGCTCTCGCCGCGCAGCTCGCGTGCGGTGTTTTCCCAATCCGGCGTACGGATGAGTCCGGGGTTCACCGTATTCACGCGGATGTTGCGCTTGATCATCTCTGACGACAGGCACTTCCCGAACATCAGAAGCGCCGCTTTGGTCGTGTTGTAGATCGGTTCATACCAGAGCGGCTGGACGGCACATATCGAGGCGTTCATAAGCATGGCGCCGCCTCCGCGCGCCTCCATCTGATCAGCCAGACCGCGTGAGAGCCGCACCGCTGCCATGACATGGAGGTTCCAGAAATCCATCCACTTTTCGTCGGGCGCATCGGCTACAGTTTCATTTGACCCCGTGCCTGCATTCGACACGAAGATGTCAGCCCCGCCCGCCGCGGCCGCGGCCTTGATGATCGCCTCGCAGCCTTCTGCTGTCGACACGTCGGCGGCCACCGGGATCGCTGTCGTGCCGAAGTCGTCTGAAATCGCGCGCGCCGCCGCTTCCAGGGCCTTGCTGTCGCGTGCATTGACCAGAACGTTCGCTCCCTCGCGTGCGAAGGTCCGCGCGATGCCAAGGCCGATTCCCTTGGAGCCACCTGTGATGACGGCCAGCTTGCCTTTGAGTTCCAGGTCCATGCTTGTCTCCCCTGTCGTGACAAAACGAAAATGTCACATCTGCGCGCAAAGATCTGCACCTCTTGGAATTACGAGCGGATTCTGATCCCTGGCGCTCGGAGTCATTGTCAAAATCCCCTCTGGAACTTCAGCCCAAAATCGGGCAAACGACCGGCATGAAAGCTGCTGTTCTTGTCTTCCCCGGATCGAATTGCGACCGAGATCTTGCCGTTGCTTTTCGCAACGCGGGCTTTGATGTGGACATGGTTTGGCACAAGGATACGGAACTTCCTGCCGGCACTGATATCGTTGGCGTTCCGGGTGGCTTTTCCTTTGGCGACTACCTGCGTTGCGGTGCCATTGCGGCGCGCTCGCCCATTACATCGGCGCTCAAATCCCATGTAGAGAAAGGTGGCTATGCCATCGGTATCTGCAACGGTTTCCAGGTGCTGCTTGAAACCGGCCTGCTGCCGGGCGCCTTGATGCGGAACTCCGGGCTGAAGTTCATCTGCAAGCCGGTCGAACTGGAAGTAGCGACCGTGAAGAGCGACTTTACCGCCGGCTACGACGCCGGGCAGGTTGTGACCTTCCCGGTCGCCCACCATGACGGCAACTACCAGGCCACCGAAGAGATCCGGAAGGAGCTGTTGGACGAGGATCGCGTCGCGTTCCGCTATGCGCGGGAATTGAACGGCTCGGTCGACCGAATTGCCGGTATCCTGTCGAAGAACCGACGCGTTCTTGGGCTTATGCCGCATCCCGAACGCGCTGCCGATCCTGCTTTGGGTCGTTCCGATGGCACGGCGCTCTTCAACGCTTTGGCCGGAGCTGCGCTGGACGCTTGAGAACAAGGGGCCGAGGCCCTAGAATCTGTTCATGAGTGAGCGCCCCACATCCCGTGTTCCAGACCTAGGCGGTATGCCTTGGGGTATGCGGATACTCATGATCGCGCTGATCGCGATCTGTGTTGCGGTTGTCTGGTGGACGAACCTTTTTCTGACCGAGCGCTTTACCGAGAGCACGCGGTCCCGGGCCGAGGTCCGACTTGCCCTCTACTCCGGAAACATCCTCTCCGAGTTGCAGCGGAACCAGATCGTGCCGCAGCTTCTGGCACGAGACCCGACCCTGATCGGAGCGCTGAACTCGGCAGATTTTTCGCAATCGTCGCAGCGTTTGATCGAGTATCGCGATGAAATCGGCGCGGCCGGCCTGATGCTGCTCGACAACGGCGGGCGTGTCGTGGCTGCCACTGATCGCAACCTGCTTGGGACAAATTACAGTGCCGCCCCGTATTTCGTCGAGGCATTGCGATCGGGAGAAACCGTTTTCACGACCAATGTACTTGAGAGCGGCGGACGAATTTTCAGTTATTCCCGTAAGATAGAGGCGCAAGGCCAGTTGATCGGCGTGATTGTGGTCGAAGTCGGGTTGAAGAAATTCGAAGCAGCATGGGCCGGGTTCTCGGACGCGGTCATGGTCACGAACAGCGAAGGCCTGATCATTCTGTCGACCGAGTCCCGCTGGCGCGGAAAGACCGAGGACGAGGCGTTGGCCTTGCGTTCGGCGCCGAACGCTATCGAGCGTGCCATCCGCGCGACCACGGACTGGGGCGCTCTGCCGCCGGATGCCTATCTGTCCGGCGAGGCCGTCATGCGGCAGGAGACCCGCATCGGGTTTCAAGGCTGGCGCATGACAAGCTTCACCACCTATGCCGGTGTTCGGGAGAGGGTGAACGCGGTGATCGCGCTGGAGATCATGGGGTTCGCGATTCTCATGGCGCTGGTCTTTTACGTGGTCAGCCGGAAGGCCACGTCGCGGTTGGTGTTCTTCCAGAGGGAGTCGGCTGAACTTCGCGCATTGAACGCGGCGCTGCAGCGGGAAATCGCCGAGCGGGAAAAGGCCGAACGGCACCTGGAAGTGGCTGAGCAGACCATCCAGCAATCGTCCAAGTTGGCCATACTCGGTGAGATGTCGGCGGCTGTCAGCCACGAGTTGAACCAGCCTCTGGCGGCCATGAAGACCTATCTGGCGGGGGCCAAGCTTCTGTTGCAGCGGCGTCGGCCTGACGAGGCGCTGTCCTCGTTCCAGCGGATCGACGATCTGATCGAGCGGATGGGCGCGATCACCCGGCAGCTCAAGTCCTATGCGCGCAAGGGCGGGGATGCCTTTGAGCCCATGGATGTAAGGGCTTCCGTGTCATCCGCGATCTCGATGATGGAGCCGCAGCTGCGCCGCCGGGACATGGCGATCTCGGCTTCGTTGCCGCGCGATCCGGTGATGATCGAGGCCGATCGCATCCGTCTGGAGCAGGTCATCATCAACCTGCTGCGGAACGCGCTGGACGCTACCAAGGGCATAAAGGAGCCCGAGGTGAAAGTGATCGTGACGGTTGCGGACGAGGTGTTGATCACTGTGCGCGACAACGGACATGGAATCGAGGACCTCGAGAACCTGTTCGAGCCCTTCTACACGACCAAGGCGCCAGGCGACGGCGTCGGCTTGGGGCTTGCCATTTCATCGGGAATTGTGAACGACCTTGGCGGCCGGCTGACCGCCCGCAACGGACGAAATGGCGGTGCCGTATTCGAGATAACCCTGCCTCTTGCGCGAGCGGCGCATCAGGCGGCTGAATGATAGAACGGAGAGAGATCATGGCACAGGCGATGAAAGTCGCGATTGTCGACGACGAGCAGGACATGCGTCAGTCGATCAGCCAGTGGCTGGCGCTCTCGGGTTTCGAGACCGAGACATTCCCCAGCGCAGAGGATGCTCTGAAGACTCTTGGCAACGACTACCCAGGGGTCGTGGTCAGCGACATCAAGATGCCGGGTATGGACGGGATGGCGTTTCTCAAGCGTTTGATGAGCGTAGACAGCGCCCTGCCGGTGATCATGATCACCGGGCACGGCGACGTGCCGATGGCGGTTGAAGCGATGCGGGTGGGGGCGTTCGATTTCCTCGAAAAGCCGTTCAACCCGGACCGTATGACCGAGCTGACCAAAAAGGCCGCGAATGCGCGCCGCCTGACTCTGGACAACCGGGCGCTCCGCCGCGAGTTGAGCGACGGTGGGTCAGGTATCATCAAGAAGCTGATCGGGGCCTCTCCGGTGATGGAGCGGCTGCGCGAGGACATCCTGGACCTGGGCCAGGCCGACGGTCATGTGCTGATCGACGGCGAGACCGGCACGGGCAAGACCCTGGTCGCGCACGCGCTGCATGCGGTCGGCGCGAAGGCGGGGAAGAAATTCGTCCTGTTTTCCTGTGCCGCACATGACGAAGCGACATTGGCCAAACGTCTGTTCGGCCCGATTGGAGACGGCGACCAGTTGCCGCTTCTGGAAGAGGCGCGTGGCGGGACGCTTGTTCTGGAGGATATCGAGGCATTGCCGCAAACCCTTCAGGCGCGGCTCCTGTCTTGGATGAACGAGCAGGGCACGCCGGCCGAGACGCGGATCGTGGCGATCTGCAACTTGCAGGAGCAGGGCAAAACCTGCGAGGACGCATTGCGGCCGGACTTGTACTATCGCCTTGCCGCTATGAAGATCACGATCCCGCCGCTGCGCCAGCGCGGAGAAGACATCCTGATGCTGTTCCAGCGTTTTGCCGAGCAGTTCGCCGACGAATACGGCTGTGATGCCCCGGAGGTATCGGCGCAGGAGGCTGCCCAGCTTCTGCAGGCGCCCTGGCCCGGGAACATCCGCCAGCTTGTCAACGTCGCCGAGCGCGCGGTTCTGCAGGCGCGTCGCGGCTCGGGCACCATCGCGTCGCTCTTGATGGCCGACAACGATGAGACCCAGATGACCGTGACGACCGAGGGCAAACCTTTGAAGGAATACGTCGAGGCCTTCGAACGCATGCTGATCGACAATACGATGCGCCGCCACCGGGGCTCGATCGTGAATGTCATGGAGGAGCTGTGCCTCCCGCGTCGGACGCTGAACGAAAAGATGGCGAAGTACGGTTTGCAGCGGGCGGACTACATCTGACGTCCGATTTCGTCCCAGACGCGCTATTCTTCGATATGGATGGCCTGCTTCTTGATACGGAGCGGGCTGGAAGCATCGCTTTTTGCGAGATCACGGCACCCTTCGGCATTGCTGCCGAGCGCGCCGAGATTTTCTATGCTGAACTCGTCGGCACATCGAGCGCAATCACGCGCCGACGGGTGTCGGAGTTCATCCCGGGAGTCGATATCGAGACTTTTGTCGGTGAATGGCATCAGGCCCTGGACAGGCAGATGGCTGGCGAGGTGCTGGTCAAGCCAACAGTTCGCGAAACGCTGAACGCGGTTGCCGTGTTGGGGCACCGGCTTGCCGTTGTGACTTCGACACGCAGCGCGCGCGCACGTGAGCATCTCGAACGCGCGGGCCTGCTGAAGCATTTCGAGACGATTGTTGCCGGCGACGAGGTGAAGGCGAACAAGCCCGATCCCGAACCCTACCTGGAGGCTGCCCGTCGGCTGGGCGTCGACCCGGCGCGTTCGGCTGCTTTCGAGGATAGCGATCACGGTGTCACCGCAGCGGTGGCCGCAGGCTGCGTAACGGTGCAAATCCCCGACATCCGACCGGCCGACCGGCCGCTTCCGGTGTTGGGACAGCGCATTTCTCGCGATCTGTCTGAAGCCATGAAGGCGCTTCGTATTCTGATCTAAGCGGATTGATCGCGCGGATGGCGCCAAGTGGAGTCGTGGCCAAGATATCAATGCAGGGTGAAACAAGTTCGTGTTCTGCCGCGTTGCCGTTAAAACGCGTGACGCGGATATCAGATTTTCCGCATTGATATTTGTCTCGCAGACACCTTATTGTGCAGGAGCAGAGGTGTCACGCGATTGCCATATCGCGAACTCTGCAGAAAAGTTTTGCTGTATCAGGGGATTAGGCAGATTTTCACGCCACCCTGATCCGGCTCGCCGGCCAGTAATTGGCCAAAGTACCGAATTGCCCATGGCGCGGATCATTCCGGCGCCGGGCCATGAACGGGCGTCTGAGAGTTCAGGCGTCGGAGAAGAACCGCGATGACGCGCGCGTGGGACCGGACAAGCGTTTCCCCGTCGTTGACGGGCCGCCCCCCTATGGCCCAGCCGCGCCTCGCCATAATCAGCCGCAATATCAATCGTTTGGCGCCTCCAGGTGCGATTGAGCCTTTGCGCAGAAAGTCTACATGTCCAAAAAGATGCTTATCGATGCCACCCACGCGGAAGAGACCCGCGTTGTGGTGGTTGACGGAAACAAGGTCGAGGAGTTCGATTTTGAATCCGAAAACAAACGCCAGCTTTCCGGAAATATCTATCTAGCAAAAGTCACTCGAGTAGAACCGTCGCTTCAGGCGGCCTTCGTCGACTACGGCGGTAATCGCCACGGGTTCCTGGCGTTCTCGGAGATTCACCCGGACTATTACCAGATCCCGGTTGCGGACCGTGAGGCGCTGCTTGCCGAGGAAATGGCCGAAGCCCAGGCAGAAGCGGAAGAGGAGGAAAAGCCTCGCCGCCGTCGTCGTAGCCGTTCCAAGTCGAAGGCTGAAAAGCTCGAGGCGGCGGACGAAACAGTGGCCGAGGAGCCGGCCGTCGACGATGACGCTGGCGCAGACGATGAAGCCGGTGCCGAGGACGACGACGGTTCGGACGAGGACCGCGGCGACGACCTGTCGGCGGAAACCGGGGATGGGGGAAAAGCCATTCCGGGGATGGATGTCATCGATCTGGACGAGGAGCGGGCTGTCGAGGCCGGCGAGGACGACGACGAGCCTTATGTGGCCGCCGAACATGCCGCCGAGACCGATGAGACGATCGAGTCCGTCGCGGATGACGATACGGCCGAGGAGATCCGGCCCAAGCGCAAGCCTCGTGTGCGGCGCTACAAGATCCAGGAAGTGATCAAGGTCCGTCAAATCCTGCTGGTTCAGGTCGTCAAGGAAGAGCGCGGCAACAAGGGTGCGGCACTGACCACCTATCTCAGCCTTGCGGGCCGTTACTGCGTTCTGATGCCAAACACGGCCCGGGGCGGCGGTATAAGCCGCAAGATCACTCAGGCCGCAGATCGCAAGAAGCTGAAAGAAATTGCGAACGAGATCGAGGTTCCCAAAGGAGCGGGTCTCATCATCCGCACTGCGGGCGCGAAACGGACCAAGACCGAGATCAAGCGGGACTATGAATACCTGCAGCGCATGTGGGAACAGATCCGCGAACTGACGCTCAAATCGATCGCGCCAGCCAAGATCTATGAGGAAGGCAACCTGATCAAGCGCTCGATCCGCGACCTTTACAGCCGCGAGATCGACGAGGTCATGGTCGAGGGCGAGGCGGGGTACCGCGTGGCCAAGGACTTCATGAAAATGATCATGCCGTCCCATGCCAAGAACGTGAAGCATTACCATGATGCCATGCCGCTCTTCGCGCGCTACCAGGTCGAAAGCTACCTGGCCGCGATGTTCAACCCCACGGTCCAGCTGAAGTCTGGCGGTTACATCGTGATAGGTGTGACCGAGGCGCTGGTGGCGATCGACGTGAACTCGGGCAAGGCGACGAAAGAAGGTTCGATCGAAGAGACGGCTCTGAAGACCAACCTCGAGGCCGCCGAGGAAGTGGCGCGCCAGCTCAGGCTCCGCGACCTTGCCGGTCTGATCGTGATCGACTTCATCGACATGGAAGAGCGCCGGAACAACGCGGCGGTCGAGAAGCGGTTCAAGGACAAGCTCAAAACAGACCGTGCGCGCATTCAGGTGGGCCGGATTTCCGGCTTTGGCCTTCTGGAGATGAGCCGCCAGCGTCTGCGCCCGGGCATGCTTGAGGCCACGACGCAACCGTGTCCGTCCTGTCATGGCACAGGTCTGATCCGGTCCGATGACAGCCTTGGTCTGACCATTCTACGTCAGATCGAGGAAGAAGGCGTGCGCCGGCGGTCCAAGGAGGTTCTGGTCAAGGCGCCGGTTTCGATCGTCAACTTCCTGATGAACATGAAGCGCGAACACATCGCCCAGATCGAGGCGCGCTATGGCATGGCTGTCCGCATGGAAGCCGATCCCTTCCTGATCTCACCGGACTTCTCGATCGAGAAGTTCAAGACGGCGACCCGAAAGGTGGTCGAGGTTGCGCCAGTCGTTTCGGTGGATATCGCCCTGATGGAGGAAGTCGACGAGGACCTTCAGGAGGACGAGGAAGAGGTCGATGCCGTTGAGGAGGCCGAGGTCGTCGAAGCGTCCGAGGACGATAAGCCCAAGCGCAAGCGCCGCCGTCGTCGTCGCCGGAGGGGCAAGGGGACTGGAGAAGGCGAGAGCCAGGAGGTCGAAGCCCGGAGCGAAGAGCAATCCGCCATCGAGCCCGAAGAAGGTGCTGAACAAGTCGAATCCGGTGACGAGGCCGCGGCGGAGACACCAGCCGAGGTGACCGAGGACGAAAAGCCGAAGCGTCGGCGCTCGCGCGGCGGTCGCCGCAAGAAGGCGCCTGCTGCTGAAGAGGCGAGCGCCGAGGAGGCCGCTGCGGACGAAAGCGCTGAAGTGGTCACTGAGGATGTGCCGGCCGAGCCGGTGGAAGCCGAAGCTGCGGAGCCGGAAGAGAAGCCCAAGCGGAAGCGGGCGACCCGCAGCCGGAAGAAGAAGACCGAGGAGCCCGAAGCCACTTCAGGGACCGAGGAGCCTGCCGAGGCGCCTGCGCAGGAGCCGGAGCCGGTTTCGGATGTCACGCCTCCTGAAACCGAGCCCGCCGCCGAAACTCCTTCGCCTGTGGTAGAGGAGGCTGCGACGGAGCCGGTGCTTGAGACCGCAAATGGCGACGGCGGAGGGGATGCTCCCAGCGACAAGCCGCGCCGCCGCGGCTGGTGGTCGATGGGCCGCTGACAACAAGGGAATGCGCGGCCCGGAGAACCCGGGTCGCGCCCTCTTCAAGTATTTTAGGCGGTTTGGTTCAGCCCTTGCGGATCACGTATATCTGAACGCCGTCGGTTTCTTCCGAAGACAAAAGCTGATGGCCTTGCTCTGCGCAGAAATGTGGCACGTCGACGATGGCGGCCGGATCGTCGGCGAAAAGGCGCATCATTCCTCCGGACGGCAATGCGCGCATCCGCTTGGCCGCCTTAAGGACGGGGAGTGGGCAAAGAAGCCCCGTAGCATCGAGTTCTTCATCAACATCCATGCCAGAGCGGTACGACGGGTGTTACAATTTGTCCACCGAGATGTGAGCACGCCTGCCCGTGACGCGGGCAGGCTGATCGCCTATGTGGAAAGCAGGCGGTAAGGAACAGACCTATGTTCGGGATCGACATTTTCGACGCAAGCCTTTTGCCCGCGCTCGCCATAGCGGTCGCGGCGGGTGTCCTCTCGTTCCTCAGCCCTTGTGTTCTGCCCATCGTGCCACCTTACCTTGCGTATATGGGCGGTATCTCAGTTTCGGAGATGCAGAAGGACGAGACCAGGTCGCGAAGGCGTGTGCTGGGCGCGGCCGCATTCTTTGTGCTGGGTCTCTCTACGGTGTTCCTGTTCCTTGGCTTCACCGCCAGCGCCTTTGGGCGGTTTTTCCTGTCGAACCAGGACTGGTTCGTCACCATCGCCGGTATCGTGATCATGGTGTTCGGCGCGCATTTCATCGGTGTGTTCCGGATCGGTTTCATGGACCGCGAGATGCGTCTGGATGCGGGAGACCGGGGAGGTTCGCTTTTCGGCGCATATGTTCTTGGACTTGCTTTCGCCTTCGGGTGGACGCCCTGCATCGGCCCGATCCTCGGGGCGATTCTGTCTATTGCCGCCTCGGAAGCAGATGTCGCACGCGGAACCACGCTTCTTGCCGGATATGCGCTGGGCCTTGGTATCCCGTTCATTCTGGTGGCCGCTTTCTTCCCGAAAATGACGGGCGTGATGAACTGGATGAAGCGCCATATGGACCGGATCGAACGCACCATGGGGCTTTTGCTCTGGACCGTTGGGCTTTTGATGCTGACGGGTAAGTTCACCGACTTCAGCTGGTGGTTGAATGAGAGATTCCCGGTGCTGCAGACCTTTGGATAAAGCGGAATTTCTGATTGTTTCTGTGTGTGCATTTCACCGTTGATCGTTAGAATCCAAAGTAAGAACAGGCTTCTCGGCCCCAGGATGATACGCTAGTCTCGCCGAATGTTCTCGAAGGGAAAGTCCAAGGTTGCGCGCCGCCGGGTATTCTATATCCCCGGCTACGATCCCCATCCGCCGCGCCGCTATCGAGAACTGTACCGGACCGAAAGCCGGAAACAGGCGAAGATCTCGGGCTACCGGATCGAGCAGAAGCCTGACCGGACGGATACCGGCTGGCGCGTGCGCGCGGACATGGAAGGCCAGCAGGTTCAGACGAAGATAGACGTCCTTGTTTGGCACGATCTGGTTCGCGCTTCGATGCGGGATGGAATTGCGCGGACCTATCTGGCCCTTGTGCGTACCGCCTGGATCTATCTTTCCACGGGAACATTGCGCCGCCTGTCCTGGCTGGCAAAGGGACCCGTTCTTGCGGCGCTTTACCCTGTGGGTATGTTGCTGGGTCAGCTTTTCCTCGCAGTTTTGTTCGCCAGCCTGATTGCTGGCACCGCCGGTTACCTGACCTTTCGGGGAGGCGAGTTTCTGACCGGCCTGATCGGTCTTTCGCCCGACACTTCCGGCTTTGTCTGGACGTTGGTCGGCGCCGTTGTCTTCTGGTCGTTGTTCCTGCCCGCGACGGTTGCCAGTCTGCGATGGTTCAAGTCGCATGATTATAAGACGTTCGCCTACTACCTTATGAACGACTATGCCTACACGGCGTCGCGCCGGGGCGCCTATCCCGACGAGATCGAGGCGCGTTTGCACGAATTCCGGTACCGGATCGAAGCGGCATTGCGCGAGGATATCGACGAGGTTCTGATCGTCGGACATTCCAGCGGCGCGCAACTCGCCGTTTCGGTTGTCGCCGACATTCTGAGACTGAAGCGCTTCCAGGGAACAGGGCCGGCCCTGTCGCTTCTGACCCTTGGACAGGTCATCCCGATGGTCAGCTTCCTGCCCGATGCGCGGCGCATCCGGCGCGACCTGCGTCTGTTGTCGACCGCCGAGGAAATCACCTGGATCGATGTGTCGGCTCCGGGAGACGGCTGCTCGTTTGCCCTTTCCGATCCGGTTTCGGTTTCCGGTGTCGCGCCGAAGCGCGGGCAGCAATGGCCTCTGATCCTGTCGGCGGCATTCTCGAAGACGCTCAAGCCGGAAACCTTCAAAGCTCTGAAGCGCCGTTATTTCCGCCTGCATTTTCAATATCTTTGCGCCTTCGACAACCCGGATGCCTATGACTATTTCCGTATCACCGCCGGTCCGCTGACGCTGGGAGCGCGGTTCCGGGGACGGCGCCCGTCCCGCAACCGGATCGACGTGCCGGCGTCGCGGTTCACCTCGACCGTGACATGATCCCGCCGAAGCCGGTGGGGCGTCCGCGCCGCGTCTCGCTCTGGCGGTACTGGCGGCTTTTCCGGCAGGATATCCTGTCGGCGCAACCCGATCACCTCTATCGCGCCAAGATGGCCGAGTTCCGGACGCCGTTCTTCCGGTCATTCCTTCTCAATGAGCCAGGCCTCGTGCGGGAAGTGCTGACCGGGCGGCCCGACGACTTTCCCAAATCGACGCGCGTGACGCGCGGGCTTGAGCCGCTTCTGGGCCAGTCGGTTTTTGTGACGAACGGAGACACCTGGAAGCGTCAGCGCCGGATCATCGATCCGGCTTTCGAGGGAGGTCGCATTCGCAACGCTTTCCCCAAGATGCTCGCGGCGGCCGAGGCGGCGGCCGAGCGCATCGGTCCCGGTTTGCTGGATGTCGAAGCGATGGCCAGCCATGCGACGGCCGACGTGATCTTTCGCACGCTTTTCTCGATCCCGATCGACAACGCGCTCGCCGCCGACACCTATGACGGGTTCCGCGCTTTTCAGCGAGTGCAGCCCGTTGCGACGGGCGCTGCACTTGTACCGTGGCTGCCGGTTCGTCATCCGAAGCCCGCGAGAGAGGCAGCAATACGTCTGCGCGGCTTGATTTCGGAGTTGGTCGCAACCCGGCAGCGGGAGATCGAGGCCGGGACCGCGCCGGATGATCTGGCCACACGCATCATGACGGCCACGGCCACCGAAACCGGTGAAGGCTTTTCCGGGACAGAGATGATCGACCAGGTGGCGATTTTCTTTCTTGCGGGTCACGAGACCAGCGCGGCGCTGTTGGGCTGGGCGCTGTGGTGCCTTGCGGCAGCCCCGGAGTGGGCCGAGGAAGTTGCGCGGGAGGCGGCGGAGTTTCTGGTTGAACCGGACTTCGGCCAGTTGTCGTCCATGCCGGCGACGCGCAATGTTCTGCGCGAGACGCTGCGGCTTTACCCGCCCGTGCCCATGATGGTGCGTGAGGCCACACGCCAAGAGACATTCCGCAGGAGAAGCGTGCCTGTCGGCTCGCAGATCGTCATCTCGCCCTGGCATTTGGGGCGGCACGAAGAGCAATGGCATAACCCCGACGCGTTCGATCCCGCCCGTTGGGAGACAGAGACCGCGAAAAAGGCCGCGCGCGAAGCATACCTGCCGTACTCGGCCGGGCCGCGCGTTTGTCCGGGCGCGGGGTTCGCGATGGCCGAGGGCGCTGTCCTGCTGGCCAGCCTTATGGCGCGGTTCAGGTTCGAGGTAACCGATCGCCCGGTTCCGGTGGCCCATCTGACGTTGCGGTCGCGGGACGGGATCAGGCTGCGGGTCGAGCGGCGCTGAGCGGCGCTTTACCGGTTCTGGATGTGTCGAAGGACGTAGAGCCGGATCGCCGAGGCCAACCCGGTCTCTGTGCCGCGCGCCTCGTCGATCTCGGCGGCGAGATCGTTGATCGGACGACCCTTTTCCGACGCGATCTGGCGGAAGGCCTGCCAGAATTCCTCTTCCAGAGAGACGCTTGTGCGATGGCCGCGCAGCGTAAGGGAATGTTTGACGGGCCGCCCCATCAGTCCTCGCGGCGATGGCCGTCGAGATCGGAGCGGGCCTTGTCGGCCTTCGCCTGCTCCAATGTCTTTTCAGCCTTCGTCCGTCCGAACTTGGCGGCATTCGCATCCGCGCGGGCCTTTTTCGTGGCCCGCGCCTTTGCCTTGCGCGCCTTGTTCAGATTGACGATGTCGCTCATTTCGGCCCGATCATGTCCTCTGGCCGCACGATCCGGTCGAAGGTTTCGCCATCGACGAAACCGAGCGCGATGGCTTCTTCGCGAAGCGTGGTGCCGTTCTTGTGCGCGGTCTTGGCGACCTTGGTGGCGTTGTCATAGCCGATGGTGGGCGCGAGAGCTGTGACCAGCATGAGGCTCTCGCGCATCAGCTGACCGATCCGCTCCTCGTTGGCCTTGGTGCCTTCGAGCATCCGGAGCGTGAAGCTGTCTGCGGCGTCTCCCAGAAGCTGCATGGATTGCAGCAGGTTGTAGGCCATCATCGGGTTGTAGACGTTGAGCTCGAAATGGCCCTGGCTGCCAGCGAAGGCGATCGCGGCGTCGTTGCCGAGGATATGGGCGCAGACCTGGGTCATCGCCTCGGCCTGGGTCGGGTTGACCTTGCCGGGCATGATCGAGGAGCCGGGTTCGTTCTCGGGCAGGATCAGTTCGCCAAGGCCCGAGCGCGGGCCGGAACCGAGAAAGCGCATGTCGTTGGCGATCTTGTAGCAGGCCATGGCGGCCGTCTTGACCGCGCCCGACATGAAGACCATCGCGTCATGGGCTGCCAGCGCCTCGAACTTGTTGGGCGCCGTGATGAAGGGTAGGCCGGCAATGCGCGCCATGTTGGCGGCAACCGTTTCACCCCAGCCGACAGGCGAGTTGAGGCCCGTGCCCACCGCCGTGCCGCCCTGGGCCAGTTCATAGATGCCGGGAAGCGCCAGTTTGATCCGCTCGATCCCGTTTCGCACCTGCTTGGCGTAGCCCGAGAACTCCTGACCGAGCGTCAGCGGGGTGGCGTCCTGCGTATGGGTGCGGCCGATCTTGATGATATCCTTGAATTCCTCGGATTTGGCTTCGAGGCCTGCCGCCAGTTTCTCCAGTCCCGGGAGCAGTACGTCGCGGACCGTGGTCGCGGCGGCGATGTGCATCGCGGTCGGGAAAGTGTCGTTAGAGGACTGGCCCATGTTGCAATGGTCATTCGGGTGCACAGGGTCCTTGGAGCCGATGACGCCGCCCAGAATCTCGATGGCGCGGTTCGAGATCACCTCGTTGGCGTTCATGTTCGATTGGGTGCCCGAGCCGGTTTGCCAGACCACCAGCGGGAAGTGGTCGTCGAGTTTGCCCGCAACCACTTCGGATGCCGCCTCAATGATCGCGTCTGCGATACGTGCATCGAGCGCTCCGCGGGCCTTGTTGGCTTCGGCGCAGGCCTGCTTGATCACGCCAAGCGCGCGGATGATCGCCACGGGCTGCTTTTCCCATCCGATGGGGAAGTTCATCAGGCTGCGCTGGGTCTGAGCGCCCCAGTAGCGGTCGGCCTGAACTTCAAGCGGGCCAAAGCTGTCGGTTTCTGTACGGGTCTCGGTCATGAAAAAGCTCTCCTCGCGGCTGGCGTGGAGAGCTATAGGCAAGAGGCGGCGGTATGACAATTGCGCCAAATGCTCTCATGTGGTGTCCCGGACGCTTGCGGAGGGGACGCTAGGCCATTCGGCGCAGAACGGCAGAGGCGAAACGGGGATCTTCGTCGAGAACGCTGTCGAGACGTTTCTTCATCTCATCGAAGCGTTCGCCATAGAAATAGAACAGAGTTCGGTCGGCACGCCGCGCCCAGCCGAGACTTACCGCCCGGTCCTCGATGGCGCTGCGGCAGGCCTGGACCAGTTCCTTGCGGGTGTTCGCATCGGGGGTAATGTCTGTTCCGATCGACAACTCAAGACCCTCGGTCACACCGAAGATGACGGGGTCTCCCGGCGTTTCGGACAGCCGGACCGATGAGCCATAGGGCGCGCTGAGTTGTTCCAGCATCCGCGCGACGGTTTCAAGGGCGTTGCGCGACGAATTGGTCAGGCCGACGAATATGTCGAGGCCTTCGATTCCGTCTTCGTGTACGCGGCGCGGCTTGAAGCCGGTGACCGTTCCCAGTCCTGCGGCTGCAAGTTGCTGGGTGAACGGCGTGATGAAGGTCTTTTCCGCGTCGCGATGACCAAGCCGCACAGGCAGGTGGATTTCGGCCAACATCACCTGAAGAGCCGCACCTTTCTTGAATTTCAGGTCGCGAAAGAACACTGCTGCCTCCGTCATCGTTTGCACCGATACTGGCGTTCAAATGTGGCAAAACCCGGGGCAGGGCGTGGCGGTACTAGGGCTGATACGCGCAGCGGGGTTTCGCCGGGCGGATCAGATCGTCAAGCATCCACGAGATATCCTCGATCTCTTCCGCGATGACATGGGTGACGCCGCTTTCCCGCTGTACCCGGCCCGTGACCTTCAGCGCACGTCCCGCGATGACGGCGCGACGGAAGCGTTCGTACATCTTGCGCCAGACGATCACGTTGGAAATGCCGGTTTCATCCTCGAGCGTGATGAAGATGACGCCCTTGGCCGTGCCCGGTCGCTGGCGCACCAGGACCAGTCCCGCCACCGCGATCCGCGCGCCATTCGGAGGCAAAGCAAGCAGGGAGTGCGGCAGGCAGGCCGGGGGGCGCGGCCAATCGGGGGGGCGAAGCTGGGATTCCATGAGAACAAATATAGAACATTTGCCAGATCATGCAAAGTTGTTTCGCCTTGCGTGCGGGAAGGGGTGGCCCATCGGCAAGACCGATACTAGTTAGGTCGGCGAAGAGTAAACGGAGCGATCATGGCGAAGATCACGTATATCGAGCATGGCGGCAAAGAGCATGTCGTCGAGGTGGCCAACGGCCTGACAGTAATGGAAGGTGCGCGCGACAACGGCATCCCGGGAATCGAGGCTGACTGCGGTGGCGCCTGCGCCTGTTCGACCTGCCATGTCTATGTCCATCCGGATTGGTTCGACAGATTGCCGGAAGTCGAGGCAATGGAAGAGGATATGCTGGATTTTGCCTTTCAGCCCGATCCCAAGCGCTCGCGCCTGACTTGCCAACTGAAAGTCACCGACGCACTTGACGGCCTCGTGGTTCAGATGCCCGAGAAGCAGATTTGATGCTGCGACTTGTGGCCTGCCTGAGCGTTCTGGCCTGGCCAGTTGCTGCAGAAGGTGTGGCGTCCGCACGCTACGAAGAACCGACGTCCCGATATGCACACGGGATCCTCGGGGATGCCGTGGAATGGGGCGCGCTGATCATGGAGGCCGCCTCGGGGCAGGTCTTTAGGGTCAGGTTGCCAGAAACGCGGGTGTTCGAGGATACGGAACCGCGACTGGTGGACGTCGATGGTGACGGGGATAGCGAGGTGATCGCGGTCGAGACGGATGTCACGCTGGGCGCCCGGCTGTCCGTTTATGATACCGAAGGTCTTGTGGCCGCAAACGACTTCATTGGACGAACGAACCGATGGCTGGCTCCTGTCGGTCTGGGGGCGGCCGATCTGGACGGAGACGGGGAGGTCGAATTTGCTTATGTCGACCGCCCGCACCTTGCCAAGACTTTGCTGATCCTGCGCCGCGACGGAAAGACCTTGCGGATTGTCGCGTCGCTGGAAGGGGTTACCAACCACCGTATCGGAGAAACGGACATCGCTGGGGGCATTCGCGAGTGCGGTCAGGGTCCGGAAATGATCGTCGCCACCGCGGATTGGTCGGAGGTGCTTGCTGTAAAGTTCGATGGCGCGTCTTTCGCGACGCAGGTCCTTGCGCCACATGAAGGCCGCGAGACATTCGCGAAGGCGATGGCCTGCCGGATCTGACGGCATCTGATCCAGTGTGCTGCGCAAAAAAATAGCGGCGGCACCAGGGAGGAGGAAGGTGCCGCCGCCGTTTTCAGACGCCCAAGGGAGGAGGAGGGCCTCTGTATCGGGTGACCGGTCCTGCGGACCCGGTCCTTGTTACGTGCGGCAGCACCAGGGAGGAGGAAGGTGCCGCCGCTCTAATCAAAGACCCAAGGGAGGAGGAGGGCCTTTGAAAATGTTGGATCGAACTTCGTGAAGCTCTGACCCGATTTACGTGCGGCGACACCAGGGAGGAGGAAGGTGCCGCCGCTCTTGTCAGGAAACCCAAGGGAGGAGGATGGGTTGCCCGATCAGAATTCTGTTACCCGCCGTATGCGGCGCGGTAGGCGATCGAACGCACAGAGTGGCGCGAGATGCCAAGATCAGTGAGTTCGCGATCCGTCATCGACTGGAGTTCCTCAAGTGTCCTGCGGTACGTGCGGTACTGCGCGAAACGGGCGGAAACGCCGCTGATATAGCCGCCAATGCTATTGTTGATGGCGGGGCGAACATTGTTTACTTCGTCAAACGTACTCATTGCATTTGTCCTTCGTGGCTCAAGAAGCCCTGTTGACTGCTTCGATCTTCAAGATAGGGCTTTGCTGCAGATGCACAATGGACAGCTAAGCAATGCTGCTATGCAGCAAGAGCATGGTTAAAAACGGATAATGTTAGCAGAGTGCACGTGTTTTGGGCAAATGCGCTTCCCGGACTTGCCATTGGCGGATTGCCGCCTCAATTAGTGGCCGGTAGGTGGCAAAGGGGTCAGAAAATGACGATTTCACGCGAACGTGTCCTTGACAGGCTGAAGTCGGTCGACTGCCCCGGAGGCGGTGATCTGGTGTCGCGCGATTTGGTGCGGGCCATACAGATAGAGGGCTCTACGGTCCGATTCGTGATCGAAGCCGAAAGCGCGGACGCGGCGAGATTGCTTGAAGCTGCGCGGAGCCAAGCCGAGGCAGCTGTGCGCGCGCTGGAGGGCGTTGAGCATGTTTCGGCGGTTCTCACCGCGCATGGGCCAGCGCCGGCAGCGCCGAAACCGCCGTCTCTGAAAATTGGCGGCCATCCGAAGCCGCAGGACGGGGGGCCGAAACCCGTGTCCGGCGTCGACCGGATCATCGCCATTGGCTCCGGCAAGGGGGGCGTCGGGAAATCCACAGTGTCGTCCAACCTTGCGGTCGCACTGGCAAGGGAAGGGCGGCGCGTCGGGTTGCTGGACGCCGACATCTACGGACCGAGCCAGCCGGTCATGATGGGGGTAAACAAACGCCCGGCGTCTCCGGATGGAAAGACGATCATTCCCCTGCACGCCCATGGCGTGACGCTGATGTCGATCGGATTCATGGTTGATCCGGCAAAGGCCGTGGTCTGGCGCGGTCCGATGCTGATGGGAGCGCTTCAGCAGATGCTGGGTCAGGTCCAATGGGGCGATCTGGATGTGCTACTGATCGATCTGCCGCCCGGTACCGGTGACGTGCAGCTGACGCTTTGCCAGAAGACGCAGGTCACAGGGGCCATCGTGGTATCCACGCCCCAGGACGTGGCGCTACTGGATGCGCGCAAGGCCATCGATATGTTCGGCAACCTTCAGACGCCGGTTCTGGGTCTAATCGAGAATATGTCCACTTACGTTTGCCCCAATTGCGGCCACGAAGAGCATCTGTTCGGCCATGGTGGCGTCAAGGCGGAGGCGGATCGGTTGGGGGTGCCGTTCCTGGGGGAGATCCCCTTGTCGCTTGATGTGCGCATCGCCGGGGACTCCGGTGAGCCAGTCGTGCTGAAGGGCGGGCCGGTGGCGGATGCCTATACGAACCTTGCCAAGCGCCTGATCGGCGGGGGAATGAGTTAGAGACTTTGGTTTCGGCGCCGGCTCTTTCCCGGGGCCGATCTTGATCTGAGTCCGCATAGACGAATGAAGGAGGAGCGCCCTTTCGGAAGCGGCGCTTCTGCGATGTCGATGAACCGGCGCGCACCGGACCTGATCAGATAAAGCCCCAGAGATCGGCGTCCTCGATATTGGCGGATGCCTCGACATTGGCGAGGTCCATCCTGCTGTCGACGAAGGCCACTTCTTCGATCCCCGTGATCAAGAGTCCGATGCAGGCGAGGGCATCCTCGAAGGAAGCGCCCGCGCTCACGGCATCCTCGACTGCGCTGCGACTATCGGATGTCAGAGCAAGATACAGGATGTCATGGCCATGGCCTCCGTCGAAAATGTCGAGATCGTCGTCGGTTGCCGCTCCGCCGATCAGTTCGTTTTCGGCAAAGAGAAAGATGTCGCTGCCCTTGCCACCGAAAAGCATGTCGCTGCCAAGGCCGTCGACCAGGACATCATCCCCATTGCCACCGTATATCTCGTCATCGCCATTTCCGCCGGCGAGAAAGTCGTCTCCCTTGCCCCCGTCGAGCACATCGCCGCCGCTGCCGCCTGCGACAATGTCATTGCCGTTGCCGCCCGACATTGTGTCGTTACCCCGACCGCCGATGCCGACATCGTTTCCTTGCATGAGACTTACGGTATCGTCGTCGGACGCCGCGAGCACGAGGTCGTCGGAATCCGTACCGTTGATGTGATCCGCGCCGAAGCTGCCGAAGGTCACTGTGTGAGTCAGGTTTGCCGCCTGGAACATTCCCCAGATGGCGTGCCCAGCGTCTGTCAGGTGCACCTCGTCGAAGAAGGCAACCTGGTCGGGGTCAAAGCCCGAGGCGACAGGATCACCGTTCATGTCGATGAGGACAGAGTCGGCCAGTGGCGCGACGAACCCGAAGGTCGATGGATCGAGAAGGATCTCGGTGCTCATCGCTTCGAGATCGACGATGCGAATGTCGGCACCTTGCGCTGCCAGCCCTGCGACGGCCGCCTCAAGCGCCTGGTTCTGCATCGCGAAGCCTTGGCGGGACAGGTCTTGCAGAACGGGAGGCAGTTGTTCGATGAACGGGAAGAAATCGGCAGGGGGCAGGGTATTGATCAGAACCGTGCCGACGCCGCTTTGGAGAAGTGTCATCGCTGCCGTGATCGTCGACGTCACGACGTTCTGAATCAGGGTCACCGCTTCAAGATACGTCTTGTATGGGTCGTTCGTTGTCGGCGCGAAGTTCCGGTAGTCGTTGGCGCCGATGAGGATCGACGCCGTCAGGCTCGACAGGTCCTGGCCAGCGGTGTCGGCAAGAAACCTTTCGACCTGGGCCGCGAGGTTGATGTCATAGTCGAAGAGGGACTCGTCCTTGACGTCGTATTCGAGGCCACTCTCCTGGACATATCGCTCTAAGGTCTGGGATCCGACGGCTTCGGCGCCGCCGAAGGCGTAGTTGCTGTAGCTGGTCGCGCCAAGAGCGTCGGCGGCAACCTGTGCGTAGGTGTCCCCGTTGGTGAATTTCTGAGCATAACCGTAAGTCAGCGGCGGATATGCCGTGTGCAGTGTTTCCGACGTCAGGTCGTAGGTGTTTCCGTCATCGGTCAGGCTGTCTCCGAAGTACACAAGTTCAAATTGATCGTTCAGTCCCATCGGGCACCTCCTTTCGCGAGCGAGCCGCCTGTCATCGGGCGGTCGGCAGCATCCCTTGTCGCGAGTATCGGCGCACTTGCGGGAAGTCCGAGGTCATTCGGATTTCCTCTCCACGCCGGGCGCTTGCCTGGTGGGCCGGACAATCGTGCACTTTCGGATTGTCAGCCGGGACCGTCGGGATCGTCGCCACCGGATGAAACGGGGAACCTGGGGAACCGCCATGACCGATCGCGGCACCGACCCGCCGGCGCCGGGGGCGGTGGCTGTCAGGCACGCAGACGTTTATCTGAGGAGCGCCTCCTGAACGTCGGTGCCAATCCTTGCCGTCAAGGCGCCGTTGATGTTCGTTTGGAGATCGTAGCGCCGGACCATCAGCACTTCCCCGGATTCGGCGCGCGCCACGGTGATCGAGCCACGGGCCGTTTCGCCTTCGCAGGTCACGCTGCGTCCGACAAGGAGGAGGCTCTCGTATCGCCCGGCATCCTGCCCTTGTGGGAGCGTCAGAAGGACCGCTGCGCCAGGCACCGCGAGGAGAGCGTCCTGGCTGGCGCGCTCGAACGAACGCACAGTGGCGCTGTCGCGGCATCCGGTCGTATCGGAGGCGAGTGGCTGGAGCATGAAGACCGGACCGTCGTTCCGGCTGAACCAGCCGAGATAGAAGCCGACAGTGAGAAGAACCACGATGGCCGTCGCGGCCATCGATGCGGCGTATCCTGTCCAGGGGCCAGCCTGGCTGCGGGCGATGCCGACGGGCGCTCCTGGTCCCGCCGGTTCGGTCTTTGGGAGAGGCGTCTCCGCTTCCGAGCTCTGCTCGGATACCGCGATGGCCTTGGCCCGCATCCGGTCGCGCAGATCCCGGATGGAGGCTTCGGGGAGAACGTCGAGATCGCGGCCGAGCGCGATTTCGTACCTGTCGTAGATGTCGAGCACGCGCCGGGCACTTCCGTTTGCCCCGAAGAATACCAGGGCCTCCCGGACAATGTCGGTGTTTGTCGGCTCGATGCTCAGCGCTCTTTGGAAGACCGTTTCAAACCGTGCAGCGTCTTCGTTGCGGGCCGCGTCCGTCAGCGCCTGCAGGCTGGTCGCCAGAAAGGCGTCACGGGATGTGGCGCGACGGCTGCGGAGGAATTCGTCGAAAGTCTCCGAGACTTCGGGAAATCGCTCCAGAAGATTGCCCTTGTAGAGTTCGATCGCGCGCAGCCGGTCGGGCGATTCGCCGGAGCGGGCGAGGCGTTCGAATAAGTGGAGATCAATGTCCTCGTCGGTGAGCTGAAGGCGGATGGCGTCCTTTGTTGCCGCAAGGCTTCCTGCCAGCTGGGGCGAAAGCTGAGAACGCAGTTTCAGAAGTGACATCCGAAGACGCTGTCGCCCGCTTGCGGGATCGGCATCGGGCCAGAGAAGCGTGGCAAGGTATTCCCGCGACAAGGTTTCGCCAGGAGCCAGGGCCAGCGCCACGAAAAGCGCGGCGGCGTAGGTGCCGGAGATGCCGTTCGCGTCGGGACCGAGCTGCACCTCGCTTCCCGTCAGAAGCCTGACCGGAGGAACGGTCAAAGGCCAGCCTTCGAGAGCAGCTCGAATTCGAGGCTTTGCATTTGCTGATCCTTGATGGCCGGATGTGACACCCAGTTCGATGCGGAGAAGTCCGGCGCTCTGGCACGGATTCTTTGTGCCACGGCGCGCGCGTCCTCAAGGCGGCCTGCAGCGGAATAGGCAACCGCAAGTTCGACCATCTGAACGAGGGTTTCCTCCTCTGGCGGAGCGTCCTGTTCGAGGATCGCGATTGCGGCCTCGATATCGCCTGTCTGACGGAGGGCGCGGGCCTTGATCCAACGATAGAACAGGGGATGGCCGGGGCTGAGGGTCATGGCCCGGTCGATGGCGGCGATCGCTTTGCGCGGCTCTCCGGTGAAGGTGTAGGTGTGTGCCAAAACGGCCCAGACGTCGGCCGAGCCCGGAAGCAGGCTGGATGCCGTTTCACCCGCCTTGACCGCCGCGTCCCATGTGCCTTCGAGTAGAAGCAACAGGCCTTCGATTGCCTTGCTCATCCCGTTTTCGGCGTCGTGGCGCATGATGACATCGAGGTGGTTCCGGGCTTCCTGGATCGACGCCGCCGGATCGTCGGCCAGCCCGAAGCGCACCTCGAGAAGGGCATGCCAGACAACGCCGCGACGGGCGCTGATGTAATCGGGGTCGATTCGGAGGGCGGTTCGGTAGGACTCGTATGCATCTTCGAGCTTGCTGGGAGTAAGCTGTATGAGTTCGCTCACGCCTTTCACGGCAAAAAGCCAAGCTTCCAGGTTTTCGGTATCCTCGAGATACTGGATGCGGTTTCGTTCCGCCGAGCTGATATCGATCTCGAGCCCCTGCAGGATACGAAGGGTGATGTCGTCCTGAAGCTGGAAGGCCTCGGTCACCGGGCTGGTAAACCGGTTCTGCCAGATGTCGTGCCCTGTTTCGGCATCGAAGCAGGTGACGAAGACCCGGACGCTTCCCGCATCGTGTTCGACCGCGCCGGAAATCAAGTAGCGCACGCCCAGTTCGGCGGCGTATTCGGCCGCATTGATTGCATCGAAATCGTCCGCGTTGGCTGGCACGGTGACGACGAACAGGTCCCGGGCTGCCACTGTGTAGAGGCCGTAGGTGACGCCAACGGTTACGCCTCCGGCGAGGTTTCTTTCGACTTGACTGTCGTTCGCGGCGCGGAATGGGCGGACGGCGATGCTTGGCGCGTCGACCTGATGACCGAGCAGGTTCGCCCGCATCCACGCGCGGAAGTCACGCGATACGGTAAACGTCCCGAAGACAAGGGCCGTTCCAAGCCCGAGGCCAAGCGCCAGCGTAATGAATGACCGCCTCCAGGAGCCTTTTCGCGCCGGTTGCGATGGGGTGGTTTCAGGCCGGGTATTCGACGCAGGTGCACCGCCGCCTGAGGTGTCGAAGCTGGCGTAGAGCCTGCGCTTCTCGTTCAATTGCTGCACTTCGACAGGGCGCGCACGAGACATGGCTCGGCCGATCGCGGCATCGGCGACAATCGCGGCCTCCTGCCGCCACGTCGCAAGCTGCTCGTCGAATTTCGGAGATATGCCTGCAAGGTTCTCGAGGAGCGGTCCACGGCAAAGATCAACCACCTCGGCGATCTCGAAATCGCTTCCTGCCGCGATGTCCTGCATTCTGCTGAAGTCGATCCTTAGCGCATCCTTGTCGAAGCGCACGCTGTGAGAGTCGGCCACGAGAATCTCGCTGGCCCGCTGACCGAGCGTCTTGCGGAGCGCGAACAGCGCCTGGCGCAGATTCTGGCGCGCGGATTGCGGCGCTGAACCCGGCCAAAGGAGAAGCGCGAGTTCCTCGCGTGGAACCGGTCGACCGGAGATGATCAGCATGACCAGAAGGGCGATCTGTTTGGCCCCCAACTCGCGCATCAGCTCGCGCCCTTCGAAGGGAAGGGTAAGGTCGCCATACAGACGCCATACTTCTTGATGTGATCCGCTCAACCCGTCGTCCCCTGCATGCCCGCTGCGGATACATAAGAGAATAGTAATGACTCGTGGCCAAGCAAAGAAACATGAATTTCCGCGATTAAAAACGGAACTTGACGCCGATGACGGTTTTTGACGCGTCAATTGACGCCGTCAGAACGCCGTCAGAAACGACCGTGAAACGCATTTTGTGTAATAATTTCATAAAGTTGTAGATTGGAGGGTGATATGCGGAATCCGATACAGGCACTGGATGAGGTCTGCCGGGTATGTGCCGGTGGAGAGCCGATGCCGGAAGAGTTGAGGGACTGGCTGGCGCAATCGCTGGAGCGTTTCCTGGAAAATGGCTGCAAGACGCTGAACGAGGCTTTTGGCATTCGTCAGGACCACGGGGGAATCCCGTGGTGGCGCGAACGCGCCATCAGGGTGCGCGACGAGGCCCTGCGCGATCTGGCGCGCGCTCATTTGCCGGAAGGCAGCGTATCGCAAAGGGCGCGTCAGATTGCGCGGCTTTCGGAGCGCTATGCCGGGACGAACTGGCCGCGGGACAGAGAGCTCGAAGACATGCCGGCGCGCTATTCAGGGCAACCGCTTCATTATCTTTGGCTGGCATTCAGGAGCGGTGCGAAGATGCCGGTGTCGCAGCGGCACCTGCGGACACTCCTTGGCGATTTGTGACGCCGCAGTTCGGGGCGGGGCCTGGCCCCGGACCCTGACGCGGTGGACCTCTGCGGGCGACAAACTTGCTGAAACGGATTGTTCAGTCGCCAGATCGAACGGTTGAAAAATGGCAGGTCGTTACCTTCCGGGAGTTCCATGCCACTTGAGAATATCCGTGGGGACTCCAACGGTTTTGGATACGTCGTCAATGACCCCTCAATCCGGCCGGATATAACCGCCTGTAGTAGGCCTTCGGAATCCAGTAACCAAACGGGAGGCCTTTGTCGGGTTGCTTGCGCGGCATTGCCGCGCTTCCCTGAAAGGGCCGAGCATTCTTCCCTCTTTCCCAAAGCGCCACTTCTTGCCATAAGGCGCGCGATGACAAACCGGATCGCACTTGGCCTTGGCGCCTTCATCCTCGCGTTCCTTGCGCTTGATTACGCGCTTGGTCTGGGATGGGGCGTAGTTCTGGGCCGCAAGTTTCTGGAGTTGATCCGTCTCGTCGCCTTCTGGCGATAGGGACACGAACCAAAGGAGAGTACCCTTGGCAGTTAAAGTCGCCATCAATGGATTTGGACGCATCGGCCGCAATGTTCTGCGGGCAATCATTGAATCGGGCCGCACCGATGTCGAGGTCGTTGCCATCAACGACCTGGGCCCGGTCGAGACCAACGCCCATCTTTTGCGTTATGACAGTGTGCACGGCCGCTTTCCGGTCAAGGTGAAATCCGGCAAGGACTGGATCGATGTCGGTCGCGGGAAGATGACCGTTTCGGCAATCCGCAACCCCGCCGATCTGCCTTGGTCGGACGTCGACGTGGTGATGGAATGCACCGGCATTTTCACCTCTAAGGAGAAATGCCAGGCCCATCTGGAAAACGGCTCCAAGCGGGTGCTGATATCGGCGCCGGGCACCGATGCCGATGCCACGATCGTTTATGGTGTGAACCACGGAACGCTGAAGAAGACCGACGTCGTCGTCTCGAACGCGTCCTGCACGACGAACTGTCTGAGCCCGGTGGCCAAGGTTCTGAACGACGCGATCGGCATCAAGAAGGGCTTCATGACGACGATCCACAGCTACACGGGCGACCAGCCCACGCTGGATACGATGCACAAGGACCTCTACCGCGCGCGCGCCGCGGCGCTGAACATGATCCCGACCTCGACGGGCGCGGCGAAGGCCGTGGGCCTGGTGCTGCCGGAACTGAAAGGCAAGCTGGACGGCGTCGCGATCCGGGTGCCGACGCCGAACGTGTCGGTCGTGGACCTGACCTTCGAGTCGGCGAAGAAGACCACCGTCGAAGAGGTCAACGAGGCGATCAAGGCCGCCGCAAAGAAAGGTCCGCTGAAGGGAATCCTCGGCTACACCGATGAGCCTCTGGTTTCGGGCGATTTCAACCATGACCCGCATTCGAGCGTGTTCCACATGGACCAGACCAAGGTTATGGACGGCAACATGGTGCGTATCCTGACCTGGTACGACAACGAATGGGGCTTCTCGAACCGCATGAGTGACACCGCTGTCGCGATGGGCAAGCTGATCTGAGGTTGCTTGAGAGACGTTTCGGAAGGCCCGCCAATTGGCGGGCCTTTTCGATTGCGGATTGGTCCTCTTGGACGAATCATGCAAATTCCCTAGGTTCGCAAAGGGAAAGACGAACGGGGGGCCGATGTTTCGTTTCCTGATTGCATGTTTCTGCCTTCTCGCAGGGCCGGTGACGGCAGAGTCCGTCACGTCGAAGGCGCGCCAGCAGCTCTTCGCCAAGCAGACCTCGGTTCTGGATAGCCGGGCCGCTAAGCAATACGCTAATTCGATCCGCTATCAACCGGATGCGATCCGGGTGCCGGGAACGCCGGGGTCGATCCCGAAATTCGCCGGGCGCTACCGCGGGCAGTATCTGCAAGCGGCCAGGGATGCCGCGCGGCGTTACGGGATCCCCGAGGACCTGTTTCTGCGGCTTGTACAGCAGGAATCGGGCTGGAACCCGCGGGCGCGCTCACACAAGGGCGCGTTGGGTCTCGCTCAACTGATGCCGGGAACGGCGCGGCTGTTGGGCGTCGATCCGAACGATCCGCAGCAGAACCTGGACGGCGGCGCGCGGTACCTGGCCGAACAGTACCGCACCTTCGGCGACTGGCGGCTGGCGCTGGCGGCCTATAACGCAGGTCCCGAGGCGGTCCGGAAGCATGGCGGCATCCCGCCCTATCGCGAGACGCGGGGCTATGTGACGGCCATACTCGGGCGCTGAGCGCCGCGCGGCCACTTGCAAAGCCCGCGGCTCCAAGGCACAGAAGCCTGATGGTACGGAAATCAAGCGGCAGGGGAGAGCGCGATCTTCGCGTGAAGGTGAAATCGGCGAGAGGGCGCAAGCTTTCGTCGACCCGGTGGCTTGAGCGCCAGCTGAACGACCCCTATGTGCGCCGCGCCAAGGCCGAAGGCTATCGAGGCCGCGCGGCCTTCAAGATCCTCGAACTCGACGACAAGTTCCGTTTCCTCGTGCCGGGTGCGCGAGTGGTTGACCTGGGGTGCGCACCAGGCGGCTGGTGCCAGATGGCGGTGAGCCGGGTAAATGCGCTGGGCGAGAAAAAGGGCAAGGCGGTCGGCACGGTTCTGGGCATCGACCTGCAGGAAGTGGACCCGATTCCGGGGGCCGAGATTCACCAGCTCGATTTCATGGAAGATGGTGCGGACGAAAAGGTGAAGGCGTGGTTGGGTGGCAAGGCCGACGTGGTCATGTCTGACATGGCGGCCGCGTCCTCGGGGCACAAGCAGACCGATCACCTGCGGATCGTCGCCCTGTGCGAGGCCGCGGCCGAACTGGCCTTCGACGTTCTGGAAGAGGGCGGCACATTTGTTGCAAAAGTGCTTGCCGGAGGCGCCGAAGGCGGGCTTCAGGCGCTTCTGAAGCAGCGTTTCGACAAGGTCGCGAATGTCAAGCCGCCTGCCTCGCGGTCGGATTCCTCGGAAAAATTCGTGGTTGCGACGGGGTTTCGGGGCTGATCCCTAGAACTCGGCTTTGTCGCTGACCTGTCTCGAGACGGTGAAAGCACGGTCGAGGTCGGGGTTGAGTTCCATCCCGAGGCCGGGGCCGGGTGGAACGGTGATCATCCCGTTTTTCACCTCGGGGAGCGCGGTGACCAGATCGCGGTACCAGGTGCGGTAGAAGGCGCGTACGCTTTCCTGGAACATCGCGTTCGGTGCGTTCAGCGAAAGATGCGTCGAGGCGCCGAGAACCAATGGTCCTGTGCAGTCGTGGGGCGCGACGGGCAGGTGCCAGGTCTCGGCCATCGACGCGATCTTACGGGCCTCGGAGATGCCACCGCACCAGCTGAGATCCAGCATCACCACGCCCGCCACGTCGGTTTCAAGAAGGTCTCGGAAGGCGGCGCGCCCGCCCAGCGTCTCGGAGGCGCAGATCGGCGCGGGCGAGGCCTGGGCATAGCGCTTGAGGCTCGCGAGGCTGTCCATCTTGATCGGGTCCTCGTGCCAGAAGGTGCCGAAGGGCTCCAGTGCCTTCGCGATCTGCATCGCGGGCAGAAGCTGCCACATCGAGTGGAACTCGACCATGATGTCCATCTTGTCGCCGACGGCGCGGCGGATTTTCTCGAAGGGCACCAGCGCGGCCTTGAGGTCAGGGACGGAGATGTAGGTGCCGTTCGTCTTCTCGGCAGGGATGTCGAAGGGCCAGATTTTCATGGCCGTGATGCCCTCGTCCAAAAGTGACAGGGCCAGTTCATCGGCGCGGTGCAGGAAGGCGTCGAGATCGTTCAGGTCTTCGACGCCCGTGCCATAGTTCGACGAGACCTGTCCTTCGGTGGTCTTGATGTAGTCGGTTCCCGCGCAGGTGTTGTAGGTGCGGATCTCGGAGCGAGTGAACCCCCCCAGCATCTGCGCCACAGGCATACCTGCGGCCTTGCCGAAGAGATCCCAGAGCGCGATGTCGAAGGCGGAATTCCCGCGCATCTCGACCCCGGTGGAGCGAAAGCCGAGAATGCCGGTCAGGTCGCGCGAGAGTGCATCGATCTCGAGCGGGTTCCGGCCGATGACGCGGGGGGCCATGACCTCGTGGACATAGGCTTCGACGGTCTTCGCATGAAAGAAGGTTTCGCCGAGGCCCGTCAGACCCTCGTCGGTGTGGACGAGGACCCAAAGGAGGTTCGGACGTTCCGAGATGCGGACGGTTTCCAGTCGCGTGATTTTCATTCTGGCCTCCCTTTGCCCGTCCGGCCATTGCACCGAACCGGGAAATTCCCTAATCCCCGAGTATCAAATGGGCCGAGCTTTGCACAACGTCATCTTCATTCCCGCCCGCTATCCCTCCAGTCGCTTTCCGGGCAAGCCGCTTGCGATGCTGACGGGGGCGACGGGTGAAACCCGTTCGCTGATACATCGCAGTTGGGAGGCGGCCCGCTCGGTGTCGGGCATCGATGCGGTTTTTGTACTTACCGACGACGAACGTATCGCCAAGGCAGCGCGGACCTTCGGAGCCGATGTGCTGATGACCAGCGAGCGGCCGCGGAATGGCACCGAGCGTTGCGCCGAGGCGCTGGCGCTTCTGGATGCCGCGCCGGATATCGTCGTCAATCTTCAGGGCGACGCGCCGCTGACGCCGCCCCATTATGTCGAAGCGCTGATCGATGCCATGGCGGGGGACCCGTCGATCGAGATGGCTACGCCCGTTCTGCGCACCGAGCCCAAGCACCTGTCGCACTTGCAGGCCGACCGCAAGGCGGGCCGCGTCGGCGCCACCACGGCGGTTTTCGGCCACTCCGGCGATGCGCTGTACTTCTCGAAAGAGGTGCTTCCATTTTACGACAATGCGCCCGCGGATGCGGTGCCGGTGTTCCATCACGTGGGGTGTTATGCCTACCGGCCCGAGGCGCTGCGGCGGTATGCGGACTTGCCCGAAGGGCCGCTGGAAAGGCGCGAGGGCCTGGAGCAGCTTCGGTTTCTCGAAAACGGCATTCCTGTGCGCTGTGTCGAGGTAGACGCCCGAGGCCGTTCGTTCTGGGAGCTGAACAATCCCTCGGACATTCCGCTGATCGAGGACATCATGAAACGCGAGGGCATCGCATGACGCCAGTTCCCGTTGGAAATGTAACCTTTGGTAACGATCGGCCCTTCGCGCTGATCTCAGGCCCCTGCCAGCTCGAGACGCTGGATCACGCGCGGATGCTGGCCGGCCGGCTGGTGGAGATGACCGCCAATCTTGGCATCCCGTTCGTCTTCAAGGCCAGTTTCGACAAGGCCAACCGCTCCAGCATGAAGGGCCGGCGTGGCACCGGCATGGACGAGGGGCTGACGATCCTGTCGAAGATCCGCGAGGAGTTCGGCTGTCCGGTTCTGACCGACATTCACGAGCGCGAGCAATGCACACCTGCCGCCGAGGCGGTAGATATCCTGCAGATCCCGGCATTTCTCTGCCGTCAGACCGACCTGTTGCTGGCCGCTGGTGAGACCGGGGCGGCGATCAACGTCAAGAAGGGCCAGTTCCTGGCGCCCTGGGACGTGCAGAACATCGTCGACAAGATCGAAACCACCGGAAACCGCCGCATCCTGCTGACCGAGCGCGGGGCGAGTTTCGGCTATAACATGCTGGTCTCGGACATGCGCTCGCTGCCGATCATGGCGCGGACCGGATATCCGGTCGTCTTCGACGCCACCCATTCGGTTCAGTTGCCGGGCGGGCAGGGCACCTCGTCGGGCGGGCAGGCGGAATTCGTGCCCCCGCTGGCGCGCGCGGCGGTGGCAGTGGGCGTGGCGTCGGTCTTCATCGAGACACACGAGGAGCCCGCGCGCTCACCGTCGGATGGCCCGAACATGGTCGCCCTGGCGGACATGCCGGCGCTGCTGGCGCGGCTGAAGGCGTTCGACGAGGTTTCCAAAGACTGAGCGCGACGCGCGCATGTCTGTTCTCAGCGTCTTTCGACCAGGCGCTCAGCGCAAGGGTCGCCAGAGTGCTTCGCTGGATGCAGTTGCCACGTGCTTCGGCGCAAGGGTATTCCGATGCAAGGCGGCCGGTCCGCCCAGCTTGCGCCCATCGCTGGGCTACCTTAAGCGATGGGTCAGGGAAATGTGAGATGCCATGAGCCAGAACACTGTTATCCGTGACGCCATCTCGATCGACCGGGATGGTCTCGGGGCCCTTGCCGAGGCTCTGCCCGGTATGGAACAGGCGCTTGCAGATGCCGTCGATCTGATTGGCCGAATGGAAGGCCGGCTGATCGTAACCGGTCTTGGCAAATCTGGTCACATCGCCAGCAAGCTTGCTGCGACCTTCGCCTCTACGGGAACGCCTGCCTATTTCCTTCATCCCGCCGAGGCCAGTCATGGCGATCTTGGCATGGTGCAGCCCTCGGACGTGATTCTCGCACTTTCGTGGTCGGGTGAGACCAGCGAATTGTCGGACGTGATCGGCTATGCGAAGCGCCGCAGCGTGCCGCTGATCGCGCTGACCGGCGCAGGCGACAGCACGCTGGCCCGTGCGGCGACGGTTGCTCTGGTGATGCCGAAAGTGCGGGAGGCCTGTCCGCACAATCTGGCCCCGACAACCTCCACGCTGCTTCAGATGGCGCTGGGTGATGCGCTGGCGATTGCCGTTCTCCAGATGAAGGGGTTCAGCGAGGAGAGTTTTCATGGTTTCCATCCGGGCGGTTCGCTGGGTGCGGCGCTGAAGCGGGTCAGCGAGATCATGCACGAGGGCGATGCCCTGCCGCTGATCGACGGCGGTGCACCGGTCATGGCGGCCATCGGGGAACTATCTGCGAAGGGTCATGGCATCGTTGGGGTGACGCAGGCCGGCCGGCTGGTGGGCGTCATCACGGACGGCGATGTGCGGAGGTACCTCGAGCGGAACGCAGCCTCGACGATGCAGGCGGCGCTTCATGAAACGCAGGCGCAGGACATCATGACGTCGGGCTCCGTGATCCTGTCCCCGCTGGTGATGGTGGGCGAGGCACTGGCGACTCTGCAGGCGCGCCGGATTTCTGCGGCTTTCGTGGTGGACGGGGACCAGCCCGTGGGTCTGATCACCATGCTCCGTCTCCTGAACCGCGGGGCGGCCTGAGGCGATGTCGCCGCAGTTGCGCGCCTATCTTGCCTTTAGCCATATCTCGGGGCCGCTGTGGCGGCTTGCGCACCGGCGGCGCCTGAAACAGGGCAAGGAGACGCCTGAGCGACTGCCGGAGAAATACGGGCAATATTCGCAGAAGCGTCCCGAAGGCACGCTATTGTGGTTTCACGCATTGAGCGTCGGCGAAAGCCTGGCGCTTGTGCCTCTCATCGAGAGGGCACTGGAGGACATGCCAGGTGCGCATGTGCTGCTGACGACGTCGACCGCGACGTCGGCGGTGGCTTTGTCGAACGTGGCTTTGCCCGGACGATGCATCCACGTTCTCCTGCCGATCGACACGCCGCGCGCGACGCGCCGCTTTCTCGATCACTGGAGACCGGACCTCGCGGCGTTCTCGGAGCTGGATTTCTGGCCGCGCCTGATGGTCGAGACGCACCGGCGGGGCGTGCCGATGGTTCTGATCAACAGCCGCCTTCCCGAAAAGAACCTTGCCAGCCGCAAGCGGATGGGACCGGCCATGCGGGATATCCTGGGGCTGTTCGACCGCATGCTGGTGCAGGACGCGAACAGCTACGAGCGGTTTCGGCAACTGGGTGCGGACAAAGGGCGGATCAGCGTGGTGGGTGCGCTGAAGGCGGCGGCCCGTCCGCTTCCCGCCGATGAGGCGGAACTGACCGCACTTGAAGCGGCCATCGGCCCGCGCCCGGTCTGGCTGGCGGCAGCGACCTGGGGCAGCGAAGATCCGATCATGGTCGCGGCACACCGGATGGTACGAGAGGCGGTGCCCGGTGCTTTGCTTGTCATTGCGCCTCGCCATGTTCGGGACGGAGATGCCGCCGAAGCCGAAGCGCGCGCCGTTTTTGCCCATGTCCGTCGGCGGAGCAGGGGCGAGATGCCGGACGCGGACACCGAGGTCTATCTCGCCGACACCATCGGTGAGATGGGGTTGTGGTACAGGATCGCACCGGTGAGTTTTATCGGACACTCACTGGATCCGAAGGGTGAGGGGCTTGAGGGCAAGAACCCGTTCGAGGCCGCCGCCCTGGGTTCGGCGATCCTTCACGGACCCGGTGTGTCCTATTTCTCCGAGAGCTATGAAGCGCTGGCCGCTGCCGGGGCTGCGCGGTTGGTCGGGGATGCCGAAAGCCTTGCCGGGGAGGTCGTGCGGCTGTTTGACGCCGAGGCACGGTGGCCCATGCGTGAAGGGGCCTCCAAAGTCATCGCTGCCCGCAAGGGCGTGCTGGAAAACACCTGGACCTTGCTGAGGCGCGCACTGGAGCGCTGAGCCGCGTCCTCAGGCGTCGGTATCCATCCAGATGGTCACCGGGCCATCATTTGTGAGTGTCACGGCCATGTCCGCACCGAACCGGCCCTTTGCAACCGGAATCCCAAGCGCGGCGAGTTCGTCGGCCAGCGCGAGATAGAGCCTTTCACCGACTTCGGGCGGGGCGGCCGTGGAGAACCCGGGCCGGTTGCCGCGCGTGGTGTCGGCGGCAAGAGTGAACTGGCTGACCACCAGCGTGGAACCGCCGGTGTCCAGAAGCGAGCGGTTCATGCGGCCTTCGTCGTCGCGGAAGATTCGCAACTTGGAAATCTTGGCGGCCAGTTTCGCGGGTGCCTCGTCTGTGTCGCCCTGCATGGCGCAGGCGAGGATCAGGAGACCGGGACCGATCTCTCCGATGGTTTCGCCATCGACGACGACGTCGGCACGGCTGACCCGCTGGATCAGCGCCCTCACAGCTCGTTCCGCGTGGGCGGGTTGGCGCCGGCGCGACTTACGGTGACGGCTGCCGCCTTTACCCCAAGCTCCAGCGCGGCGCGGATCGTGTCGGCGTCAAGCGCCGCAACCGCGCTCTTGGTCAGTGCGCCCGCATCGTGCAGGGCGGCCAATACGCCGGCGTTGAACGTATCTCCTGCGCCCACAGTGTCGACGACCTGGACCTTGCGGGCGGGAACGGTGATGGTTTGGCCCGGGGCGTACCCGGTGACGCCCTCGCTGCCCTTGGTGATGCAGACGAGCCTGGCGCCTTCGGAAAGCAGTTCGCGCGCCGATGCTTCGGTATCGTGATGGCCTGCAAACCAGGCCAGGTCCTCGTCGGAGAGCTTGATGACATCGGCGAGTTTCAGCATTCGGCCGATGCGGGCACGATAGGCGGTTTCGTCCCGGATGAAGCCAGGGCGGATGTTCGGATCGATCATCGTAACCCGGGACGCGGCTTCGCGGGTCATCAGCGCTTCGTATGCTGCGGCGCAGGGCTCGACCACAAGGGAGATGCCGCCGAAGAAAACGGCTGCCACATCGTCGGAAAGCTCGGGCAGATCGGTATCCGACAACATCCGGCCGGCGGTGTTCTCGTCATAGAAAGCATAGCTTGCGTGGCCGTTGGTCAAGGTGACGAAGGCCAGGGTGGTGGGGCGATCGGAACGCGCAGCGTAACCGGCGTCTACACCGGAAGCTTCCAGCGTGCGCGTGAGGATATCACCGAATAGATCGGTGGAGATCCCGCTGAAAAAGCCCACCGGCGCACCGAGGCGGCCAAGCGCAATTGCGGTGTTGAAGACCGCGCCGCCCGCATAGGGAGCAAAGGCCTGTTCGCCGCCGGTACTTTCTCGTGGCAGCATGTCGATCAACGCTTCTCCGGCACAGAGGATCATGGGTCTCTCCCTTTATGTTAGCGCTATCCATATTTGGCTTGGCGCTTTCGCGCAACCATCGTTGGATTGATCAGCGTCAAGGCAACTTTCCAATTTTGAAGACATCATTTGGCGAACTCAATCAAAAGGAGGACATATGATGGTTGAGAAAAGTCATACCACCGGTTTTTGGCCTTCGCTGGCTGATCCGTTCCGCACGTTCGGGACTCGCCTCGCGGAGTGGGTCGCGCCTGCTTCGGAGGCATCGGGAGATGACAACGCCTATCGGATCTCGATCGAATTGCCGGGTGTCGAGGAAAAGGACATATCGCTGTCGGCCGAAAACGGGATCGTCACGTTGAAGGGTGAAAAGAAGACCGAGCGGGAAGAGAAAGGCGAGACCTGGTTCTTCTCGGAGCGTCAGTACGGATCGTTCAGCCGGTCCTTCAGGTTGCCACCCGATGCCGACGAGAGCAAGGTTCGCGCGGATCTGAAAAACGGCGTTCTGACGGTGACGGTTCCAAAGGCGAAAGCCGAGGAGAAGGCGTCCCGGCAGGTGAAGATCAACGCGGCCTAATTGTTCATCGCGTAGAAATATCCCAAGATGGCGGCGAGGATCATCGCCGCCCCCACAGCCAGTGCGATCTTGACGCCCGACCACGGGCGCTCCCCGGATACCGCGCCGGTCTGGCCATTCACAACGAAGCGGTAGGAACGGCCGCGGTATCGGTAGGCAGCGATCCAGATTGGCACGAGGATGTGCTTGAAGGTCACGTCGCTGACGCGGGTTTCGACATTTTCGACCTGCTGACGGTCGCCTCCGATATCGAACCTGACATCGCGCAAGATCTGGCGGTTCATGATAACGCGGGCTTCGAGGTAGGCTTCCTTGAGATCGACCGTATAGGCCTCGGATCGGAAGCCGGCGAGGTAATCGGCAACGTAGGGTTCAAGGCGGGTCAGATCCCAGTTAGCGATACCGGCGCGGAACTTTTCGGGCAGCGCCTCGGAGGCGACGACAAGTACATCGTCGAAGAACCGCGCGACGCGGCCCGACACCCGGGTCCAGCGGACCTTGGCCACGCGGACGCGTTCGCGCTTGCCGTTCCGAACAACGACGTGTTCCTCGTAATAGACGATGCCGCGCTGGCCCCGATAGCTGCTTTTCGTATCGGCGTCGAAAGTCCAGCAGGGCGTATAAATTCCGTTCAGTTTCCGGCCCTTTCGGGCATATTCCTGAAGCCCGTTCGGGGCAAACCATAGCGAGCCGAGCCAGTCGACCATTGCGCCGCGAGCGGTCGCCTCGTTCAGCGCGAACGGCAGGATGGCGCGCGGCTTTATCTGGCGCGATGAGCCGGTGTCGGTGACGACGGGTGTGGCGCAGAACGGGCATTCTGTTGCGTGGACGTCGGGATCAAACTCGACACGCGCGCCGCAATTCGGGCATTGGGAAACGCGGGTGACCTCAAAATCGGGATCGTCGGGCAGGGCACGGAGTGTATGTTCGAAATCAAGCTCGGCGATGGCGCGGGTCCGCGTCCAAGGGCCGTGGTCGATGGCCTGGGTGTTGCCGCAGTGGTCGCAGACCAGACGGTCCTTGCCGGGATCGAAACGCAGGTCCGAGCCGCAGTTTTCGCAGGGGAAGCGATGATCCTGCTGTGTCACCGGCGCACCCCAAGCAGCGCGCAGGGCGCAGTCGCCCCGAGCGCGCCCGGTCTCTCGATACTGAGGACGGACAAAGGGAAGGCAGGGCTCCACTGGGCGCAGATGACAGGCTGGCGGCGGGTCATGACCGCCTTTGGTCAGTTGGATGCGCGGGGCATCGGTGTGGGCGCATGAGGCGTGCTCCGTCGGTTCACTCCGAAGATGGCCCGCCGCAGGGCTGGCTGCAACAGCCCAGACGCGTCCGGACGGTCAGAAAAACGCCATTTCGGGTTCCGGTTCATCAAGAGCTTCGGTTGCGGTTGCCTCGTCGTCCGGTGGAAGGGAGAGCAGCGTGAGAACCTCGGTTCCCGGTGAATCCTCCGGTTCTGTATCGGGCAGAAGCGCTGCGCTGACCGCGACGCCGCCGGAGGCACCGGGATCGAACACGTCAAGCTTCACGTTCTCGCTGCCGATGGTGACCGTCGTGGAGTAGGGCGCGTCGAGGTCTCCGCCCTCGAAGGTGACGCGGTAGGTGCCGGGGGGCAGTTTCAGGGTATATCCGCCCGCATCCCAGGTGGAGGTCGTGTAAAGCGTGCCGTCGGCCGCCTCGGCCGTGATCCGGACGGCGCCCTGGCCTTCGCCGAGGTCGTAGAAATCGTCGCCGTCGCGGTCCTCGATCACCACACCAGTCAGGTAGGTGTCGCCACGATCGCCGAACATTTCGGTCACGAAGGTCGAGCCGGCCAGGCCGCTATGTGTGCCATAATCGTAGCCGATGCCGATTTCCGACCAGTTGTCGGACATGAAGTTCTGCTGGTGGCCGTCGGAATCCCAGAGATTGCCGTGGTGATCCTCGACGCGGTCCTGCCGGTCGAAGCCGGTGGAACTGGAGCCGATCCAGCCGATATTCTCGCCGACATAGCGTGAGCCGTGGCCTTCCTCGACCGCGCGGTCGGCGGGGCTTTGGCCGTCGGGGTTGGTGTGGGCGAAGAAATTGCGGTCGTCCATGTCCTGCGAATGTTCGCGGGACGCGTGGCTGAGGGTTGAGACCACGGCCAGCGCTTCTTTTGGAGCGGTTGTGACACCGGAGGCGAAGCCGTCGGTCTGGCGTGTCAGTTCGTCTGCGGGATCCAGGCGGGCGCGGTTGATCAGTTCGACGATGAGCTGTTCTTCGGGCGAGAGGCCGGCCCAGTCGAGCGCATAGGCCGAAGCAGGCAGATCGGGGTTGTCCTGGGGCGGAAGGGGCGATGGCGTTGGGTCTTCGGGAGCGGCGGAACCGGGCTGGTCGGCGTCATCTTCGTCCGGCGGGGGCGGAGGTGCGAAGCCGGTTGGCCCTGCAGGTACAGGGGCAGGCGAACTGCCGCCACCGGCGGCCATGGCGGCGATGCCACCGAAAAGCAGGGCGAATAGTGCTGCGATCATCAAATGGCTCCCTTGAATTCCGGAGCCCCCTGAGGATCGTTAACAGGCGACGGGCCGCGGAATAAGGCGCGGCCCGGAAACAGTGTGGTGACGGTGGTATTTCGCCTATTCGGGGCGAGTCATCCGTCGAAGCGTTCCGTCCTTCTGCGCGACATGGTGCCAGACGGCTGCGGCGGCATGGCCGAGGGCGAGAATAACCAGCGCCTTGCCCGCCAACTCGTGGATTTCACCGACATCGCGCAGACCGAAGAACCAGGCGACGAAGCCGCCGACAGGAACGGCGACCATCAGCAGATACAGAAGCCTGTGCCCCCATTTGGCGGCCGCCACAACGGCGTGCGATCCGTGGGGTTCCGGCGCGCCGTTCCGGAGGCGCACGACGATTCGCCAAATGACGAAGAGCAGCGCCAGCATGCCGAGGATGGTATGAGGGGTCGGGGTGCCGGGGCCGACGATGCCGGCTTCGATTTTCTGCCGAAGAGCAGCGCCCATGTTCTCATGGGTAAAGAAAGCACCCGCGATCAAGAGTGCCATGATCCAGTGAATGCCGATCTGAAGCCCGGTGTAGCCTGTGCGGTTTGCCATTTTCTGTCCTTTGATGACTTGGGAACGCTCTTTTGAACGTCCGTCCGTCAGTTTTCCGGCGGCGGCGGCGGCAGAACGGTGAAGAGTTGTGCCAGTTCGGCCACGTCTTCGGCCTTCATCCAGCCGTCCTGACCCTGGGTCCAGACCCAGCTTTCACGCGTCAGTTGGCCTGTGCTTGCCATCTGCCCCATGGTCGCTCTGGAGAACGGTCCGGACGTCTGCCCGTCCTTGGCGACGTGCCAGACGTGCTCAACCGGCGGAGGGGGTGGGACCGGCGCTGCGGCGGGCGCTTGCGGGCGGGCGCCCCATGGCCCACCCATGCCACCCATGGCCGTGCCCATTCCGGCGCCCATGCCCATGCCCATCGCCTGTCCGGCAGCCGACCCCGGCTGGTCGAGGCTTTCGGCGGCCTTGTAGCGGAAATGCTCGTCCAGATTGCCGACGATCCCGCGCGAGGTGCGCTCGTCCAGCGCTTTTTCCACGGCGGGGGGGAGAGAAATGTTCTCGATGTAGAGTTCAGGAAGAACGAGGCCGTACGCCTTGATCGTCTCGGAGATCGCCTCGGCGACGAGGCGACCCAGATCGGCGGTATTCGCTGCCATCTCCAGAACCGGAACGCCCGAGGAGGCGATCACGCGGCTGAACTCCTGAACGATGATGTTACGAATCTGGTAGCTGATCTCGTCCATCGTGAATTCGCCATCGGTGCCGACGATTTCTTTCAGGAAACGACCCGGATCGCTGACCTTGACCGTATAGGTGCCGAAGGCGCGGAGCCGGGTCGGCCCGAATTCGGGATCGCGCAGCATGATCGGGTTCTTGGTGCCCCATTTCAGATCGGTGAAACGGCGGGTCGAGATGAAGTAGATCTCGGACTTGAAGGGCGAGCGGAAGCCGTGGTCCCAGTGCTGCAGCGTTGTCAGGATCGGCAGGTTGTTGGTTTCCAGCATGTAGAGGCCGGGCATGAACACGTCGGCGAGTTGGCCTTCATGAACAAAGACCGCGGCCTGACCCTCGCGGACGGTCAGCTTGGCGCCATACTTGATCTCGTGTCCCTCGCGCTCGAAGCGCCAGACCATGGTGTCGCGGGTGTCGTCGGTCCAGTGAATGACGTCGATGAACTGGCCTGAGAGAAAATCGAAAATGCTCATGGGGTCTCCTCTGGTCCTTTGTTAGAATGCCTGCGCTTTCAGGGCGTTGGCGATTTCCGATACGATGGGACGGGCGGTTTCCGCGTCCATGCCGGGTGACAGTCTGCGATCATAAAGCATTTCCAGCATCAATTCGTCCATCGTCGTGAGCCGTCCGAACTCGTCGTCGTCGTTGAAGATAGACGGACGTGCCCTAGGGCTGTCATTCGCCAGCCCGAGCCCCTGGGCGATCTCTTCATGGATGCAGGAGAGCTTAAGAAGCGGGGGCAATTCGGCGCGAATGATTGCCACGGCACGTTTCAGCACGCCGCCATTGGCCGGGTCCGACGCCAGAACGACGCAGTAGGTGGCCCGGTCGAGTGTCTGGATCACGTCGATCTCGCGGCTGCGTATCTCGGGGATCATCCGACGGAGCGTGGGGCCGATGGTCCGCCGCTGATCCTCGGTCACGATCAGCACATGAAAGTTCCCGCCTCTGTCCACCATCGATACCGGGTGGCCAGTGACCCGCGCGAGGCGGTCCGCAAAGCGCTTGATGGAGGCGGTATCGTCGCTGCGCTGCCCATCCGACACGGCCGGGCCGAAAACCGGCTCGATCCGGATCGGGTCCTCCCAGCGGTGGAGAATGCTTTCGTCGCTTCTGCGGACCAGCGCGCCTCCAACGTCGGAGAACTCGCGCGAGAAGGCAATGGCCTGGAAGGTGGCGGCCAGCCGGTTCGCGTCGAAAGGGACGTCGGGACCGCCGCCATCGGCGCGCAAGAGGCCTCGGGTGACGTGGCCGCTTTCGACGCGTCTGTAGTAATTCGCCAGTTCGACGCTTTCTGCAGATGGTTCCTCGGCGGCCGGTCGGGACAAGGGCGGCGGAGTCTGGCTTGGCGGTGTAGGAATGCCTCCGAACTGGTCGCATGCGCCGACCAGCCCTAAGGTTCCCATCACTGCCAAAGCCGTTCTCAACCGCATGACGTCAGGACGTGGAGACGCTTTCTCCGGCATTCGTTCCAACGCCGTCCCTGCGTGCCTTTGCGGAGGCGAGTGTGGCCTTCAGCTCGGCTTCCATTTTCTTCAGCTCCTGCTCGGCCGCCGCGCGCTTGGCCTTGCCTTCGTCGGCAATCTGCAGGCTTTCCTGGATCGTTGCGATGAGATCGGCATTGGCCTGCTTGACGGCTTCGATGTCGAACACGCCGCGTTCCATCTCTTCGCGGATCATCTTGTTGGCTTCGCGAAGGTTCTTGGCATTGGCAGTCAGCAGCTCGTTCGTGAGGTCGTTTGCCTCGCGCACGGCCTCGGCGGCCTCGGAGGAGCGCTGGATCGTCACGGCCTGCGCCAGTTGGGTTTCCCAGAGTGGTACGGTGTTGACGAGCGTGGAGTTGATCTTGGTGACCAGCGATTTGTCGTTTTCCTGAACCAGCCGGATCGAGGGCAGCGACTGCATGGTGACCTGGCGCGTCAGCTTGAGATCATGCACCCGCCGCTCGAGATCGTCGCGGGCAGCGCGAAGATCGCGCAGTTCCTGAGCCCTCATGACGCCCTCGGCTTCGGGCGCTTCGTTGACGGCCTGCTCGCGCGCGGGGATATCGACCTCATCCAGACGCTTCAGCTTTTCCTCGCCGGCGGCGATGTAGAGCGCCAGTTCGTCGTAGAACGCCAGCGTCTTGTCATAGAGCATGTCGAGGGACTTGATGTCCTTGAGCAACTTGTGTTCGTGGTGCAGCAGGTTATCGGTGATCTTGTCGATCTGGCCCTGCACCTGTTCGAAACGCGCGACGAAATTGTGGATTGGCGCGGCGCGGCCGATCAGCCGCTCCCACCAGGACTGCTTGCGGCGCACGTCGAGCTCCGAGATCGAAAAGCCGCGGATGGTCGAGACGATATCGCGCAGCGAGTCGCCCGCGGGACCGACATCCTTGTTGCGAACGTCCTGAAGCATGGACTGGCTGATTTCCTGAAGTTCCTGCTGGGCGGCAGACCCGAAGGACACGATCGAGTTCGTGTCTGTCATGTCGATCTCAGCAAGACGTTTCTCGATCTCGGCCGAGGTGCCGGGATCGGCGGCCTCGTAGGGCACCACCGCGTCTGCCGGCTTGGGCTCGGGCAGGTGAAGCTCCGTCACTTCCTTCACGAGGTCTTTCGATTCCTCGGCCTTCTTGCGCACGCTGTCATCCATCAATGTCCCTCCTACAGGTCAAAATTCGCTTCGGACGCCTTCACGCGCCAGCCGGTCGCGCAGCACCTCGATCTCCACATCGAGGTTGGATTTGTCGTCGAGAAGCAATCTATCTGTTTTCTTGCTGAACGATGTCTCGAGATCGTCCAGCAGCTTTTCGTAATCCGCGCGTGCCTCTTCGTTGCGGGATCGCGCGTAAAGGTCCGCGAACTGAATGGTCGCGTCCCGTGCACCCAGAAGATAGACGCCCAGGTACCGCCGCACGCCGGTCAGGTCGCGCGGGTCGTCTTCGACGGCGCGGAACATTCGTTGCGCCGTTATCGAGAAATCCGCCACGCGGCGTTCCAGCGCCGGCACTCCTGCGCGGCGTATGGCGTCACGCATGGACGCAAGGTGCTGTTCCGCCTCGTCCACGGCTCGGGCCACGCGGTCGGTCTGAAATCCATCCATGCCCTCGGCACCCTTGTCCTTCATCGGGTCCGGCCCGAAGGCAAGGAAATGCAGAACCGCGCCGAGCACAAAGAATAGGGCGGGTTCCAGAAGCGCGAATGTCTCGGGGTCGAGGCCACCGAGCGCCAGCCCGCTTCCGGTGAGAAAACTGCCGAACAGTTTCCGCGGGATCGCCGGGCGCTTTGCGACCCGACGCGCGTTGAATGCGTCCTCTGCCACGAGACCCTCGCGAGTCAGCCAAGCGGCCAGCATCAGATCGCCGAATGCCGCAAGATCCAGGGCCATGCCGACGGGGCCCTGCTGGAACGCGGACAGGACGAGGAGGAAAGGAACGATGAAGAGAAAATTGACGCGAGCACCCGCGGGACGGCGGCGCGGTTTCCCCGGAACCGAAGGTCCGGTTGCCGAACCAGGGCTGAATTTGCCGCCAAAGCGCTCGGCCATCAGGACAGGCCGCTCACTGAGACGTAAGTCATGAGACAAAGCAACAAAAAGAAAGAGATACGTTGCATGCCACCCCCACTTGCCACGAAGCCTGCATCGGCCTGTTCACTTGCCGTCCGAGAGAAGCGACCGGCCAGATAGCCGATGGTTGCGACGACCAGTGTCAACAAAAGAAATGCAAAGACAAACCGTGCCATTAAGAAATCGGATCCTCTTGTCCGGGTAAACATAGTTGATGCAACACTGCCTTGCCATAGCGGCGACGGGGAAAGATGCCGATTCCTTCCCGGTTCTGGAATTTGGCTTGATTTGGCGGGTAGATACGGACGGGAGACGACGGCGAATTTCAGCGCCTGGCGCGCTTTCCGTCGGACGGCTTTCGGTTCTGGCGGGGTCTGGGGCTGGGTTTCTCGGCGCTGTCCGGTCCTTGCAGGCCCAGTTGGTCGCGCAGTACGCGCCCCTTCACCTCTTCGACAGCACCCGGCTTCATGTCGCCCAGCCGGAATGGGCCATAGCTGATCCGGATCAGCCGGTTCACCGTAAGCCCGATCGACTCCATCGCGCGGCGGATTTCTCGGTTCTTGCCTTCGCGGAGCGCCACGGTGACCCACGCGTTGCCGCCCTGCTGACGGTCGAGCGTGACCTGCATCGGCTGGAACTTTTCGCCTTCTACGGTGAGCCCCTTGCGCAGTGGCTCGAAATCGTCGTCGGTGGGGGTGCCCTTGACCCGGGCCCGGTACTTGCGAAGCCAGCCGGTCGATGGCAGTTCGAGTCTACGCTTGATCTCGCCATCGTTGGTCAGCAACAAGAGACCTTCCGAGGTCAGGTCGAGCCGCCCCACTGACATGACGCGTGGCAGTCCTTCGGGCAGGTTCTGGAAAACCGTTGGTCTGCCTTTCTCGTCGCGTTCGGTGGTCACGAGGCCTGCGGGCTTGTGGTAGAGCCAGAGGCGGGGCGCCTCGGCCTCGCCGACATCGGCGCCGTCAACAGTGATCCGGTCTTTTTCGGTGACGTTCAGGGCCGGGGAGTCGATCTTCTTGCCGTTCACGGCGATCCGTCCGGCTTCGATCATGCGCTCGACCTCGCGACGGGAGGCCACGCCGCGACGGGCGAGAACTTTGGCGATCCGCTCGCCGGGAGGTGTTTTTTCGGTCATGGCTTGGGCTTACATTGCCCGCATCCCGAGGGGAAGCGGGATTGATGCGGGCTTGATCCGCATCGGGCTTGGGGGCATTGACCGGGAATGAGTTTTCGCAGCCATATGGACATGGCGCTGGAAGAGGCGCGGGCCGCGGCCGGACGGGGAGAAGTCCCCGTTGGCGCAGTTCTGGTGGGTGCCAATGGCACTGTGCTGGCGCGGGCAGGGAACCGGACGCGCGAATTGAACGATCCCACGGCACATGCCGAGATGCTGGTCATCCGCGAGGCCGCTGCACAGCTGGGGTCCGAGCGTTTGAACGGCTCTGACCTTTACGTGACTCTGGAGCCCTGTCCGATGTGCGCGGCGGCGATTTCTTTCGCGCGGATCGCGCGGTTGTACTACGGAGCTGACGACCCGAAATCCGGGGGCGTCGCCCATGGGCCACGGGTGTTCACGCACCCGCAGGCGCATCATGTGCCCGAGGTCTATGACGGCATCGGGGCCGATGACGCGGCGGCGCTGCTGAGGGATTTCTTCAGGGAGAAACGGGATGGCTGAGATCCGCAAGCTGGTGGTGACGGTGGAGGAGACCCACTCTGAAATGGGTCAGAGCGTGCACCCGCCGACGCGGAAGGCGGTGGCGATCGCGGTAATCGCCAATCCTTTTGCGGGTGCCTTCCAGAGCGATCTTTCGGAACTGATTGAAATCGGGGCGGAACTGGGGGCGCTTCTTGGGCGCCGTTGCGTGGAGGCTCTGGGCATCGCACCTGATGTTGCGGAGAGCTATGGGAAGGCTGCGATGGTGGGTGAGAATGGCGAACTGGAACATGCTGCCGCGATTCTCCATCCGAAGCTTGGTGCGCCCTTGCGCACCGAGGTCGGCGGCGGGGCGGCGCTGGTGCCATCTGCCAAGAAGATGGGCGGGTCGGGCCAGACGCTGGATGTGCCCCTTGGTCACAAGGACGCGGCCTATGTGCGCAGTCATTTCGACGCGATCGAGGTCCGGCTGGCCGATGCGCCGCGTGCGAACGAGATCCTTGTCGCCGTGGCGGTCACCGACAGCGGGCGACCCCTGCCGCGCGTGGGTGGGCTCACCGTGGATCAGGTCGAGGGCAAGGACGGGCTGCGCTAGGGCTGCGCGAGAGCGAGGCTGAGCCGATCCAGCCAGTCGCGCAGGAGCGCGGCGAAGAGCGCGGGACGTTCCCATGTCAGGCTGTGTCCGGCGGTATCCAGCACGGAGAAGGTCGATCTTGGATAGGCGTCCTGAAGTGCGGCGGCGTCCTGCCAGCCGGCAACGGCGTCCTGACGCCCGGCGACGATGAGCGCGGGGCCGGTGAAGGGTTCCGGGTTCTCCCCGAGATCAGGGTGAAAATGCGCAGCGACGCGCCGGGCCGTCTCGGTATCGGCCATGCGGGCAGCCGGAACCTTTGTTGCGGCAATGCGGCGGGCGATATCGGGGCTCTGGACCACGAGACGGTCGAAGCGCGCCCTGACCTCGGGCGACAAGGTCTCGGCGGTGGCGGGGTCGGGTGCCAGGGTGACGTGGCCGGGCTTTGGCGAGGTGGCGTCGTTTCCGCCGGGAACGATCAGGCAAATGCCCGAGATCGCCTGCGGGTGCGTCATGGCGAGACCGTGCGCGATCAGGCTACCACGCGATTCTCCGATAACCGCGTAGGGTTCTCCGATGCTTTCGCCGAAGGCCGCGACACGGGCGAGGACGTCGTCCTGGCCATCGATGCCGTCGCCCGTGCTTCGCCCGTGACCGGGCAGGTCGGCATAGATACGCCGCCAGTCCGGCGCGTCCTGAAACACAGGTTCGAGCGCATCGACCATATGCTGGTGGTCGAGGCCGCCCCCGTGCAGGATCAGGATCGGAGGGCCGCCGCCGAATTCGACGGAATGGAGCATCAGATCTCGATCGTCTGCATCACCTCGGGGGTTTTCACGTCGACGCCGGGCAGGGCGGCGATCATCTCGTCGGCCGATTGGGCAAGAAGCGGGAAGGTCTTGTAGTGGCATGGGATCACGGTCTTGAAGTCGAAGTATTTCCGCGCGGCCCAGGCTGCCGCCTTCATGTCCATGGTGAAATGCCCGCCGGCGCAGAGGATACCGATGTCGGGGGCGTAGTATTCGCCGAACCAGCCCATGTCGGCCATGATGTCGGTATCGCCCGAGACGTAGATGGTGTGGCCTTCGCCCCGGATCATGAAACCCGCCTCATGACCTGCGTAGACGGGGCCGTTTTCGCCCGACAGCGACGAGGAATGCTGCGCGGCCACCATCGAGACAGCGACGTCACCCAGCATCACCGTGCCGCCCTTGTTGAAGCCGACGACACTGACGCCCTCGGTCGCCCCCCAGTGGCTCATCAGGTCGTAGATGCCTACGATGGGGGCTCCGGTCTCTTTCGAGAGCGCCACCGCGTCGCCGGTGTGGTCGCCGTGCCCGTGGGTCACGAGAATATGGGTCGCGCCCGAGATCGCCGCGTCGCGCCCGCCCTCGGGAAAGACCGGGTTCCCGGTCAGCCAAGGGTCGATCAGAAGAACCTGGTCGCCGATCTCGATCCGGAAGCCTGAATGTCCAAGCCAAGTGATTTTCATCTGATCCTCCCTAGATGCCTTTTGTCAGGATAGGGAACCACATGGACTGGACAAGAGCGATTGACGCCTATTGCGAGCGGACGGACCCGTCCTACTGGTCCGAGCCGGTGAACGCCGTGACGAACCTCGCCTTCATCGTCTCGGCCATCGTCATGTGGCGGCGCTGTGCCGGAGGAACGGGCGGACGGGTGCTGGCGGCGATCCTGTTCGCGATCGGGGTCGGGTCATGGCTGTTCCACACCCATGCCACACCCTGGGCGGCGATGGCCGACACGATGCCGATCCTGCTGTTCACGCTGGTCTATATCTTTCTGGCGAACCGGGATTTCTGGGGCTGGCCGGTCTGGGGCGCGGGATTGGGTGCGCTGGCCTATATCCCCTATACCGCAGCGCTGACCCCGGTATTCGAGGCGCTGCCTTTCTTCGCGACTTCCAGTTTCTACTGGCCGCTGCCGGTGCTGATCTTCACCTATGCCGCCCTGTTGCGCCGCCGCGCGCCGGAGTTGGCGCGGAACCTCGCCATCGGGGCGGGCATCCTTTGCGTTTCGCTGACCGCGCGGTCGATGGACGAGCCCCTTTGTGCGGCGATCCCGCTTGGCACGCATTTCCTTTGGCACATCCTGAACGCGGTGATGCTGGGCTGGATGATCGAGACCTGGCGGCGTCACATGGCGACTTCGTGAACCTCGATCACGTTGCCGTCGGGGTCGTAGAAGAAGATCTGCCGCCAGCCGGCAACGGCGGTGTGGCCCCAGTCGGAATAGGGAATGCCCTTGCTGTCCAGATGCGCCTTGAAGGCGTCGAGGTCGTCGGTGCGGTAGGCGATGTGGCCACGGCTGACGGCATTCACGATATGGCCGGTCTTGAAGCCCGCCAGCACGTCGCGCTGGGCGATATGGGTCTGGATCGCGCCGTCGGTGACGAAGGCCACGTCGCCCGCATAGCCCTTGCCTTTCTCCAGCGTGGGCAGGCCTTCGGTTTCGCGTTCGAGGCCGAGAATGTCGCGATAGAATTCGTCCATCTCTTCCGCCTTGTCGGTCGACAGGTTGATGTGATGTAGCGTCAGTTTCATGGCTCTCCTCTGTCGATCCGACACTGAGGCAGCACAGAGGTCTGAGCAAGGCTTGGAATCGTCCCGCTGGCACGCTAAACGCTGCCGGACCCGTCAACGGAGAGACGTATGTCGATCGATACAGACACCGCCCGCAAAGTCGCCAAGCTGGCCCGCATCAAGGTCGAGGAAGAGGATCTTCCCGCGCTGGCCAGCGAGTTCAACGCCATCCTCGGTTTCGTCGAGCAACTGAACGAGGTCGATGTCGAGGGTGTCGAGCCGATGACCAGCGTGACGCCGATGCGGCTAAAAAGGCGCGCTGACGTGGTGACGGACGGTGACCAGCAGGCAAAGATCCTGTCGAATGCGCCCGATGCCCGCGAGGGCTTTTTCGCGGTTCCGAAGGTGGTGGAGTAATCGATGACCGATCTGAACGCCCTCACCATCGCCGAGGCCCGCGACAAGCTGCGTGCCGGAGAGATCACGGCGGTCGAACTGACCGAGGCCTGTCTAAAGGCTGCAGATGGCGCGAAGGCTCTGAACGCCGTTGTGCATGCGACTCCGGACATCGCCATGGAGCAGGCGAAGGCGGCAGATGCGCGGATCGCGGCAGGTGACGCGCCGTCCATGTGCGGTATCCCGCTGGGGATCAAGGACCTCTTCTGTACCAAGGGGGTGGCCAGCCAGGCCGCGAGCGGCATCCTGGAGGGCTTCCGGCCCGAATATGAATCGACCGTGACCACACAGCTTTTCGATGCCGGCGCGGTGATGATTGGCAAGCTGAACATGGACGAATTCGCCATGGGCTCGTCGAACGAGACCAGCGTCTACGGCAACGCCGTGAACCCCTGGCGGCGCGGCAACGACGACGCGGCGCTGACGCCTGGCGGCTCTTCCGGAGGCTCGGCCGCGGCCGTGGCGGCGGACCTTTGCCTTGCCGCAACCGGGACGGACACGGGCGGCTCGATCCGCCAGCCCGCGGCCTTCGTGGGCATCACCGGGCTGAAGCCGACCTATGGGCGCGTCAGCCGCTGGGGCATTGTGGCTTTCGCATCGTCGCTGGACCAGGCCGGGCCGATGGCCAAGTCTGTGCGTGACTGCGCGATCATGCTGGAGGCGATGGCGGGGCACGACCCGAAGGATTCAACCAGCGCCGACCTCGCGGTGCCCGACTTCGAGGCCATGCTGACCGGCGATATCAGGGGCAAGACCATCGGTATCCCCAAGGAATACCGCATGGACGGCATGCCCGACGAGATCGAGGCGCTTTGGGCCGAAGGCCGCGCTATGCTCGAGGATGCGGGTGCGAAGATCGTCGATATCAGTCTGCCGCACACGAAATACGCGCTCCCCGCATATTACGTGATCGCGCCGGCCGAAGCGTCGTCCAACCTCGCCCGGTATGACGGCGTGCGCTATGGCCACCGCGCCAAGCTGGCGCAGGGCGACGGCATCACCGAGATGTACGAGAAGACCCGCGCCGAAGGCTTCGGGGCCGAGGTCAAGCGACGCGTGATGGTCGGCACATACGTGCTGTCGGCGGGCTTCTATGACGCCTACTACAACCGGGCGCGCCGGGTCCGTGCCCTGATCAAAAAGGATTTCGACGATTCATTCGCGGCGGGTGTCGATGCGATCCTGACGCCGGCAACGCCGTCGGCGGCCTTCGAGTTAGGCAAGAAATTCGAAGATCCGGTGCAGATGTATCTGAATGACGTCTTCACGGTGACGGTGAACCTTGCCGGACTTCCGGGAATTGCAGTTCCGACCGGCCTCGATTCGTCCGGTCTACCGCTTGGTCTTCAGCTGGTCGGCAAGCCTTGGGAAGAAGGCGAGTTGCTGAATGTCGCGCAAGCGCTGGAAGATCGGGCCGGGTTTGTTTCCAAGCCGTCGAAATGGTGGTAAAGTCTCCGTCAAAGCAAAACGAAGGCAGAGCAGAGATATGACTTCCCGAAAGGCGGCACTTGCCGCGTTCTGTATTGTGGCGGCCTGTGGCAGCTCGATTCCCGACAGCAATCCCTATGCCGGTCAGGGCGTGGGTTTTGGCGACCGGGGCAGATATGCCGATTTGAGAGCCGAGCGAAACGCTGCGCTTGAAGCCCCACGTGTGGCCGTGGTTCCCGAAGAGCAGGTTATCGCCTCCGAGACGCTTGGTGTACTGAACGCGACGCGCACGACCCAATCCACGACCGCTACCTTGCCGGTGCAACAGACCCAGGCCGCCACCGCGGCACCTGTCGTCGCTCAGCCTTTGGCAGGGACGGCTCAGGTGGCTGCCGTAAGCAATCCGGGCATTTCCGACGAACAGAACTTCACCGCTGTCGCGAGCCGGGAGACCATCGAAAGCGATGCCGAGCGTCTGGCGCGTCAGAGAGAAGCCTACCAGGTTGTTCAGCCCGAAGCGCTTCCTGAGCGGCCCGGCGGCACAGACGTCGATATCGTGAGTTTCGCGCTTTCGACCACCAATATGGTCGGTCAGCAGGTACATCGTCGCTCGGGCACTGTCAGCGACAGCAAGTTCCAGCGTGCCTGCGCGCGGTACACCACATCAGACCAGGCTCAGGAAGCTTTCCTGAAAGCCGGTGGCCCCAAGCGGGACCGTCAGGGGCTTGACCCGGACGGCGACGGGTTCGCCTGCTACTGGGATCCGACGCCCTTCCGCGCCGCGAGAGGCGGCTGAGACGATGGAGATCGCGGCCCTCCCCTCTCCGAACCATGGCGAACGGCGGCAGGGTGAGCGCGTGGAACTGGTGGTTCTGCACTATACGGCCATGCGTGATGCCGAGGCGGCGCTTGCACGCATGTGCGATCCCGTCTGCGAGGTTTCGGCGCATTACCTGATCGCGAAAGACGGCGCCGTGACCCGTCTGGTGGACGAGGCGCACCGCGCCTGGCACGCGGGTGCGGGGAAATGGGCGGACGTCGACGACGTCAATTCGCGCTCGATCGGGATTGAGCTGGACAATGACGGCGCGTCGCGCTTTCCCGAGGCGCAGATGGCCGCGCTGGAGACGCTTCTGGCGGGTATCCTGGAACGGCATGGGCTGGAGCCCAAGCATGTGATTGCACATTCCGACATGGCGCCCGACCGGAAGTCCGATCCGGGTCGTCTGTTCGACTGGAAGCGGCTAGCCGACAAGGGACTGGCGGTCTGGCCCGAGGCCGCGATGCCGGGCGATTTCATGCGCAACGCGGCCGCCTTCGGCTATCCGGTCGAGCACGGCGAGACGGTCATTCTGGATGCGTTCCGGCAAAGGTTCCGCCCTCATGCGACGGGCCCGATCGGTCCGGCCGACCTGGCGCTGATGGCGGGGCTGGCGCGTCATTACCCGGCGGACGTCACCGCACGGATCGCGCGGCGGATCACGTCTCGGCCGGTGTCGCGGAATCTTTGACGGGCGGGAATGCCATAGGTTATTGACGTCGAAATGCGAAAGAGCCTTGAAGAGATTGAGGCAGCCGACGTCACTGCACCCGACTACGCGGTGCTTACTTTCGCCGTCTGTACGCTTTCGGAAAATGCCTGCGGTTGGGGTGGTTGGCTGCTTGAAGGTGCGTTCGCGATTTCCGAGGCCAAGTCAGGAATACTTTGGAACGGCGACAATCCCATGCCCGCTGTCACTCTTCAGATTTGTCCGAATTGCAGGGGCGAACTTTTCCGCACTGATACCGCGCAAGTTTATAGACTAGAAGGGCTTCCGAGCTTGAGGACGGACCTCCGCTAAGCCCGCCGACCCGACTGATTTCCCCATGCTCAAATCGGGCTCTATTGACCCCATCCCTCCCGCTCACTACATCCCGAACCGCGCGGATGGCCGGATGGCCGCGTGTCTTCGGATGCGAGGAAAGTCCGGACTTCATGAAGCAACGGTGCCGGGTAACGCCCGGCCGGGGTAACCCGAGGGAAAGCGCCACAGAGAACAGACGGCCCTGCATGCAGGGTCACGGTGAAACGGTGGGGTAAGAGCCCACCGCGGTCCTGGCAACAGGAACGGCACGGCAAGCCCCACCGGAAGCAATGCCGAATAGGGGCCTCGCGCGGGCTGATCCCGAAAGGGATATCGCCGCAGGGATGCTTCATCCCAGAGGCCCGGGTTGGCAGCTTGATCCCGCCGGTAACGGCGGGGCCAGAGGAATGGTCATCACCCCGGCAACGGGGAACAGAATCCGGCTTACAGGCCATCCGCGCATTTCTTATGCCCCCGTCATGTTGTTACACTCCGGAATATTCGGGAATCGCCGGTATGGACTGCCGGACATTGAAACCAGGGAGTACAGGAATGAGTTTCGTCAAAACACTTGCCACGCTGGCCGTCGGCTTTGCCGCTGCCAAGGGATACGACAAATACAAGAACATGGGCGGAATGGACGGCGTCCGGGATGCAATGCGCTCCAACCCGCAGATCACGGGGATGTCCGAGCAGGCTTTCGAGACGATGGACAAGATGGGCCTGCCGACCGAGCAGTTCCGCGGCATGATGGACAAGTTCATGGGGGCCGGTGCCGATGGCGGCAACGCCGCTGCTGGGATTGCAGGTTTGATGGCGGCAATGGGCGGCGGCATGGCGGCCGGCGCCGCGCAGACAGGCCAGATGATCGATGCAATGACCGGAACCTCGATCGCCACGGATACGATGGAAGAAAACGCGAAGCTGATGATCCGTGCCATGATCCAGGCGGCCAAGGCCGATGGTGTGATCGACGCCGAAGAGAAAGCCCGGATCTTCGAATACCTCGGCGATGCCGGTCCCGAACAGCGAGCCTTCGTCGAAGCCGAGATGGCTGCGCCAGTGGACGTGATGTCGCTTGCGGGCGATACGAGTGAACAGATGAAGGCGCAGGTTTACGCGACCTCGCTGATGGCCGTGCGTGTCGACAAGATGTCCGAAGCCCAATACCTGAACGCGCTGGCCGAGGCGCTGGGATTGTCAGAAGAGACCCGGGATCGCATTCACAAGTCGATGGGCGTGGCCTAATCGCTTCCCGCAGCGCATTCCGCCCTTGACAGGGCAGGCGCAATCTTTAGAAGGCGGGCTTCAGGTTTTAAGGGCGTGCGTACTGCGCAGGCCGATCAGGAGACGACCAATGGCGAAACCGACGACGATCAAGATTCGTCTGAACTCGACCGCTGACACGGGTCATTTCTACGTGACCAAGAAAAACGCGCGGACGATGACCGAGAAGATGGTCGTACGGAAGTACGATCCGGTCGCGCGCAAGCATGTCGAGTACAAGGAAGGCAAGATCAAGTAAGATCGCCTTTCCGTACATCAGACAGGGGCCGCGTCCGGGACGCGGCCTTTTTGTTTTGTGATTGGACTTTTCCGGCCTGCGGGAGCTTTGATGGAGCCATGGCAGACCTTCTGACAATCCGCACCACGCGCCACAGCGATCTGAGTGAGATCGATGCGCTGTTTCAGCGTTCTTATCCTGCCTTGCTGAGGGACCATTATCCGCCGTCTCTGATGGTCATGGCGATCCCCCTGATATCGAGGGCCAATCCGGCGCTGGTGACCTCGGGCCGCTATTTCGCCGTGTCTGACAGCGAAGGCCGAATCGTCGGAGCCGGCGGCTGGAGCGCGATGGATCCGCGCAGGGGCCGGTCCGGCGCGCCGACGACGGGACATATCCGTCATGTCGTCACGGATCATCGCCGCACCCGCGAGGGCATCGGACGCGCGCTCATGGGCCATATCTTCGACGATGCGCGCAGCAAGGGTGTGATGCGGCTTGACTGTCTGTCGACACGCATGGCGGTGCCTTTCTATGCGGCATGTGGGTTCGATGAGATCGGTCCGGTGATGATCGATTTGCGTCCCGGGATCGAGTTTCCTGCGGTGCTGATGCAGCGGGCGCTCTGAACCGGCGATTGCGCCCGCCGCGCGGCCGCCGGTGGGCATGGGTCTCTGCCCCCTCTTGGCCTGCGGCCAATTCACTCCCGGGAAACTCTGAGGCCGATGGAAGGGGGAGTGTCTTCGAGCGTATCGCGGCGTGCTGCGAGCCACGCGCGGTCGCCCGCGCTCGCGGCCAGGGTAATGGCGCGGTCATAGGCGGCCCGGGCAGCGGGGACATCACCCGCGCGGCGCGCAAGCTCGGCGCGGGCAGCGTGGAACGGCTGGTAGGGATCGAGCGTGCAGGCGAGTGCGTCCAGTTCGCGACGGGCACGGGTCAGCGCGCCGCTTTCGGCGAGGGCGACGATCCGGTTCAGATGCACGACCGGAGAAGGGGCAAGCGCGGCAAGGCGCTCGTACAGAAGAAGAATCTGGGGCCAGTCCGTCGCGGCCGGCGGATCCGCCCGCACATGCAGGGCGTTGATAGCCGCCTGGATCTGAAACGGGCCCGGCAGACGCCGGGCGACGGCTAGGTCGAGAATTGCCAGGCCTTCGTCGATCATGGCCGTGTCCCAGAGGCTCCGGTCCTGGTTCTCGAGTGGCTGGAACGCGCCGTCGCCGTCGAAGCGGGCCGCGCGGCGGGCATGAGAAAGCATCATCAGGGCCATAAGGCCCTCGATCTCGGGCTCGTCGGGCGCGAGACAGGTCATCAGTCGCGTCAGCCAGATCGCCTCGTCACAGAGCGCTTCCCGGATCGGCGCGTCGCCCTGGCTGGCTGTCCAGCCTTCGTTGAAGATCAGGTAAAGGACGGTCAGGACCGAGTTGAGCCTTGCGTCCCAGTCCTGCCGCCCCGGGACCTCGTACGCGATACCGGACGCCGATATCTTGGCCTTGGCGCGGGACAGACGCTGGCCCATTGCGACTTCTGTGTCGAGGAACGCGCGGGCGATTTCGCGCGTGGTCAGCCCGCCGACTGTGCGCAGCGTCAGCGCGACGCGCGTCTTCTCCTCCAGCGCCGGGTGGCAGCATGTGAAGATGAGCCGAAGCCGTTCATCAGGAATTTCAGGAGCTTCCATGGCGCGAGAGGCCTCGTCTTCCTCCATGAGCATCGTCAGGTCCGGGATGCGGGCCGCGTGACGCTTGCTCTTGCGGATGTGGTCGATTGCAGCGCGGCGCGCGACCTGCAGGAGCCAGGCATCGGGGCGGGTTGGAAGGCCGTTTCGGCCCCAGTGAACAAGCGCGCGCTCGGTGGCGTCCGAGAGCGCCTCTTCCGCAAGGTCGAAGTCGCCCAGCGAGCGGATCAGCGCGGCGAGAAGCCGCCCCCGGTCGTCGCGGAGGATCGCGGAGATCGTGTCTGCGAGGCCGGGGGCGGGATGGGTCATTCGTCGCCGGGGATCTGCATGATGGGCCTGAGTTCGACGGTGCCGTGCCTGGCGGTGGGGATCAGCGCGGCCATCTCGATGGCCTGGTCGAGGTCCTTGCAATCAAGCAGGTAGAACCCGCCCAGCCTTTCCTTTGTTTCGGCGAAGGGTCCGTCCATGGTCTCGGTCTTGCCATCCCGAATGCGCACCGACGTGGCGGTGGAGGTGTGCTGGAGCGCTTCGCCGCCGCGATAGACGCCACTGTCCTTGTAGGTCTTGGTCGCAGCGAAGTACCCGGCCATGTAGGCATCCCAGTCCGGGTCGCCGGGATTCGGCCCCGCACCGTCTTCTGCGTAAATAAGTGCAAGATATTGCATGGAATTTTTCCTTTCCTGTGGGTGAAGTGTTGCGCGGATTCCGCGCGCTGGCAAGGCTCGGGCGATCCGGGGTGCAACGAGGGGCGGCCCTGGCCCATGCGTCGCGGCATGGATCTCAGCGATCGAGAGTGTCTGGGCTGTCTCCCTGTCTGGTTCGATGATCCAAGGACGCGGGCGGGAGCGGGATTTCGACAGGGTGAAGAATTTTATTCCCGATCGCGCGTTGCGGCGTGGTTCCGTGCTGTCGAAAAACCCGGCCTGGACGTTAAGATCAAGGGAAAACAGGCGCGTTCACCGGGCGGCGAAGCGTCGGCGAACCGTCGGCAAAACGTATGGCAGATGGCGGACGAGCCCGGTGGTTAACGGGGCGGGCGCAAGATGTCCGGCGTGGTTCAGGGTGGGGGCTCTGCCCCCACACCCCCGAAGTATTTTCGCCAAGAGGAAGGACGCGGCGCCCGAAGGCGCCGTGCCTGCGATTAGAGCAGGCTCTTGACCTTGGCGACGACGCCCTCGGGCGTGATGCCGAAGTGCTTGTAGAGTTCTTCAGCCGGGGCAGAGGCGCCGAAGCCGTGCATGCCGACGAAGCCCGATTTCTCGCGCCGGCCGCGCTCGCCGTAAAGCCAGCGGTCCCAGCCGAAACGGATGCCGGCCTCAACCGCCACGCGCACCGGGCCAGCGGGCAGGACCTTGCGGCGGTAGCTCTCGTCCTGTTCCTCGAAAAGTTCCCAGCAGGGCATGGAGACGACCCGGGTGCCGATGCCCTCGGCCTCGAGCAGATCGCGGGCCTTCATGGCGATTTCGACCTCGGAGCCGGTGGCCATGATCAGCGCCTGCCGCTTGCCGCTCGCTTCGGCGAGGACGTAGGCGCCCTGAGCCGTCAGGTTCTTCGTCTTGTGCTCGGTGCGGACCGTGGGCAGTCCCTGACGCGACAGAGCCAGCACCGACGGGGTCTTGTCCGAAGTCAGCGCGATTTCCCAGGCCTCGGCGGTTTCGACCGTGTCGGCGGGACGGAAGACGTTGATGTTGGGCGTGGAGCGCAGCCCGGCGAGGTGCTCGACAGGCTGGTGGGTCGGGCCATCTTCGCCAAGGCCGATCGAGTCATGCGTCATCACGTAGGTGACGGGCACGCCCATCAGGGCCGAGAGCCGGATCGCGCCCTTGGCATAGTCGGTGAAGGTCAGGAACGTGCCGCCATAGGGGCGGATGCCGCCGTGGAGCGCCATGCCGTTCATCGCCGCCGCCATGCCGTGTTCGCGGATGCCGAAATGGACGTAGCGCCCCTTGCGGTTCGTGGGATCGAAGACGCCGAGATCGGCGGTCAGCGTGTTGTTCGAGCCGGTGAGGTCGGCGGAGCCGCCGATGTTCTCGGGCATGATCGGGTTCACGACCTCGAGCACCATTTCAGACGATTTCCGCGTGGCGACCTTGGGCGCGTTTTCGGAGATCTGCTTCTTCAGGGCGCGGATCACCGCGGAGAGTTTCCGCGGGGCCGCGCCGGACCAGATGCGTCCGAGTTCGCTCTGGCGCGATGCGCTGAGCGCCGCGAAGCGCGCGTCCCAGGCGGCCCGTTCGCTTGCACCGCGGCGACCGGTTGCCCGCCATGCGTCGAGAATGTCGGACGGGATGTCGAAGGGTGCGCTGGTCCAGCCATAGGTCTCGCGGGTCGCCGCGATGCCATCCGCGCCGAGGGGCGAGCCGTGCGCCTTGGAGCTGTCCTGCTTGGGCGAGCCGAAGCCGATATGGGTCTTGCAGGCGATCATCGTCGGTTTCTTCGACGATTTCGCCTGTGTGAGGGCGCGGTCGATATCCTCGGGGTCATGGCCGTCGCACTCCAGAACCTGCCAGCCCGCGGCCTTGAAGCGCTGGCGCTGGTCGGTGACGTCGGAGAGCGAGATCTCGCCGTCGATGGAAATGTTGTTGTCGTCCCAGAGAACGATGAGCTTCGACAGCTTCTGCATGCCCGCAAGCCCGATCGCCTCGTGGCTGATGCCTTCCATCAGGCAGCCGTCACCGGCGATAACGTAGGTGTAATGGTCGACGACCTTCTTTCCATAACGGGCGCGCAGCGATTCCTCGGCCATAGCGAAGCCGACGGCGTTGGCGATGCCCTGGCCGAGCGGGCCGGTCGTGGTCTCGATCCCCTTGGCGTGGCCGTATTCCGGGTGGCCTGCGGTGATATAGCCAAGCTGGCGGAAGTTGCGGACCTGATCGAGGGTCATGTCTTCGTAGCCGGTCAGGTGCAGGAGCGCGTAGAGCAGCATAGAGCCGTGGCCGGCCGACAGGATGAACCGGTCGCGGTCGGGCCAGTCGGGGTTCGATGCGTCGAACTTGAGGTGCTTTTCGAAGAGGACGGTCGCCACATCGGCCATGCCCATCGGCATGCCGGGGTGACCCGAGTTCGCTGCCTGGACAGCGTCCATCGCCAGCACACGGATGGCCGTGGCGCGGTTGAAGTGATCGGGGTGAAGCTCTTTGAGAGTTGCGATATCCAAGGTTCTGTCCCTCACTTCTGAAGCCGGAATCGAGCCGCTAGATACCAGCCCCCTGTCCGAGTGCAAGACGACGCGGGTGCCTTATGTGCCGAAAGGGGGTGAAACAGGCGGTCGAATGGGTAAGAGTCGCCCGAAACGGGGGCTTCACTGGCGATTCGCATGGAACTGCGCCGCCTGTCCCCACAGGAACGGACGGAGCAGGACGGATCTATGAGTGATATTGCCGAACTTGAACGCCGGATCACGGCGGCGCTGGACAGGGCGTCGCAGGCGCTGGAGCATCTGGGGGGCGTCCCGTCGGACACGGCCGACCTCGAGGCGATGAAAGCCGAACTGGAAGCAGAGAGGGTTGCCAACGCGCAGCTGGAAGAGCGGGTGCGGGCGATCAAGGATAAGCAGGAGACCACGTTGGCTGCGCTTGAAGCCGAGGTGGTTCGATTGAAAGAAGCGGTGCGCACTCGTGATGGCGAGGTGCAGCGCATGCGGTCTGTCAACGCCGAACTGCGCGACTCGAACGGGAAACTTCGCGCGGCGAACGCCCAGGGGCTGGCCGATGCGGGACTGGTGAACGGCGCGATGGCTTCGGAACTGGAAGGTTTGCGCGCGGAGCGGGAAGCGCAGCGTGCCGAGATCGACGAGGTGCTGGCCACCCTTGAACCGCTTTTGAAGGAGGCGTGAGATGCCCGAAGTCACGATCGAGATCGGAGGCCGCCCGTTCAACGTCGCCTGTCAGGCGGGCGAAGAGCATTTCCTTCATGCTGCAGCCGGGCTTCTGGACAACGAGGCGAAGACGCTGATGGACCAGATCGGGAGGCTGCCGGAAGCCCGCATGCTGCTGATGGCCGGACTGATGCTGGCCGACAAGGCGGCAGGGACGCAGGACCAGATCAAGGCCATGGAGAACAAGATCGCCCAGCAGGAAGCTTGGATCGAAGAGTTGCAGAGCCGTCCCGCGCCTCAGCCCGAGATGGTCGAGGTGGCAGTGATTCCGACTGAGGTGCGCGAGACGCTGGCAGAGCTGGCCGCGCGGGCCGAGGCATTGGCGGAAGCTGCCGAAGATAAGGCGCGGGCCGCCGGATAAGTCCGGCAGCCCGTCACGATCTTGGACACGACACCGGCGCAGCCGGGCCTTGTGAACTGGCTGATCCTGCTTGCCCTCGGGGCTGTCTGGGGATCGGCTTTCATGGCCATGGAAATTGCCCTGACCGGGTTCGGCCCGTGGTGGGTCGCGGCGCTTCGTACATCCATGGGTGCGCCCGTTCTGCTGGCTGCGGCACAGTTGTCGGGGCAGGGGATCGGGCAGGTCTCGAAGGCCGGGGCGTGGGGATATGTCGCGCCAGTTGGCGTGATCGGCATGGCCCTGCCATTCTTCCTTTTGAGCTGGGGTCAGCAGCATGTGCCCTCGGCTTTCGCAGGCGTCGCGATGGGCAGTCTGCCTATCGTGTTGGTGCCGCTGGCATTCATCTTTCTGCGGGACGAAGTGATCACCCCCGTACGGATCCTCGGTCTTTTGGTGGGCTTTGGCGGGCTGGTACTGCTGATCGGTCCGGGAGCCTTTGAGGCCGGCGCGGGAGACATGACGCTGCTGGGACGTCTGTCCTGCCTGAGCGCCGTGGTCTGTTACTCGGCTGCCTCGATCATCACCCGGCGCAGCCCGAAGGTGCCGCCTCTGGCCTTCTCGGCTGGCATACTGACGGTTGCGTCGGCGGTGTTGCTGCCCGTGGCCCTGATCCTGGAGGGCGTGCCGCGCGGTTTCGGCGCTGGAGCGGCAATGGCAGCGGTCTATGCCGCGCTCTTTCCCACGGCCCTGGCCGCCTATTGGCGGGTCCGGGTGATCAAGTCGGCAGGCTCGGTCTTCATGAGCCTCGTGGCCTACATTATTCCAGTCTTTTCCGTCCTGTTCGGTGTCCTGCTTCTGGGCGAGGAACTGCAGCCGGGGCTTTACGCCGCGCTTGCGCTGATCCTGACGGGGATCGCAATTTCCCAGTCGTCCTCGATCATTGGGCTGTTTTGGCGGCGCGGCTGAGCGCGGCTTACCGCTGGATCGACCGGAGGTATTCGGCGAGCGCCACCAGCTTCGATGGCGTCGGCGTGGCCCTGCCGTCGCCCGAATCGTAGAGCACCAGCGGTCCGGCCTGCAGCTCGATCCCGAATTCCGGCATCGTGATGTTCCCGTCGCGGGCCCGACTGTAGCCGTCGATCACGGACATGATGCGGGCGGTCGGAAAGCTGCCGCCATTCCGCTGGGCGATCGTTGTCAGATCGGGAACGGGTCGGTCAAGATCACCTGAGATCGGGCCATCGCCGCGCGCCGACAGGCCATGACACGAGGTGCAGTAGTCCATGTAGAGTTTCTGGCCCACCTCTTCATGCTGAGGCGCGCAGGCCAGCAGCGCGATCGGGGCAAGAGCGGCGATGGCGATCAGGGGTCGTCTCATGTCAGGACCTTTCCGGCAGTTTCGCGGGTCAGACCTACTTGGCGCATTTCCGGCACAGAACCGCGTAAGGCACGGCCTTCAGGCGCTCGATCGAGATGTCATCCCCGCACTTGGCACATTCACCGTAACTGCCATCCTCGATCCGGCCAAGAGCGGCGCGGATAAGATCCATCTCTTTCATGCCGGCCTTTCCGAGATCTTCCAGCACCTCGAAATCCTCAAGCTCCACGGCCTGATCCTCCCAGTCCTTCGAGACGGGGTCGTCCAGACGGTCCTCGATATCGTGAACCCGTGCGTCAAGTTCTTCGAGGCGGCTTTCAAGAATGGCTTTCAGTTCGGAAAAATCGCGCATTTCATGTCTCCTTTTGTCGGGCCTTAAGCGCCCGGTCTTGATCAGAATCGCTCGTGACGCAGGCGAAGTCTTTGTTCTGGATCAGAAAGGATGTGGCACACCGATGCGGTCCGCTCCGTCGATCAGATCGCCTATCACGGCCTCGGGAAGGTCGATGCCTTCCGCGAGATTGCGGGTCTCGTTGAGCGCCTCGATCTCGCCCGGATATGAGATGCCGGCGGAGCCCGGCGCGGGGCGCGCGGATTTGATCTCGTCGATCAACCGCTCCATATCTGCCTCGAACTCCGCGAGCGGCCGGGAGGCCGCGATGTCTATGGCGATGACGAAGTGACCCGCACCGCTGCGCCCCTCTGGCACATAGGGCCCGGTGACGTCGGTACCGAAGGCGCTGCCGGAGAGAACCCCGGCCAGCATGTCGGTGATGAAACTGACCGCATAGCCCTTGTGGCCCGCCATCGGCAGGATGGTGCCCGCGATGCCAAGTGCGGCATCGGTGGTCATATTGCCGTCGGCGTCCATCGCCCAGCCTTCTGGAATGGGATCGCCTTTCGCCTTCGCGGCGTAGAGTTTCCCGCGCGCCACGGCGGTGTTTGCGATATCGAGCATGACGGGCGCATAGCGTCCGGCGGGCGCCGCCCAGGACCAGGGATTGGTGCCGAGCCGTTTGTCCAGACCGCCCCAGGGCGCCATGGCAGGGCTGGCGTTGGTCGCGAGATACCCGATGCAGCCCTCGCGGGCAGCCATGCGGGTAAAATACATGGCCGTGCCGAAATGCCCGGAATTGCGAACCGCCACGGCGCCGATCCCGTGCGTTTTGGAGGCGGTGATCGCCGCGTCCATGGCAGCTCTCGCGACGACCTGGCCGACGCCGTCGTTGCCGTTCATCGTCAAAAGCGCACCCTTGCCCGAGAGTTCGGGGCGGGTAACCGGCGACATTGCCCCGCTTTCAAGCCGGACGGCGTACCAGAAGAGACGCATGATCCCGTGAGAGGGATGGCCCCAGAGATCTGACTGAACGAGGCTGTCGGCCACGAGGGCGGCGTCGGTATCCGGCAGGCCCAGGGCGGCGTAGCAGCGCCGGGCGAAGTCGCGCAGAGTCTCTGCGGGAATGGTCATGGCCAAAACCGTGCGGAATACACCGCGCAGATCACGACGGGTCTGCCGGTTCGAGCATGTAGGTCCTTACGGATTTCTCCGCCGTCCAGTCCCGGACCATCTTGTCGAACGCGACGAAATGCCTTGTGGCCTTGTGGGCCTCGAAGGCGGCCGCATCGGTGTAGATCTCGTAAAGAAAGACGCGCGTCGGATCGTCCGGGACGGTGCACACGTCGAAACGCAGACATCCCGGCTCGTCCCGCACCGAGGCGTCCGCGTTCTCGCGGAGTGCCGCAAGAAAGTCGGACGCCTTGTCCGGTGCGGAGCGGAAGTCGACAGTGACGACGAACATGCCTCAGGAATTATGCGCGCGAATCTGCTCGGCGGCGTCCTTGTTGTAGGCCACGCCTTTCTCGTCGAAGAGTTGGTCCAGTTCCCCCGAGAGCGTCATTTCGGTGACGATGTCGCAGCCGCCGATGAATTCGCCCTTCACATAAAGCTGCGGGATCGTGGGCCAGTCGGAGAAGTCCTTGATTCCCTGACGGATTTCGTCATTGGCCAGCACGTTGACGTCCTGGAAGTCAACGCCCATGAAATTCAGAACGCCAGCCACGCGGGACGAAAACCCGCACTGTGGCATGGATTTGGTGCCTTTCATGAAAAGCACGACGTCGTTCTCGGAAACTGTCGTCTTGATCTGGTCGTGGGCGGTCATGTCGGTGGCTCCCCTGTTCGCGTTACCCCGAGAAATAGTGGTGAATTCCGGAGAGGAAAAGGGGCAGCGCGGTCAAATCCTGCGGGGCGCTGCACCAGAGCGTCGCCATACTTGTGGAGACGGCTAGTCCGGGACCCGTGTCGTGAGTGCCAGTGCGTGCAATTCGCCGGTCGGCCCGTCCATCTTGCCTTTCAGGGCGGCATAGACCGCGCGCTGCTGCTGGACCCGGTTCAACCCGCGAAAGCTTTCGTCGATCACCACGGCCGACATGTGGACACCGTCATCTCCCTCGACCATGATCTTCGCGTCGGGAAACGTCTCGCGCAGAAGTTCTTCGATCTCGTGGGCCTGCATCGGCATCTGTGCGCTTCCTCGGTTGTTTCGAATTCAATCTAGGTCTCCCGCAATCTGCCCGCAAGGTGCTTGCGCCATTCCTGCAAAGTCGCGAAACTTCGCGAAAAACGGGAGGATGGAATGCAACAGCCGACTGCCGACGAGATCAGTCATCCGCTTGGTGCGGGTGTCACCACGCAGTTGAAGGACATCCAGAAGACGCTTCCTCTTCGCGTCTTGTCGGAGGACGACTGGCGGCACTGGATCACCAAGGGATACGTGATCGTCCGGGGCGCGGTTCCGCGCGAGAATTGCGAGCGGCTTGCGGCGCTTCTCTGGGAGTTCGACGACAAGGATCCGAACGATCCTGCGACATGGTATGCGGCCGAACGCCGGGCCCATGTACGGGCGGAACTGAACAACGCCGGCATGGTCGAGATCTACAACCACCAGTTTCTCTGGGACAATCGGCAGGAACAGCGCATCTACGATGCGTTCGTGGATATCTGGGATCGTGAAGACCTTTGGGTCGCCATCGACCGCGCCAACCTGAATGTACCGAAGCAGGACAAATCGGGCAGCCGGGACGGGTTCATCCACTGGGACGTGAATACCGCGCTCGATCCGAAGCCGATCGGCGTTCAGGGCGTGCTGAGCCTGATGCCGCAGGACGAGGAAACGGGCGGGTTCCAGTGCGTGCCGTACCTGTTCGAGCATTTTGACGACTGGGTGAAGACCCAGCCCGCCGACCGCAACCCGCTTTTGCCGGACATGACCGGGCTGGAGCGGGAAAATATCACGATGGAACCGGGCGACCTGATGATCTTCAATTCGCTTCTGGCCCACGGGGTGCGTCCGAATTTCTCGGATGGCCGGGTCCGCATGGCGCAGTACATTTCGATGTATCCCGCGGATCAGGAAAACGAGGCTGAACGTGAGGAACGCATCAGGCTGTGGCGCGAGATGGAGCCGCCGAACCGGCCGGATTTTCCCGGAGATCCGCGCGGTTGGGAAAAGGCGAACAACGGTGGCCCGGCCAAGCTGACGCCGCTTGGACGCCAGCTTCTGGGTCTGGATCTCTGGTAACCGATGCGCCGTTGGGCGGGCCTAGCCGACGGCCGCCTCGAACGCCGTCCGGTAGAGAATGTCTAGGTCTGACAGGAACCCCTCGCTGTCGCCGAAACTGACGGTTTTGCCGCCGAACCGGCCAACCTGCGCGACGGGCACGCCGGCCTGGGCGGCAGCGGCCATCAGCGCCTCTGCCTGATCGAAACCGCAGGCAATCAGGTAGCGGGCCTGATCCTCGCCGAAAAGCTGGGCGATGTCGGAGGTGTCGAGCGTGACGCCCATTCCCGCAGCCGCTGCCATCTCGAAGGCAGCAAGAGCCAGTCCGCCGTCGGAGAGGTCGGTGGCAGCCGTGATCAGAGCGGCATTGGCGCGGACGAATTCGCCGTGGCGCTTCTCGGCGGCAAGATCGACCTCGGGCGCGTCGCCTTCCTCGCGCCCGAAGGCTTCGGCCAGAAGCGCGGACTGTCCGAGGTGGCCGTGGGTTTCGCCGATCAGGATGGCCCAGTCGCCGTCATTGGCGGTGCCGCCGATCAACTCGTCCTCGGAGGCGATCAGGCCGACCGCGCCGATGGTCGGCGTGGGCAGGATACCGGTGCCGTCGGTCTCGTTGTAAAGCGATACGTTGCCGGAAACGATCGGCATGTCTAGCGCCGCAACGGCTTCGCCGATGCCTTTGATCGCACCGACGAACTGACCCATGATCTCGGGCTTCTGCGGGTTGCCGAAGTTGAGATTGTCGGTCGTTGCAAGCGGCCTTGCACCGACGGCCGAGAGGTTGCGATAGGCCTCGGCCACGGCCTGCTTGCCGCCTTCCTTCGGGTTCGCCTTGACGTAGCGGGGCGTCACGTCCGAGGTGAAGGCCAGCATTTTCCCGGTGTCATGGACGCGGACGATGCCGGCTCCAAGGCCGGGCGTGCGCACCGTGTCAGCCATGACCTGGCTGTCGTATTGCTCCCAGACCCAATGCTTGCGGGCATAGTTTGGCGAACCGATCAGCGAGATCAACCCATCGATCGGGTCGATCTCCAGCGTTTCGGTGAACGGTGTGGCGGCGGGGGTCTCGATCCAGGGGCGATCGTATTCCGGTGCGGTGGACGAGAGCTTGGACAAGGGCAGGTCGGCTTTCGTCTCGTTGCCGTGCAGGATCAGGAAGCGGTCCTCGGCGATGGTCTCGCCGACAATGGCGAAGTCGAGATCCCACTTGTCGAAGATCGCCTTGGCCTCGTCCTCCAGTTCCGGGTTCAGAACCATGAGCATCCGCTCCTGGCTTTCGGACAGCATCATCTCGTAGGCGGTCATCGCCTCTTCGCGCTGCGGCACGCGGTCGAGGTTCAGCTTGACGCCAAGACCGCCCTTGTCGCCCATCTCGACCGCCGAGCAGGTCAGGCCGGCGGCGCCCATGTCCTGGATCGAAATGACGGCGCCGGTCTTCATCAGTTCGAGGCAGGCCTCGAGAAGCCGCTTCTCGGTGAAGGGGTCGCCGACCTGCACGGTCGGGCGCTTTTCCTCGATGGTGTCGTCGAATTCGGCCGAGGCCATCGTCGCGCCGCCGACGCCGTCGCGGCCCGTTTTCGCGCCCAGATAGACGACGGGCATGCCGACGCCCGAAGCGGCCGAATAGAAGATCTTGTCGGCGTCTGCCAGTCCGGCCGCGAAGGCGTTGACGAGGCAGTTGCCGTTATAGGCGCGGTGGAAGCGCACTTCGCCACCGATGGTCGGAACGCCGAAAGCGTTGCCATACCCGCCGATCCCCTCGACCACGCCCGAGACAAGTCGGCGGGTCTTGGGATGCGACGGCTCGCCGAAGGACAGCGAGTTCATCGCGGCGATGGGGCGTGCGCCCATGGTGAAGACATCGCGCAGGATGCCGCCCACACCGGTGGCCGCGCCCTGGTAGGGCTCGATGTACGAGGGGTGGTTGTGGCTTTCCATCTTGAAGACCACGGCCTGCCCGTCGCCGATGTCCACGACGCCTGCGTTTTCGCCCGGTCCGCAGATGACCTGGGGGCCTTCGGTGGGCAGGGTGCGGAGCCATTTCTTGGAGGACTTGTACGAGCAGTGCTCGTTCCACATCGCCGAGAAAATACCAAGCTCGGTGAACGTGGGCTCGCGGTTCAGGATCCGGAGCACTTCGGCAAATTCGTCTGGCGTGAACCCGTGCGCCGCGACGACGTCTTCGGTGATTTCCGGCTCGCTCATGCCTGTCCCCTTCGGTCCTGATGGGCGTCTCATAAAAGACAGTGCGGGCAGGGGAAAGGGGCAACCCCCGGAATCCGTGCGAGCGAATGGTCGCGCTTGCCAGAGGCACGGAGTTCGGCTCTGATACATGCATGAATTCGCGTGCACCAAATGGCGCTGAAAAGCGTGTCGGTCTCTTCACGGTGGCCTACGTGCTGGCCTTCACGGGCTGGTTCCTGTCGATCGGGAATTTCGAGTTCATCGTTTATATCGCAACGATGGTGGGCCTGATCGCTCTGGTGGCGCTGACGCTCCGGGTGGCGGAATACCCGGTGCCGATGCTCTGGGCGCTGTCGCTCTGGGGTCTCATGCACATGGCAGGGGGCAGCGTGCCGGTGGCGGGATCGGTGCTGTACAACCTGCATCTGATCCCGATCGTCGAGACCGAGCAGTATTTCATCCTGAAATACGATCAGCTCGTTCACGCCTACGGTTTCGGGGTATCGGCCTGGCTGCTGCATCATCTGCTTCTGCGGCATTATCCTGACACTGGCGGGAAGGCGACGGCCTATGTCTATCCCGTTCTGGGTGCGATGGGGCTGGGTGCGCTGAACGAGATGATCGAGTTTTCGGCAGTGCTGATGGTGCCGGACACGAATGTGGGCGGGTACTACAACACGGCTTTGGACCTGTGTTTCAACGCTTTGGGCGCGGTGATCGCGATGGTGCTGGTGCGCGTACTGAAAGGGCGCTCCTAGCGCAGGCCGCCGTTCTTCGAATTGTCCTGCGCCGCCGCTGCGCATTCCGCGATGCGTTTTTCCCGGGTCGGCGCGGTCCTCGCCCGTTTGATCTTTTCAAGCCATGCGCGTCTGACCGAACGGCTCCAGCCGTCCCAGGACTCGCGCGCCTCGCCCAGCGCGCTGGCCAGGTCGTCCGGCACTTCGAGCCGTTCGACGTCATCCAGGAAGTTCCACATGCCGTTGACCATCGCTGCGGCGATCTTGGCTTCTCCCGCAGGCTGCATCCGGCCCGCCGCCCGCATCCGGGCGACGGTCTCCTTGTTGACCGCTGACCAGGCCGAGGTCTCCTTCCGGGGGCTGATCAGGTGTTTCATGCGACGCTCGTCCACCGCGCGAACCGAGGAATCGACCCAGCCCCAGCACATCAGTTCCTCGACGACCTCTCCGAAAGGCAGGTAATCCGGGTGCGCTTTCTTGAAGGTCACAAGCCAGACGGACCCGGCGTTCTGGTGGTTCTCGCGGAGCCAGTCGGAGAGGTCGGCGAGGCTATGCGCCTCGACATGAGGTGCATCGGCAGCGGTCACTGCGATTTCCGGTCGCTCTGCGCCTTGGCCTGCAGGCGACGCAGGGCGTCAACCGCATCCTCGGCCATTTTGGCCGGGACGAAGACATGGTCGTGCTGGGTGGCCGCGACGATATTCGCGGGAATGCGTTCCTTGGCCAGTGCCTTGGCAACGGCGGCGGTCAGCCCGACGCCTTCGACCGAGGAATAGACCATCAGCGTGATCTGCTTCATGGGCGTCTCGTAAGAGAGGCCCAGCCGGTCGGCTTCGGACTTGGGCAGGATGAGGGACAGTCCTTCATCCTCGACGAACGTGGCTCGAGCCACCTTCATGGCCCCGGTGACATCATGGTTATGAAGGACCGAGCAGAACACGAAAGTGCCCGACTGGAGCACTGGCGTCATGTTCGCGATCATTTTCCGGGTGCCTTTCACAGGGCGGGTGCCGGAATGTGCCATCTGAAATTCCATCTTTTTGAACATTGGCAGGGGACAGTGCCTTCCGGCGTTTGGCAAGAAAAGGATGGCAGATTGCGTCCGATTGTCCTCATCCCGCCGCTTCTGCGCCGCAGGCGCGGGAGGGCGTCGTCGAGGGGAGTCAGCTCGCGCGGGCGCCTGTGCCGAGCTGCGGAGCCTCGACCTCGATCGTGGAGTGGCCGATGCCGAAGCGTGCGGACAGTATTGCCTTCAACTCGCCGACAATCGCCGGCGCGCGCGGAAGGTCTTCCTCGGCCAGCGTGACGCGGGCTTCGCAGGAACTGCGCTTTTCGTCGATCTGCCAGAGGTGCAGATGGTGGACCTCGTGTATGTCCGGGTGGGCGAGAAAGGCACTTCGGATGTCTTCGCGGTCGGGCGCATCCGGTGCTCCGAGCATCAGAATGTGGATCGTAGGCCGCATCTCGGCCAGTGCGTGCCACAGGATGTAGGCCGAGATGCCCAGCGTCGCGAGCGGGTCCAGAAGCCGCCAGTCGTAGAGCAGGATCAGCGTGCCAACGAGAATGACGGCGACCGATCCAAGCGCATCGGCCAGGTTGTGCAGGAAGGCGGCGCGGATGTTCAGGCTGTCTTTCGACATGCGGTAGGTCAGGGCGGCGGTAGCCGCATCGACCACCAGCGCGACGGCGGCGATCCAGATCACGATCCAGCCATCGACCCCCGGCGGATCGGCCAGCCGCATGAGCCCCTCGATGGCCAGATAGAGCGCGATCATCACAAGCGCGGTCAGGTTGATCAGGGCGGCGATCAGTTCCGCCCGGTTCCATCCGAACGTCATCGTTCCATCCGCCTTGCGGCGCGAGATCCGGCGCGCGGCGAAAGCGAGGATGAGGGAGAGAGCGTCGGACAGGTTGTGGATCGCATCGGCGATCAACGCCAGGGAACCCGAGAGGAGACCGCCCACGATCTGAACCACGGTGAGGAGAATGTTGACTGCGACAGCCGCTGTAAGCTTCCCGTCGCCCGCCGCGTGGCCGTGTCCGTGGTGATGGCCATGGTCGTGGGGCATGAGTTCGCTAGTGGGCCTCGGCCCAGTTCGCCCCCTTGCCGGCGTCGACCGTCAACGGCACGTCCAGCTTGACGACTGGCAGCGCCGCTCCCTCCATCACGTCTTTTGCGATGCCGATCAGGTCATCCACAGCGCGGTCTTCGACTTCGAATAGAAGTTCGTCATGGACCTGCAGCAGCATCTTCGCCGGCAGCTTCGCTATGGCGTCGGGCATGCGGATCATGGCGCGCCGGATGATGTCGGCGGCCGTCCCCTGGATCGGAGCATTGATCGCCGCGCGCTTGGCGAAGCCGGCGGTCGGGCCCTTGGCGTTGATCTCGGGCGTGTTGATTTTCCGCCCGAACAGTGTCTGGACATAGCCGTGCTCTTTGGCGAAGGCCGTGGTGTCGTCCATATAGGCGCGGATGCCCGGGAAGCGTTCGAAATAGCGGTCGATGAAGCCCTGCGCCTCCTCGCGCGGAATACGCAGGTTGCGGGCCAGTCCAAAGCCCGAAATGCCGTAAATCACGCCAAAATTGATCGCCTTGGCCTGGCGCCTCACGTCGGGAGTCATCTGGTCGAGCGGCACGTTGAACATCTCTGATGCCGTCGCCGCGTGGATGTCCTGGCCTTCGCGGAATGCCTCTTTGAGGGCCGGGATGTCGGCGATATGGGCGAGGATGCGCAACTCGATCTGCGAATAGTCGAGGCTGACAAGGGTGTGGCCCGGGGTTGCGACGAAAGCCTCGCGGATGCGGCGGCCTTCTTCGGAGCGGACCGGAATGTTCTGAAGGTTCGGATCGGTCGAAGCGAGGCGGCCCGTGTTCGCGCCCGCGATCGAATAGGAGGTATGGACCCGGCCCGTGTCCTTGTTGATGTGGTCCTGAAGCGCGTCGGTATAAGTCGATTTGAGCTTCTGCAGCTGTCTCCAGTCGAGAATGCGCGCGGGCAGGTCGTGCTCGGTCGCCAGGTCTTCCAGCACGTCCGCAGGCGTGGAATACTTGCCGGTTTTCCCCTTCTTGCCGCCCGGCAGGCTCATCTTGTCGAACAGGATCTCTCCGACCTGTGCGGGGCTGCCGACGTTGAACTTCTCACCCGCCATCTCGTGGATTTCGTCTTCGAGCTGGGCCATTTTCTGGGCAAAGGCGTTCGACATTTTCGAAAGCACAGCCTTGTCGACCTTTATTCCCGCCATCTCCATCTCGGCCAGGACCGGAACGAGCGGCCGCTCGAGGGTTTCGTAGACGGTGGTGACGCGGGCGCGGTGCAGCTGCGGCTTGAAGGTGTGCCAGAGGCGGAGCGTGATGTCGGCATCTTCGGCGGCATATTTCACGGCCTCGTCCACGTCGACGCGATCGAAGGTGATCATGGACTTGCCGGAGCCGAGAAGGGATTTGATCTCGATGGGATGATGGCCGAGGTAGCGCTCCGACAGTGCGTCCATCCCGTGGCTGTGAAGGCCGGCGTTCATCGCGTAGCTCATCAGCATCGTGTCGTCGATTGGCGAGACTTCGATGCCGTAGCGGGCCAGGATCTTGGCGTCGTACTTCATGTTCTGACCGATCTTCAGGACGCTGTCGTCCTCCAGCAGCGGCTTCAACAGCGCCAGCGCGTCGGCGAGCGGGATCTGCTCCGCGACAAGGTCGTCGGACCCGAAAAGGTCGTCGGCGGCCCCGGTCTTGTGGGCGAGCGGGATATAGCAGGCACTCCCGGGATCGACCGACAGCGAGACACCGACGAGGTCGGCGGTCATCTCGTTGAGCCCTGTCGTTTCGGTATCGACAGCGACGTAGCCACGCGCGTGTGCCTTTTCGATCCAGCCTTCCAGCGCTGCCTTGTCTGTCACCTTTTCGTAGGCGGAGGTGTCGAAAGGCGCCGCTGCCGGGGCTTCGGTCTCCGCTGCCTCGGCCCCGCCTGGGTCGTTGTCGGTGATCGCCGGCGGCTCGACGCCGAGCGATTCGGCGATGCGCCGGGTGACGGTGCGGAATTCCATGCGCGCGAGGAACTCCAGCAGATCGTCGGCCACCGGGTCCTTCAGCTCCAGACTGTCGAGATCGTAGTCGAGCTCCATCTGGTGGTCGAGCGTGACCAGCGTTTTCGACAGCCGGATCTGGTCGGCGTTCTCGATGAGCGTTTCGCGCCGCTTGGGCTGCTTGATGTCTCCCGCACGTTCTAGAAGTGTCTCGAGGTCGCCATATTCGTTGATCAGGAGCGCGGCGGTCTTGATGCCGATCCCAGGCGCGCCGGGAATGTTGTCGACACTGTCGCCCGCCAGAGCCTGTACGTCGACGACGCGTTCGGGATAGACGCCGAACTTCTCGAGCACGCCCTCGCGGTCGATGCGCACGTTCTTCATGGCATCGTACATCTCGACGCCGCCGCCGACGAGCTGCATCAGGTCCTTGTCCGAGGAGATGATCGTCACGCGCCCACCCGCGTCGCGGGCCTTGTGCGCCAGCGTCGCGATGATGTCGTCGGCCTCGAATCCTTCCTGCTCGAGACAGGCGATGTTGAAGGCACGGGTTGCCTCGCGGGTCAGAGGGATCTGGGGTCGCAGATCCTCGGGCATCTCGTCACGGTTGGCCTTGTAGAGGTCGTAAAGGTCGTTGCGGAAGGTGTGCGAGCCCTTGTCGAACACCACGGCCACATGGGTAGGCGCGTCCGGTCCCTTGTTGTCCTCCACCATCTTCCAGAGCATGTTGACGAAACCCGAAACGGCGCCCACGGGCAGGCCGTCCGATTTCCGGGTCAGGGGCGGAAGCGCGTGATAGGCGCGGAAGATGAAGGCCGAACCATCGATCAGGCTGAGATGATGCCCTTTGCCGAATGCCATTTGTCTGCCTCCTCAATGCTTGCCCGCCGTCATGCCATGCCGGAGGCCGGATCACCAGAGAGGGGGCCAGCCCCCTCGGTGCGTTCCGCACCTCACCCCCGAAGTATTTGTGCCAAGAGGAAAAGGTTTTTAATCAAATTGTCTTTCTTCCTGGAAAAAATACGGCGAGGGGGTCCGGGGGAGCGGCGCTCCCCCGGTCCGCCGCTCATCGCCCCTTGAACAGGCTGCCGAGAATGCCGCGCACGATGCGGCGTCCTGTAGTGCCGGTCAGCTCTGTCACGACCATCTTTGTCAGCTTGTCGCCCACGCTGTCCGAACGCGACGAGCGCGACGTCGAACGGCCCACCCTGTCGGCCTCGTAGCGGCGCGCCTGTTTGAACTCGCGTTCCCGTGCCTCGGCTTCCGCTTCGGCGCGCTCCGCTTCCTCGGCTTCCTTCGCGGCGGCATCCGCGCGCGACATCAGCACCTCGTAGGCGCTCTGGCGGTCGATGGTCTTGTCATATTTCCCGGCGATCGGCGACGCGGACATGAAATCGCGCCGTTCCGTTTCGGTGATCGGGCCAAGCTGGGAGGAGGGCGGACGGATCAGCGTGCGCTCGACCACGCCGGGCGCGCCCTTGGCCTCGAGCATCGAAGTCACCGCCTCGCCGACGCCGACCTCGCGGATCGCCTGTTCCGTCGAGAAGCGCGGGTTGGTGCGATAGGTCTGGGCCGCCATCTTGAGGGCTTTCTGATCCTTGGGCGTGAAGGCCCGGAGCGCGTGCTGAACCCGGTTGCCAAGCTGGCCGAGGATGTCCTCGGGCACATCCGCGGGGTTCTGTGTCACGAAGTAGACGCCGACGCCTTTCGACCGGATCAGGCGCGCCACCTGTTCGACCTTGTCGATCAGCGCCTTGGGCGCGTCGTCGAACAGGAGATGCGCCTCGTCGAAGAAGAAGACGAGCTTCGGCTTGTCCGGGTCGCCCACTTCCGGCAGTTCCTCGAAGAGTTCTGACAGCAGCCAGAGGAGCGAGGTGGCATAGAGCCGGGGCGCTCCCATCAGCTTGTCGGCGGCGAGAATGTTGATGCGGCCGCGCCCGTCCACGTCGGTACGCATGATGTCCGAGAGTTCCAGTGCCGGTTCGCCGAAGAACTGAGTCGCGCCCTGATTCTCGAGAACGAGCAGCTGACGCTGGATGGCGCCCAGCGAGGCCGTCGAGATGTTGCCATAACGGATCGAGACCGCCTCGCGGTTCTCGCCCAGCCAGACCAGCATCGATTGCAGATCCTTCAGGTCGAGAAGCGGCAGGCCCTCTTCGTCGGCGACGCGGAACGCGATGTTCAGGATTCCTTCCTGCGCTTCGGACAGTTCCAGAAGCCGGGACAGAAGCAGGGGGCCCATCTCGCTGATCGTGGTTCGGATCGGGTGACCCTGTTCGCCGTAGAGGTCCCAGAACGTGACTGGAAAGGCATTGTAGGTATAGTCGTCGAAGCCGATCGTTGTGGCCCGCTTGGTGAAGGCGTCATGCAGTTTGAACTCGGGCGTGCCGGTCTTGGCGATTCCCGAAAGATCGCCCTTCACGTCGGACAGGAAGACGGGCACGCCCATCGCCGAAAACCCCTCGGCCATGATCTGCAGGGTGACCGTCTTGCCGGTTCCCGTTGCTCCGGCGACGAGGCCGTGGCGGTTCGCGTATTTGAGAATCAGCTCCTGCTTCACGCCATAGTCCGGCCCGCCGCCGCCGATGAAAATCGTCTCTGACACTGTTGAGGTCCCTGTCTTTTTTCCAAATTCGCTGCCGAGAATAGCCTGTTAACCTTTATGCGCCAGTATGAACCTGTCCGTTGCCGGGGATTCCTTTGGCAGCGGGTTATTTCCTCCCTGTTGACTGGCCGCGCCGTAAAGGCGCGGCTTTTTTGCTTGCTGACGGTAAGTGGCTGGTGAATTTCTGAAGGCTTGGCCCCAAGACTTGAAAAATGTGAATAAAAACCCTGTTGACGGCCCGAGGTTCTGCTCGTAGCCTCCCACCAAATTCAAAAGTCGGCCAGTCCGACAGGGAGTGCGAATTGGAGAAGGGCCCAGCTGCGGGCCCTTTTCTTTTCTGACCTCGCCGGTTTTCGGCGAAGCTCCGCGCCCCGCCTTTTATGCGCCCTGACAAGCGGTGGCAGGCATGTTAGATGCGACGCCAAACAGACCGGAAACAGTGAGGAAATCATGTTCGGCACTTTCAGGACCTGGGCAATCTGCCTTCTTCTGACTTTCCCTGCCGCGGTAGCGGCCCAGGATCAGACGACGACCGGAGAGCAGTCTTCCGCGGATGGCAATGACCCGGCGGCGGCCGCGGGCCTGTCGATGGGCGCTCCCGAGGGAGAGGCCGGCGAGCCGCAGATCGGTCAGACTTATGTCGCCGAGAAGCACGGCGACTGGCAGCTGCGCTGCGTGAAAAGTGACGGGGAAAAGGATCCCTGCCAGCTCTACCAGCTGCTTCTGGACGGCGAAGGCAACTCCGTAGCCGAGTTCTCGATCTTCAATCTGCCCGAGGGGCAGCAGGCCGTTGCGGGAGCCACCGTCGTGACCCCGCTGGAGACCTTGCTGACGGCCGAACTTCGGCTGCGGGTCGATGAAGGACAGGTGCGCCGCTATCCCTACAGCTTCTGCAGCCAGATCGGTTGTTTCGCCCGGATCGGCTTTACCCAGGTCGAAATCGACGCCTTCAAGGCGGGCGCAGCAGGTACGGTCGTCATCGTTCCGGCAGCGGCACCGAACGAGGTCGTTCAGCTGAAGGTTTCGCTTTCGGGTTTCACGGCTGGCTGGAATGCGCTGGTCGCTGCCAACGCGCAGTAATCAGGCCAATGTGATCCGGGTGAGAATCTGAAGCCGGATCACCGGGCCCACGATGGCGGAATAGCCACCGGCGCCGAAGCGGCGCCGGTCGATCTCTCCGGTGAGCAGGATCGATAGCTTGGAGCGGTCCCCTGCGTCGGTGCCCCGTTGGCGGTAGAGCACAGTGTCCAGCGTTATCTCTTCGGTAACGTCCCGGACGGTCAGCAGGCCATGTACCTTTGCGCGTTCGACCGTCCCTTCGACGCGTTCGGATCGGAAGCGGATGGTGGGAAACTGCGCCGTGTTCAGGACGCTTTCGCTTTTCATCGCTTCCGTCGCATAGAACGGGCCCGCGTCCGCGCCTGCGGCGTCGATTTCCGCGCTGACCCGGCTGTTCGGAGGGTTGTCCACGTCGAGCAGGATGTCGGCCGAGGCCACGGGCATCCGCCCGGTGAAGGGTTGACCGTTCATCTGGTAGGTGAAGGCGACGGTCGAGTTCGCCTGGTCCAGAAGATAGGGGCGCGCGGCCGCGCGCGCGGGGTGTGCGGCAAGACCGGCGGCCAACAAGGCGATGAATACACGACGTTCCATGGTTTGAGTTTATCATGTTCAGCCGGTGCTTGTACTCAGTTTCGCGTGTTCAGTTTGGGGCATTTGCCCCGGTTTCGTGAGGTCAGGTCGCACTATCCAGTCGCATGCCGTTCCTGCCGCCGGTCACCTGCCAGTGCTTCTCTGGCTCCATCCGGGCGCGGCGGCGCTCCAGCCGCCAGGCCTCGGCCCCGCCATCGCCATGGGACGGGGCCAGCCACCACCGGCTTTCCACCCCCGGCGCGCCGCCTTCGCCCGGTGTCAGGATCAGGCCCAGCGGCGCGGTGTTGCCTTCCGCAGTACCGGTCTCGGCCGCAAGGTGCAGGCGGCGGATGGCGGTCAGGCCCGGCGGGTCGGGAAGGTCGGCGACGACAAGGGGCACAAGGCCCGCGCGGAGCGCTTCCTCCATCGACCAGAGCAGGTCTTCGGGCCGTTTCGGCGTGACGAAAATGAACCGTGCCGGGTCGGCGATCTTCAGGAAACCATCGGGATTCAGCCGTCCCGGCATCCAGGAGGGCCGAATCCAGATCACGGGTCCCTGAAGTGCGCCCGCCACCTTCAGGGCCAGCCTCCGCCGGGCCGAGCCGCAGAACTCGTGCACGCGGGCCGGTTGCAGCGCGAGGTCGTCCAGGAACAGGATGGGCGGCGCCCCGTGCTTGCGGTGCGAATGGCGGTTCAGAAGGTGGGCGGCGGCATGATCGGGCATATGAACATCATATGATGTTCTTCTTTTGTTCTCAACAGGGCTTTTGCCTTGCCAATCCGCTCTCCGCCGCTAGGACTAAAGGTCCAGCCACAGGGAGCTTTCCATGAACCGAACAACGCTCGGCCGGACCGGCATCGAGGTCAGCGACTATTGCCTCGGCACGATGACATGGGGGAATCAGACTCCCGAGGCCGAAGCTCACTCCCAGATCGATGCCGCGCTCGATGCCGGGATCGACTTCATGGACACCGCCGAGATGTACCCGGTCGCGCCTGTTCGCAAGGAAACCATCGGCGGTACCGAGGAGGTGATCGGGAACTGGCTCGAAAAGACTGGTCGCCGTGCGGACGTGGTGATCGCGACCAAGCACACCGGCACCAGCGAGATGGTGCGCGACAATCGGCCCATCGGGGCCGACACGGTGCGCGACACGCTGGAGGGATCGCTGAGGCGCCTGAAAACCGACTATGTGGATGTCTACCAGTTCCACTGGCCCAACCGCGGCTCGTTCATGTTCCGGCAGAACTGGGTTTTCGATCCGCGCAAGCAACCGTCGGCCAACGAGATCCTGGACGAGTTCGCGGCGATCATGGAGGTTCTGGCCGAGCTGGTCAAAGAGGGCAAGATACGCGCCTTCGGTCTGTCGAACGACAGTGCGTGGGGCACGATGCAGTGGCTGGCCGCCGCCGAACGGGCAGGCGGGCCGCGCGTGGCGACAATGCAGAACGAGTATTCGCTGCTCTGTCGCCTCTACGACACCGACATGGCCGAGCTGGCACATCACGAGGACATCACGCTTCTGGCCTTCTCGCCGCTGGCAGCCGGCTTCCTGACCGGCAAGTATCAGAACGGGGCGATTCCTGAAGGCTCGCGCATGTCGATCAACGACACCATGGGTGGGCGCAAGTCGGCGCGCGTCTTCGAGGCGACGCAGGCCTATCTGGATATCGCCACAAGGCATGGCCTCGACCCTGTTCATCTGTCGCTGGCCTGGTGCGTTCAAAGACCGTTTCCGACGATCCCGATCTTCGGCGCAACGACCATGCCGCAGCTCCAGCGCATCCTCGGGGGATTGGACCTGACGCTCCCGGAGGAGGTGCTGGATGAGGTGTCAAAGGCACACCGCGCACATCCAATGCCATATTGAGGCGCTGATCAGTTGCCGGACGCATTTCGGCCCCCTAGGGTTTGCCTCGGAGGGCTGCCTGGGGAGGCATTGATGGACGCGATCCGTCGCGGTTTGACAGTTATCGGCTGTATTATCTTGCTTTCTGCATGCCAGGAAGACGGTCCGAAGTCGTCCGAGATCAATGAACCTGTCCCGAATCTCCTGAGTGCAGCGCAGACTGACTGCGAACGCAGCGGTGGACGTTGGGCGCTGACCCCCGGAAAGGCCGGCTATGCCTGTTTCCGCAATCTCTCGGATGCCGGCAAACTGTGCAGCGCAGAAACCGATTGCCAGGGGCTTTGCCTTGCCCGGTCGCGGACCTGCAGCCCGATCGAGCCGTTTTTCGGATGCCATGAAGTTCTGTCCAGCAGCGGGGTCCAGCAGACCCTGTGCATCGAATGAGAGCGCTTCTCGCAACCCTGGTGCTGCTGGCTCTGGCTGGCTGCGCCGCCTTTCCAAGCTACCGCGACCGTAGTGTGGACATGACGTCGATGGCGGTGTTCGATCCCGCCCGTTATGCGGGCGTCTGGTACGAGGTCGCCAGTTTTCCGGTGCCTTTCCAGGAGGGATGCACCGACACGCGCGCCACCTATGGTGCGCTTTCGCCGGGAGTGCTTTCGGTCCGCAATTTCTGCATCAGGGACGGGGCACCGACTTCGATCGAGGGAACGGCCGAAATTGTCGGGCCGGGACGGTTGAAGGTCAAGCTTGGGGGCATGCCGTTCGCGGCCGACTATTGGGTGCTTTGGGTCGATGAAGGCTATCGCACCGCGGTCGTGGGCGTGCCCAGTGGGCGGGCCGGGTGGATTTTGAACCGGGACCCGCAGATACCGGATGATCGGTATCGCGCGGCGCTGTCGGTACTTGATTTCAATGGATATGATTTGAGCCGTCTTCAAAGAACGGCACAGAGGGGGGCGAATGAGCAGTAAGGCGGCTATTTTGGGTCTTGGCGAAAGAGGACGCGCCTGGGCCGGGATGTTCCGCGATGCGGGATGGCGGGTTTCGGGTTTCGATCCTGATCCTTCCGCTATGGGCTTGCCAACGGGCAGCCGCGGCTGGCGTCGCGAGCAGACGATCTCATCGACGGTTGCCTATGCGGACTGGGTGATCTGCTGCGTGCCCGACCGTCTGGAACTGATGCAGAAGATCATCCAGCGCGCGCAGGCCGAAGCGGCGGATGCCGCTGTGATCGCAGTCACCTCGCGGCTGCACGATGTGGATGCGGTACAGGGCTGCGCGATCCGTCCCGCCCAGGTGGTGCTGATCACGCACGCGCCTGCCGGTGGGGTCGAACTGAACCTCACTTCCAGGAATCAGCCCGATCTGAAAGTCGCGGCGCTGGCGGTCTTGTCCGAGGTTTGCCCGGCCGACCTGCCGCCCGAGGGCAGCGCTTCGGGCGTGCTTCAGTCGCGAGAGTCGAAGAGCGCCTGAAGATGGTCGGGCCAGGCCCGTGCCGAGATGTAGGCCTCGCGCACCAGCCCGTCGAAATGTGCGGTCAGGGCCCGCACGCGCTCTTTCTCGCGGAAGGCGAGGTAATGCTGACCAAGGTAGAGAACTCCGACCAGGGGCCCGAATATCGTCAGGGGCGCTGACCAGACCCTGCGTGCGTCGTAGAGAAAGATCCGCAGCGACGGGTAAAGCTGCTTGTGAAGCGCGATGAGATGCGCGACCTGGCGGTCCCTTATCCCCGGATCGAGCCCCCGGTAATAGCCTGACCGGTTCACCAGCGACTCGACCTCGAAGAGCGGCATCGCGACTTCGAAATCCGAAAGCGACTGGCGCATCCAGTTCAGCCGGTCATGGCTGGCGCCGATGGCCTGATCCGTCGTGCGTCCGAGATGCGGTTCGTATTCCCAGTGCAGCATCTCCTCGGTCTTCAGCATGTCGGGAAGGGTGGCCGGGACATGCCGGATCTTGTAGCCCGCCGCTTCGGTATGCCAGGCGAGGATCTGTTCATCGACCGGCGCGCGTGGCGCTTCGGAGACGACCATCGAGGCCGCCAGGAGATCGGCGGCCCGTTCAGGGAGGTCGGTCAGGCCAAGAAGCCAGTCCGCGGAAACGCCGAGAGCGGCCGCGCATTCCGCGACGACCTGCGCGTTCGGCAGGCGCGCCGTGTCGAGGCCGAGAAGCTGCGAGACCGTCGAGCGATCCACGCCCACGGCGCGCGCAAGGGCAGAGCGTGTCACCTCGCGTTCCTGCATGACGGTTTGCAGGCGGTGACGAAAGAGAAGGGCGCGGTTTCGTTTGTCCATTCAGCAGATGTTTAAAAAATTCACGATTGATGGATTAATATTGATTACATACAGAATTCTCTATCTTTCTGGCAAGCGCCAAGATCGCCTCGTTCCGGAAAACAAGATCAGGCCGGGCAGGGACATCCACGGATGCGACATTCCTTCGAGTGGCCGACACTGGCCTTTCTTCTAATGACCTACGCGGTCTGGGCCGCGGCGACAGTCTGGCTGGCCACCGTCTCGATGCCTCTTGCCGTGGTTGTGGCGGCACTGGCCATCGCACAGCATTCCTCGCTGCAGCACGAGATGATGCATGGACATCCGTTCCGCGATCCCCGGCTGAACGCGGCGCTGGTCTTCCCTGCGCTGATTCTGGTCATCCCTTATCTCCGGTTTCGTGACACTCATCTGGCGCATCACCAGGACAGCCGGCTGACCGACCCGTACGACGACCCCGAGTCGAACTACCTGGACGCGGGCGCCTGGGAGAGGCTGCCGGCCTGGGGCCAGCGTCTTCTGAACCTGAACAACACGTTGGCCGGGCGCATGGTTCTTGGACCTGTGATCGGGACGCTTGTCTTCCTGATGTCCGAGGTTCGGACGGCCCAAAGCGACGCCCGCGTGCTGCGCGGCTGGCTTTGGCACGCGCCGATGGTGCTGCCGGTCATTGTCTGGGTCCTCTGGTCTCCGATGCCGTTCTGGGCCTATGCGCTGGCGGTTTATCTTGCACTCGCCCTGTTGCGAATCCGGACATTCCTGGAGCACCAGGCCCACGAACAGGCGCGTGCGAGATCGGTGATCATCGAGGACCGGGGACCGCTGGCTCTCTTGTTCCTGAACAACAACCTCCATGTCGTGCACCACATGCATCCGCGTGTGCCATGGTATCGGTTGCCCGCGCTGTACCGGGAAAACGCGGTGCGCTATCGCCGGGTAAACGAAGGCTATGTCTTCCGATCCTACGCTGAAGTCTTTCGTCGCTATTTCCTGAGCCAGAAGGACCCCGTGCCGCACCCGCTTTGGCGTCGTAGGCCGTAACTACATTCCCGGCTTGCATCCCTGCGGCTCCGCACGGCAGATGCGGGAATGGAATCCTGGGTTCTCTTCGCTATCGTTGCCGCCGCGGCGCAGACTGTCCGCTTCGCGCTTCAGAAAGTGCTGGCCGGTGGAAAGCTGAGCGCCGCCGGCGCCACTTGGGCCCGCTTCATGTACTCGGCGCCGTTGGTGGCGGGGTTGGCGTTTGCCTATGCGCGCACCACAGGGCAGAGCCTGCCGGCACCCACGGGCGCCTTCTGGGTCTACGCGCTTCTGGGTGGGGTCACGCAGATTCTGGCCACCATCTGCACCGTCTCGCTGTTCAGGATGCGAGCCTTCGCAGTGGGCATCACGTTCAAGAAAACCGAGGTCATGCTGACGGCCCTTGCAGGCCTGGTGATTCTGGGTGATCTGGTCAGTCTTTGGGGAGCCTGCGCCATCGCTGCCGGCTTTCTCGGGGTTCTTCTGCTCTCCGACCCGCCCGACGGCGGCAGCGTTCTGAACCGCGCCTCGGCGATCGGTCTGTTGTCTGGCGTCTTTTTCGCGCTTTCGGCTGTCTTCTATCGGGGAGCGACACTGGAGTTGCCGACCGAGGATCCCATCCTGACCGGAGGAGCCACTTTGGCCGTGGTGACATGTTGGCAGACCCTGGCGCTGGGCGCATGGCTGTGGGTTCGTGAGCCGGGACAGATCGGCGCTACGATGCGCGCGTGGCGGCAGGCGGCGCTGGTGGGAGTCTTTTCGCTGGTGGGAAGCTGGGGCTGGTTCGCCGCGTTTTCACTCGCGAACGCGGCCTATGTCTTCGCCGTTGGTCAGATCGAGCTGATCTTCTCACTTCTGGTCGGTTGGCTTTGGTTCCGCGAAACGATCACGCGCCGCGAGATCACCGGGATGGGAATCCTGACCGCCTCGATCCTGGGCGTCACCATCCTCGGATAGGGGACAGGTCCGGACAGTTTGAGACGAATGCCCCGTGCCCGCTGTACCCCCGTCCTCCCACCCCTAACTTACGATGCGGGGCGTTAATTTCCGGCAAAAAACTGGGTTCGGCGGAGGATTCCGGGCGCGCTGACAGTGAGCGGCCTCGTTTCATGAGCACGGTTCACTCTGAACCAACGGCGAAAGTCGTGCCTCAGAGCCAGATAACCGCGTTGTCGACAACGTCGTTTGTGACGAAGGGCACTCCCTTCGGAGCGCCCAGGCTGGGCAGATGCGCCTGCAACTCGCCCAGCACGATCCGAGTGATGAAGGGCAGGTTCAGGGCACGCACCTCCTCCAGCGGCACCCAGTGCAGGTGCGAGAGTTCGTCCTCGGCTCCCGAGAAATCATCCGGATCATCGGCAAGGGTCGAGGCATCAGCGAGGAAGAACCGGGCGTCGAAGCGGCGGGGGCGGCCGGGTGGTGTGACCGCCCGAAAGAAGAACCGAAGCGCCGAGGCGTCAGGCGCAAGCCCGTCCTCGGAAAAACCGCGCCATGCCTCGGGGGCTTTCCAGGACCCGGGGCGGCCAAGGCGCAGGCCGGTTTCTTCCCAGAGTTCGCGGATTGCGGCGGCGGCAAGCGCATCCGGCGAAGCGCCTGTGTTTCGCGCCGCGAGACGGCCGCGGCAGGGCTCGCTCAGCAGTTCCGGGAATTCGACGGCTGCATCCGCTGCGTCGACTGCGCCTCCGGGGAAGACGTACTTGTCGGGCATGAACGCGGCCGTATTGCCGCGCTGGCCCATCAGGACCGAAGGATTGCGATCGGCGTCGCGCACAAGGATCAGTGTTGCCGCGTCCCGGACAGGTACCGGCGCAGAGCCGGCGTCAGACCGTTGCAAAGCCATGCATCCGCTTGGCCCATTGCAGGCCCACTATGGCGCCCTTGAACCGCGGCAGAAGGTAAAGCGACAGCGCCACACAGCCAACCGTGAATGTCGATGCCAGCACCATCGGTTCCGGACGGAACGTGGTGAAGGCCCAGATGATCGCCGGGGCCATGATATGTCCGACGATCAGGATCGTCAGATAGGCCGGGCCGTCATCGGCCCGGTGATGTGCCCCCAGTTCCTGATCGCAGACCGGGCAGGTCTCGCGGACCTTGAGATAGGATTTCATCATCGGTCCCTGCCCACAGTTCGGGCAGCGCCGCTTCCAGCCGCGCCAAAGCGCCGGGCGCACAGGGCGCTCGGGATGATCTTCGGCATTGGCATCGGCAGCCATTGCGCCTTGCAGCGCCGGATCCGGGTCTTGATCGAACATGGTGTGCAACTCATTCATGCGGGCACTCTGACCAGAGTTAGTGCGAATGAATACGGGGCGGAATGTCCTTGCGTCGGGATGTCGCGGTGCCTTGGCCAAGGTCCGCTCGCGCACTCCTGGAACCCCGCGGTGCGGCACGGTTCGCTGGGAACCCCAAGGCTCAATCAATGCCAAATTTTGCATTTTTTCCGGAAGAGGGTAGTCTTCCTTATCGGTCAGGGAGGGGAGCCAATGAAAGTTGCGGTCGTGCAGCAGCCGCCTGTCTATCTGGACAAGGCGAAATCCATCGAACGTGCCGTGGAGCTGATTGGCGAGGCAGCAGGCGGAGGTTGCAGTCTTATCGTCTTTCCCGAGACCTGGCTGCCAGGCTATCCGACCTTCGTGTGGCGGCTACCGCCCGGAGCGGGAATGACCAAGACGGACGAACTCTTCGCCCTTGCGCAGGCGAACTCGGTCAATCTCGCAAAGGATGACCTTGCCCCAGTCAAAGAGGCGGCACGAGAGCATGGTGTCGTCATCGTTCTGGGCCACCAGGAACTTGACGGTACGGTGAGCGGCAGCACGCTTTACAACAGTGCCGCAATCATCGACGCGGATGGCACGCTGCTGAACAATCATCGGAAACTCATGCCGACCAATCCCGAGCGCATGGTGTGGGGCTTCGGCGACGGCTCGACCCTGAACGTCGTGGACACGGCGGTGGGCAGGATCGGGTCGCTCATCTGCTGGGAAAACTACATGCCGCTGGCCCGCGCCGCGCTCTACGCCCAGAACATCGACATCTATACCGCCCCGACCTGGGACAGCGGCCAGACCTGGCTGGCGACGATGCAGCATATCGCCCGCGAGGGCGGATGCTGGGTCATTGGCTGCGCCACCGCGATCGAAGCAGCGGATATTCCCGAGACTTTGCCCTACCGGGACGAGTTGTTCCCGAACGCGGACGAATGGATCAATGCCGGCGACGCCGTCGTCTACCGGCCGTTCGGGGGCGTGCAGGCAGGGCCGATGCACAGGGAAAAGGGCCTGCTGATCACGGATATCGACGTCGATGCGGCGCGCGCTTCGCGCCGCAAATTCGACGTCTGCGGGCATTATGCGCGTCCCGACGTCTTTCGTCTGAACGTGAACCGCAAGCCGCAGACCCCGGTGGTGTTCGAGGAGTAGACGCCGCCCGTTTTACGTGCGCACGCCGGAGAACTTCGTCTGCCACTCTTCCCGCTCTTCGTCGCTGATCTTGCGGAAGAGTACGTCCGGAACGCTGAATTCATGCCCCGCCGGCAGCGCGGACAGCGCAGCGGCCATGTCACCCGGCCATTCGGTGTCCAGCGTGTTCATCGAGGACAGCATCCGCGCCGCCGCATCCGGAATGAACGGGGCCGAGATCACCGCGTAGACTCGGATCAGATTGAGCGCGAGACGGATCTGCGCCGCCGCCCGGTCAGGGTCTTCCTTGAAGACAGACCACGGCGCGGCGGTCTGCAGGTATTCGTTCCCCGCGACCCAAAGCGCGCGCAGTTCGGCGGATGCCTTCCTGACCTCGATCGCTTCCATCTGGGCCTCATAGGCGGCCAGCCCTTCCGAGAGCCTCGCGATCAAGGCTTCTTCCTCGGGGCCCCATGCGCCACCGGACGGCAGTTCCTCGCCAAACTTCGAGCGGCAGAACTTGGTGACGCGGGAGACGAAATTGCCCAGCACATCCGCGAGGTCCTTGTTCACGGACGCCTGGAAGTTCTCCCAGGTGAACTCGCTGTCGGAGTTTTCTGGCGCGTGGCTCAGAAGCCACCAGCGCCAGTAGTCAGCGGGCAGGATCTCCAGTGCCTGGTCCATGAAGACGCCGCGGCCCTGGCTGGTCGAAAACTGGCCGCCGTCGTAGTTCAGGTAGTTGAAGGACTTTATGTAATCGACGAGCTTCCACGGCTCACCCGACCCGATTATGGTCGCGGGGAACGACAAAGTGTGGAAGGGCACGTTGTCCTTGCCCATGAACTGGACGTAGCGCACGTCTTCCGCGCCCTTGTCGGTACGCCACCAGCGCTCCCACTCGGCATCCGGCGCGCCACGCGCGTCGGACCACTCCTTGGCGCAGGCGATGTACTCGATGGGGGCGTCAAACCAGACATAGAAGACCTTGCCTTCCATACCGGGCCAGTCGTCCTCGCCCTTCTTCACCGGGATGCCCCAGTCGAGATCCCGCGTGATGCCCCGGTCCTGCAAGCCGTCGCCGTCGTTCAGCCATTTCCTGGCGATGGAGGTGGTCAGAACGGGCCAGTCGGTTTTCGAATCGATCCAGTCCGACAATTCGCCGCGCAATGACCGCTGTTTCAGGTAGAGGTGCTTGGTCTCGCGCACCTCGAGATCGGTCGAGCCCGAAATCGCGGAGCGCGGTTCGATCAGGTCGGTCGGGTCGAGCTGCTTGGTGCAGTTCTCGCACTGGTCGCCGCGCGCCTTGTCGTACCCGCAGTTGGGGCAAGTGCCCTCGATGTAGCGGTCGGGCAGAAACCGGCCGTCGGCATGGGAATAGACCTGCTTCTCGGTGACTTCCTCGATCAGCCCGTTCTCGGCCAGCTTGCCGGCCAGGTGCTGTGTCAGCGCGTGGTTCTGGGGGCTCGAGGAGCGCCCGAACTTGTCGAAGGAGAGGCGGAAGCCATCCGACAGCTCCTGCTGCACCTCGTGCATCTCGGCGCAGTATTCCGCGACCGGTTTCCCGGCCTTGGCCGCCGCCAGTTCCGCGGGCGTGCCATGCTCATCCGTGGCGCAAAGGAACAGAACCTCGTGGCCCCGCGCGCGCATGTAGCGTGCGTAAAGATCGGCGGGCAGCTGGCTGCCGACGAGATTGCCCAGGTGTTTGATCCCGTTGATGTAGGGGATCGCCGAGGTGATGAGAATGCGCGCCATGTTCGGGGTATCCTGTGTCTTCCGGCGCGTCTCTTACCCCGCCCGGCGCGTGGCGTCACCCCCTGCAATGGGGTGGTGCCCCGGCCGCCGCCAAAGCGGCGAACCCTGAAGGGGACGAGAGCAATTCAACTCGAATTGTTCTTCCTCTTGGCCGAAATACTTCGGGGGTCCGGGGGCAGAGCCCCCGGCCCGGGGATCAGGATTTTCCGGTCTTCCGGGTGTCCGGATGCAACGCGGTGGCCAGGATATGGTCTGTCTTGTGCAGCACATGGTCGGCGCGTCCGACGATTCTCGGATCCGGCGGAATGGCGATCGTAGGATCCTTGCCGGGATAATCCAGTGTCGACAGGAAATGCCGCATGCAATTCAGCCGTGCGCGCTTCTTGTCGTCGGACTTGATGATCGTCCAGGGGGCGTCGGCGGTGTCGGTATAGAACAGCATCGCCTCCTTTGCCTCGGTATAATCATCCCATTTGTCGAGGCTCGCCAGGTCGATCGGCGACAGCTTCCAGCGCTTCAGCGGGTCGGACTCGCGCGATTTGAACCGGTTGCGCTGTTCTCCGCGCGTCACGGAGAACCAGTACTTGTACATCCGGATTCCCGACCGCACGAGCATCCGTTCAAGCTCGGGGGTCTGCCGCATGAATTCCAGGTAGTCGGCGGGTTCGCAAAAGCCCATGACCCGCTCGACACCGGCGCGGTTGTACCAGGAGCGGTCATAAAAGACCATTTCGCCTTTCGTGGGCAACTCTCTGATATAACGCTGGAAATACCACTGACCCTGTTCTTCCTGCGTCGGTTTGTTCAGCGCGACGACACGGGCCTGACGGGGGTTCAGGTGTTCGGTGAACCGCTTGATGGTGCCGCCCTTGCCGGCGGCGTCGCGGCCTTCGAACAGCAGCACGAATTTCTGGCCGGTTTCCTGCGCCCAAAGCTGAACCTTCAGCAATTCCGCCTGAAGCTGGGCCTTTTCGTCTTCGTAGGTCTTGCGGTCGAGCCTATCCGGATAGGGATAGCTCTCGTTATCGAAAACCGGTGGCAGTTCCGTTTTCTCGGCCTTTGGTGTGGAAGCCTTGGCCTTGCCGGTGGGCGCCTTTTTAACTTCGGTGACCTGTCCGTCCATTCGCACGCTCCTGTGTGTCTCGCGTTGAATGGTATCGCATCTTGTATCACCGCACCTTGACGCCGATCAAAAACGCATGATCACAGGTTTTCGGGCTGGTTCATGCCCATCACGTGGTAGCCGCCATCGACGGGGATGTTCGCGCCCGTGGTCGAAATGCCCTGATCCGAGCAGAGATAGACCGCCGTTCCGCCGATTGCTTCGAGCGATGCGTTGGCGCGCAGGGGGGCGTTCATTTCGGTCGTCTTGAAGGTCTTCCGGGCTCCGCCGATCGCGGCGCCGGCGAGCGTGCGCATCGGGCCGGGGCTGATGGCGTTCACGCGGATGCCTTCCGGGCCCAGGTCGTTGGCTAGGTAGCGAACCGACGATTCCAACGCTGCCTTGGCAACGCCCATCACGTTGTAATAGGGCGTGACGCGCTGCGAGCCGAGGTAGGACAGGGTGACGATGGAACCGCCGTTTTTCATCAAGGGGCGCGCGCGGCGGGCCACGTCGATCAGCGAATAGCAGGAGATCGTCAGCGAGTTGCGGAAATTCTCGCGCGTGGTGTTGATGAAGCGGCCGGTCAGCTCGTTCTTGTCCGAGTACGCGATGGCGTGGATCAGGAAATCCATGGTGCCCCATGCCTCGCCCAAGTGCGCGAACGCAGCATCCAGAGAGGCGTCGTCAGTCACGTCCACGTCCACCATGATATTAGAGCCGAGGCTCTCCGCCAGCGGTTCAACCCGCTTGCCGAATGCCTCGCCCTGGTACGAGAACGCCAGTTCCGCGCCCTCGGCATGAAGTGCCTTTGCGATGCCCCATGCGATTGAGTGGTCATTCGCCACCCCCATCACCAGTCCGCGTTTTCCGTCCATCAGTCCCGGCATGGCGTCACCCGTGATACTTGCTCATGGCGACGGTGGCGTTGGTGCCTCCGAAGCCGAAGCTGTTGGAAAGGACCGTATCGAGCTCTTTTTCGGTGGTTTCGGTCACGATCTCCTCGGGCCGGATCGCCGGGTCCAGCGTCCGCACGTTGATCGAAGGCGCCATGAAGCCCTTTTCCATCATGATCAGCGAATAGATCGCCTCGTGGACACCGGCGGCACCCAGAGAATGTCCCGTCATCGACTTGGTGGAGGAAATTGGCGCGTGATCGTCGCCGAGAACCCGGCGCACCGCTTCGACCTCGGTTACGTCGCCCACCGGCGTCGATGTGCCGTGCGCGTTGATGTAGTCGACCTTGCGGTCTCCGAGCGTGCTGACGGCAAGACGCATCGACCGCTCGCCGCCCTCGCCCGAGGGCGCCACCATATCGTAGCCGTCCGAGGTTGCGCCGTAGCCCGTGACTTCGGCATAGATCTTGGCGCCGCGCGCCTTGGCGTGTTCCAGCTCCTCGAGCACCACCATTCCGCCGCCCCCGCCGATCACGAAACCGTCGCGGGTCGCATCGAAGGCGCGGGCCGCCTCGGTGGGCGTGTCGTTGTACTTGGACGACATCGCACCCATCGCGTCGAAGAGGCAGGACAGCGTCCAGTCGACCTCTTCGCCGCCGCCGGCGAAGACGATGTCTTGCTTGCCCATCTGGATCTGTTCGACGCCATTGCCCATGCAATGCAGCGTGGTCGAACAGGCCGAGGTGATCGAGTAGTTGATCCCCTTTATCTTGAACGGCGTCGCAAGACAGGCACTGACGGTCGAGGACATGCAGCGCGTCACCATGAAGGGACCCATGCGCTTTGGGCTGCCCTTTTCGATGACGGTGTTATGCGCCAGGAAGAAGTTCGAGGTCGACGGACCGCCCGAGCCTGCGACAAGGCCGGTCTTCTCGTTCGAGATGTCCTTTTCCTCCAGCCCGCTGTCGGCGATGGCCTGCTCCATCGCCAAAAAGGCATAGGCCGCGGTCGGTCCCATGAAGCGCAGCTGGCGCTTGTCGATATTGTCCTCCAGCACGATTTCCGGCACGCCGGCGATCTGGCTGCGGAACCCATGTTCGGCATACTCCGGCTGGAACTTGATGCCGGAACGACCGGCGCGCAGGCTGGCCTCGACTTCGGCGACGTTGTTGCCGATGGGACAGACGATTCCGATCCCGGTGATGACGACGCGACGCATGGGCACTCCTCTCCTTCGCTTCCTGCCTATCTAGGACAGGGCGGTGAGGCGGGGCAAGCAGATAGGCAAGGCAGAGCCAGAGCGCATGCCATCGATTATTGGTGGCCGCCCCATCCATGTGTCCGTTTCCGAACGTGCCGATCACGCAACCTTGAGGTCCTTCCGGCTGGTTTTCGAGGATTGGTCCCTCGGATTCCGGACTGATCGTGCTATCCTGACTGGAAATGTCTGAAAGGAGCCGCCTGTCATGATCCATCGTCTCGTTTCCCGCCGGACGTTCGTGATCGGAAGCGTCGCGATGGCTGGACTTCTGGGAAGCCGTGTTCCGGCCCGGGCCGCCGCCCTAAAGCCGACTTCGAGCATGCGCGGTGGGGCGAACAACTATCTGCCGGGCGCGCCCATCGTCGAGCGCATAGGCGGCGGCGGCTTCTGGATGAGCGGGACTGTTCGCCGCGCTGGCGACGGAGCACCCCTCGCCGGGCAGCGAATCCAGATCTGGGCGCACACTACCGAGGGGCACGAGCGCGATCCTCATAGCCATGGGGCGACGCTGACGGATGAGAATGGTGTGTTTCGGCTGGAAATGCCGCAGATCGTCCCCGCATTCGGGCAGGCGCATGGGCACCTCGCCTATGACAGCGGGGATTTCGAAACCGTATTCCTGCGGCCAGTGATGAGCAGCGCGAAGGACACCTCGCTGGAGGCGCATTTCGTCCTCCAACCGGCCTGAGGCCTCCGCTTGCGCCGCGCGGCCATTTGGCTGGGACTTCTGTGTGCCCTGATTGTGCCTCTGGTCCTTGCTGCCGGCAGCCCTTTACTGGCCTGGCGCCAGCCGATCTATATCGCTGCCGGTTTCGCTGGAATACTCGCCCTGCAAATGATGGTGCTGCAGCCGTTGCTTGCCGCGGGTCTGCTTCCTGGCGTCCCTCTCGACTTGGGGCGCCGCGTTCATCTTTGGGTTGGGAGTACACTGGTCGCCGCGATCGTGATCCACGTCGCGGCACTCTGGGTCACCAGCCCCCCCGATGTCGTGGACGCGCTTTTACTTGTCTCTCCAACGCCTTTTTCGGATTGGGGCGTGATGGCGATGTGGGCCGTTTTTGGGGCGGCGCTTTTGGCCCTGCTGCGACGCGCCTTGCGTCTTGGGCCTGTTGCATGGCGCGTCGGGCACACGTGCCTGGTGACCCTCGCTGTTCTGGGAAGCGTTCTTCACGCCATGCTGGTCGATGGCACGATGGAGACCCTGTCGAAGTTTGCGCTGTGCGTGCTCGCCGTCGCCGCGAATGCGGTCGCCGTTTCAAGGCGCCGCGCATGGTCGATGCTCAGGCGGCGCCGAATGTAGCGTTGTCGCGCCGCTGGCCTGCTCAGCTCTCGCTGAGTGCCACCTTCATGTCCTTGACCTGGTAGATCGTCTCGCCGTCAGCTTCCACCCGTCCGTCCGCGACGCCCATTGTCAGGCGACGGGTCTGGATCGCTTTGGTGAAGTCGACATAGTAGGTCAGCATCTTGCGGTCGGGCCGGACCATCCCGGTCAGCTTGACCTCTCCCACGCCGAGCGCATAGCCGCGTCCCGGCCAGCCGCGCCAGCCAAGGTTGAAACCGGTGAGCTGCCAGAGCCCGTCGAGACCCAGGCATCCGGGCATGATCGGGTTGCCCGGGAAATGGCATTCGAAAAACCAGAGGTCGGGGGTGATGTCGAACTCTGCGACCACATGGCCTTTGCCGTGTTCGCCGCCGTCGTCGCTGATGTCCGTGATACGGTCCATCATCAGCATGGGCGGCTCGGGAAGCTGTGCATTGCCGGGGCCGAACAGCTCTCCACGCGCGCATTTCAAAAGCGCGTCCCGATCGAAACTCTTTGGATAGTCAGCCATTTGCTCGCCCCTGCGTTATCGTTGCTTCTTTCGTTGATGGACACTTACCAAAGGCGCGGATTGTGGCGCAAGTGCAGTTCGGCATGGGACAATACGGCGCTGGCGGCCATTTCCAATTGAAACCGGGCGAAACCGCCCTTTATATTGCGATGAAACAAGTCAATCGTGGCGTATATGATCGATCAGACACATGCACGGGGCTCGGAATGGCTGAGCCAGGCAGGGCTTCGCCCGACGCGGCAGCGCGTTGCGCTGGCCGCTTTGCTGGTCGGCGATGGCAAGGATCGCCACGTGACGGCGGAGAGCCTGCATGCGGCCAGCCAGGCCTCGGGTGAGGCGGTGTCGCTTGCGACAGTGTACAACACGTTGCGCGCCTTCTGCGACGCGGGCTTGATGCAGGAAGTCATGGTCGACGGCTCGAAGAGCTACTTCGATACACGCACCGACGATCACCCGCACTTCTTCTGGGAAGACGAGGCGCGCCTGACCGATGCGCCTGCGGATCAGCTGGAAATCACCCGGCTGCCCGACGCGCCCGAGGGAGCTGAAATCTCCAAGGTCGATGTCGTGATCCGGTTGCGGAGACGCTGAGGCCGGGATCCGGCGGCAAATCCAGCAGTAGTGAACGTCAGAGTTCCTCCGCGGGATGCTCGTGGCCCCGCCAAACAGTTTGTCATACGTTTTGCCGACGCTGTGCCGACGCTGCGCCGACACGGGTTCCGCAGGTCAGATCGCCTCGATCAGTTCCGGGCCTGAAGCGCGGTTCGAGTTCACCCTCGGGTCTACGCGGTAAAACGCCAGCGCATCCTCGGGCGGGGCATGCATCAGGGTGGCGGCACCTTTTCCTTCTTCTCCCAGCCACTTGGCCCAATCGTTACGGGCCAGAACGACTGGCATCCGGTGATGGATCTTCGACATCGCCTTGTTGGCATCCGTCGTGACGATGGCGCAGGTGGTCAGCGGCTCCTCGCCCTTGTCCCAGACCTGCCAAACCCCTGCAAACGCGAGCATTTTTCCTTCAGCGGGATGGATATACCAAGGCAGCCGCTTGCCCTCTTCGTCCTTGGTCCATTCGTAAAAGCCGCTCGCCGGGATCAGGCATCGCCGCTCCCGGCATGCCGCTCGGAACGCGGGTTTTTCCGCGATTGTCTCGGCGCGTGCATTGATCAGAAGAGGGCCGTCCGCGGGCGTCTTGTACCAGTGGGGGATGAACCCCCAGCGCATCGGTCTCAGCCGCCGGTGCCCGTCGTCGCTTGTGACGGCATGTATTTGATTTGTCGGGCAGACATTGTAGTTCGGTATATGGGGAAGGTCGTTCGCCGGCACGGCGTCGAACAGGGCCGCCATGGCATCGTCGGGAAGCGTGATGGCAAATCGTCCGCACATGCGGCCATCCTAGCACCCGCCCGCACAACGAAAAAGGCCGCCCCGAGGGGCGGCCTTTCGCTTGATTTCGGTCGAAATCACTCTTCGTCTTCGGCGGCCTTCGAGGCAGCAGCTGCGCCCGAGTCCATTTCATCGAGCTCCGCAGCGCCGATTTCGTCAAAGAGCTCCGCGATCTCCAGATCAGCGGCTGCTTCTTCCTCGGCGGCTTGTTCGGCGATGTTGATGCCCTGCGCCTGAAGTTCGGCTTCCTCGGTCGAGCGTGCAACGTTCAGCTCGATCTCGGCATCGACTTCGGGGTGCAGCTGCACGATCACCGTATGCAGGCCCAGTTCCTTGATCGGAGCCGTCAGCACGACCTGCTTGCGGTCGATGGAGAAGCCGGCCTCGGTGGCTGCGTCGGCTGCGTCACGGGTGGTGACGGAACCGTAGAGCGAGCCGCCGTCGGACGCCTGGCGAATCACAACGAACTTCTGACCGTTCAGCCTGTCGGCCAGCGCCTCGGCCTCTTTCTTGCTCTCGAGGTTGCGGGCCTCGAGCTGAGCCTTGTCGGCCTGGAACGCGGCGATGTTGGCTTCGGAGGCCCAGAGAGCCTTCTTCTGTGGCAGAAGGAAGTTGCGCGCATAGCCGTCCTTGACGGTGACGACGTCACCCATCTGACCCAGCTTCGCGACGCGCTCGAGAAGGATTACTTGCATGTCACTCTTCTCCTTACTTCACGGCGTAGGGCAGAAGCGCGAGGAAACGCGCGCGCTTGATCGCACGGGCCAGTTCACGCTGCTTCTTCGCCGATACCGCGGTGATACGGCTGGGAACGATCTTACCACGCTCGGAGACGTAGCGCTGGAGCAGTTTCGCGTCCTTGTAATCGATCTTCGGTGCATTGTCGCCCGAGAAGGGGCAGACCTTGCGGCGGCGGAAAAACGGTTTTGCAGCCATGACTTAGTCCTCCCTACGGCGTTCGCGGCGGCCTTCACGGTCGTCGCTCTTGCGCATCTGTACCGAGGGGCCTTCCTCGTGCTCGTCAACCTTGATCGTCAACACGCGCATAACGTCGTCGTGCAGACGCATCAGGCGCTCCATCTCCTGAACGGCCAGCGCAGGCGCGTCGGTCTTCAGGAGGGCATAGTGGCCCTTGCGGTTCTTGTTGATCTTGTAGGCCATCGTCTTGACGCCCCAGTACTCACTTTCGACGACCTTGCCGCCGTTGTCCGCGAGGACGGTGCCGAAATGTTCGACGAGACCTTCTGCCTGCGCGTTGGACAGGTCCTGACGCGCAATCATCACATGCTCATACAGCGGCATGTTCTCTCCACTTCTATCAGGGCGCACTTCATAGGACGGTGTCACTCCGCCGCTCCCGTCCACGAGAGGCTGCGCCGGTCAATCGATCCTGCGGCGGACCGGTGGCTTATACACGGGTGGAAGAACAGTTCAACCCGTCTCATTCTTGCCGTTTTTCAATTTTATGGAGAGTGGAGACGAAGCAGATACTGAAAGCGATGAACGCGATCAGCCAAATAAACAAAGCAGAGGCCGAAGAGCCGGTCTTGGAACTGATCGAGATGCCCTGGGGCTTTCGGATCAGGCCAGCAGACATGGAAGCGAAGGCGTCCGATGCCATCATCGAATGGGGCCTGACGATACTTGGTATCGCCTTCCTGCTTGCCGCATTCGGTCAGTGGATACTCCCGGGCTCGCTGTATACGGGCGATGCGATCATGATCAAATTCGTGCTGACCTGCATACTGGGATTGGCAGGCGGCATTCTTCTGTCCGTATCTGCTCGCGGGTTCCGTCCTGAAGTGCAGGTCGATCGCGTGCGCCACGAAATCCGCTTCGTGTCTCGTAATCCGCGGGGCAGGGGGCAGGTCTTGGCGAGCGTCGATCTCGACCAAATCATAGGAGTTGGGATCACGCGTTCGCTGTCGGGCAAGGACTGTCATTGCCTGATCTACCTGATCGATGGCGAAAAGCCGCTTCGGATCGCGACAGGCGTCGAGTCCGAGATCAGGCGGGTTCGCAAGAAGATGGACGATTTCGTCAAACCGGCCTCGGAGAGGCTGGCGGCAAAGATGGCGGCTTCGGCCGCCTGAAAGCGCCCAAAAGCGTCAGCGTATGTCGCTCAGGCTACATGATTTGCCGCCATGGGGCACTCCTGCTACTGTCCACTCCATAGGCTGACCCGTGAAGGGTCATATTTGGCAGGCGGACGAAGCCCTATAAAAATAACAAGTTAAGGCCAACCAGCGTCTCCGCCTGCAGCAAAATCCATGCTGGTGTCAGGAGGGAAGCGATGTTTTCACGAATAATGGTGCCCGTAGACCTGTCGCATGTTCCGCGGCTGCACAAGGCGCTGGAGGTTGCCGGCCGCTATGCGAGCGCTTTCGACGTTCCAGTGACCTATGTCGGCGTCACGGCGGCGACGCCGGGTACGCAGGGCCACAATCCCAAAGAATTCGAAAGCCGGCTTCAGGCGTTTGGCGCGGAGCAGGCGGAAGCGCATGGGATTCAGGCCGATGTGCACATGGCCGTGAGTCATGATCCGACGGTGGATGTCGATGACGCGCTGATGAAGGCGGTGTCGGACACGGGTTCCGATCTGGTGATCATGGCATCCCACGTCCCGGGACTGGCTGACTATGTCTGGCCGTCCAATGGCGGAAAGCTGGCCGCGCATTCCAGCGCCTCAGTTTTCGTCGTGCGTGACTGAGACCGGCGCGCCGGACAATTGCAAATCAAGGACACGGAGGAAGGCTGACATGGCCGATGAAACCGCTAACCAGGGTATCCCCGAACCGGAGGGCAATGCCGATCTGATCCAGACCGACTACGAGATAGGACAAGACAATATCGAGGGTGCGGTCGGCCCCTTCGGTTTCGATATTCACAATCCGGTTTTCGTTATCTCGGGAGGCCTTGTCGTACTGTTCGTTGCCTATGCACTGGCATTCCCGGGGCAGGCCGAGGATTTCTTCGGATGGCTGCGTCCGGCTTTGACCAGCACGTTTGACTGGTTCTTCCTGATGGCCGCGAATATCTTCGTGATCTTCTGCCTGCTTCTGATTGTTACACCGCTGGGAGGTGTCCGACTTGGTGGCGCGGATGCCACGCCCGACTACGGCTATCCCGGCTGGTTCGCGATGCTTTTCGCGGCGGGCATGGGGATCGGACTGATGTTCTTCGGCGTGCTTGAGCCAGCCTATTACTTCGGCACGCCATGGGGCGACGAACCCTTGGGCGTTGTCCGGCCGTTCGCCGAGGACGGCGCTCTGATCGAGGCGAATGTCCAGGAAGCTCGACGCATGGCGCTCGCGGCGACGTCGTATCACTGGGCGCTTCACCCTTGGGCGATCTATGCCATCGTGGCGCTGGCTTTGGCTTTGTTCTCTTACAACAAGGGACTTCCGCTTTCGATCCGATCCGCATTCTATCCGATCCTGGGCGACCGCGTCTGGGGCTGGTGGGGGCACCTGGTCGACACGCTGGCCGTCTTTGCGACGTTGTTCGGACTTGCGACGTCGCTGGGTATCGGTGCTCAGCAGGCCAATGCCGGACTGGACTACGTCTATGGCATCTCGTCGAGCGTGACCGTGCAGGTCATCCTGATCATCGGCATCACCGGCATCGCGCTGATCTCGGTCCTTCGCGGCCTGGACGGCGGGGTGAAGGTTCTGTCGGAGATCAACATGGTGATCGCGGCGGCACTTCTGCTTTTCGTGCTTTTCGCTGCCGGCGCAGGAACCATCCTGTCGGAGTTTGTTGCCGGTCTTGGCGCGTATGGGCAGGAGATCTTTGCGTTGTCCAACCCGTTCGGCAGGGAAGACACTGGCTACATGCAGGGCTGGACCGCCTTCTACTGGGCCTGGTGGATCTCGTGGTCACCTTTCGTAGGAATGTTCATCGCCCGCGTTTCGCGAGGCCGCACCGTTCGCGAGTTCTTGATCTGCGTGTTGATCATCCCGTCGCTTGTGTGCGTGTTCTGGATGGCGACATTCGGGGGTTCCGCCATCGCTGACATGATCGCCAATCCGGGGTCCAGCGCGGTGAAGGCCAATGTGATCGACGCGTATAAGCCGGAGCTGTCGCTTTTTGCGATGCTGGAGGGGCTGCCGCTGGCAAGCATCACTTCGACTGTCGGCATCGTGCTGGTGATCGTATTCTTCGTGACCTCGTCCGACTCGGGGTCTCTGGTCATCGACACAATTACGGCCGGCGGCAAGATTGACGCGCCGGTTCCGCAGCGGGTGTTCTGGTGCACTTTTGAAGGGCTGGTGGCCATCGCTTTGCTGATTGGAGGCGGCCTGACGTCGCTTCAGGCCATGGTCATATCGACCGGGCTGCCGTTCACGGTCGTTCTGCTGCTGATGTGCTGGGCGATCCTGAAAGGGCTGATGAGCGAGCCACGTTGATCACACCTGCTTGACCTTAGGCATGGGGCGCAGTCATCTGCGCCCCATGACACTCGATATCAATTTCGTCCGGGCGCAGTTCCCGGCATTCTCCGAACCTTCACTCAGGAATGAAGCCTTCTTCGAAAGCGCTGGAGGTTCCTACCCCTGCCGTTTCGTCGTGGAGCGACTCGAGCGGTTTTACCGCGAGCGCAAGGTGCAGCCCTACTGGCAATTCGACTCCAGCCGCGTCGGCGGCGAGGAAATGGACGAGGCGCGGCGGCGGCTTGCCGAGATGATGGGCGTTGACACGGACGAGGTCAGCTTCGGCCCGTCGACCACTCAGAACACCTATGTGCTGGCTCAGGCCTTTCGGGAGTGGCTGGAGCCTGGGGATGCGATCATCGTCACCAACCAAGATCACGAGGCCAATTCGGGTCCGTGGCGCCGTCTCGCCGGCGCGGGAATCGAGGTGCGGGTCTGGGAAATCGACCCGGACAATGGGCATCTTGATCCCGAGCGTCTGCGGCCACTTCTGAAAGGGGCCCGCCTGCTGTGTTTTCCGCATTGCTCGAACGTGGTGGGAGAGATCAACGATGTCGCCTCGATAGTGGCGCTTGCACATACAGAAGATGTTCCGGTTTGCGTTGATGGCGTCAGCTATGCGCCGCACGGGATTCCGGATGTGGATGCGCTTGGGGCCGATATCTACCTTTTCTCGGCCTACAAGACCTATGGGCCGCATCAGGGCGTGATGGTGATCCGCCGCACGTTGGGTGAGGCTTTGCCGAACCAGGGGCATTTTTTCAACGGCGACACACTGTACAAACGCTTCACGCCGGCCGGGCCGGATCATGCACAGATCGCGGCCTGTGCCGGCATCGCGGACTATTGCGATACACTGTTTGCGTCTCTCGGGGTTCCCCACCAGGACGCGCGGGGCAGGGCGGCCACCGTGCATGATGCCATGCGGCAGCGTGAAGTCGCACTGTTGCAGCCCCTGATGGAATTCCTTTCTTCGCGAAACTCCGTCCGGGTTCTTGGTCCGAAAGATGCGGCCGTGCGTGCGCCGACCGTCGCCATGCTGGCCGATCGTCCTGGCGAAGAGCTGGCAGGGGAATTGGCGTCACACGGCATCAACGCCGGAGGCGGGGATTTTTACTCGGTTCGTCCGTTGGAAGCGATGGGGATCGACCTCGATCACGGAGTTCTGCGGCTCAGCTTCACGCACTACACCTCCGAGCAGGAGATTGAGCGACTGATCAAGGCGCTGCATCACGTTCTCTGATTGATGGCCGCCGGCCATTGACGCGCCCTGTGCCGCCCTATGTTGCGCCATGCAAAAAAAGGAGACCACATGGCAGACCCGGTGATCTGGTGGGTGCGCAAGGACTTGCGACTGGGCGACAACGCGGCCTTGAGGGCGGCTTTGGACGCAAAGGGCCCGGTGGTCCCGGTGTTCATCCTCGACGAGGTGTTCGGAGGATATGCTGCGGCGCCGTTGTGGCGGTTTGGGCTCGGTGTCGCGAAGCTTGCCGAAACGCTGGAAGCCATGGGGTCGCGGCTGATCCTGCGGCGTGGCAGGGCAACCGATGTTCTGCTGGATCTCTGCCGGGAGACAGGCGCGACCGCCGTGCGATGGAGCAGGGCCTATGATCCCGAGCAGGTCGCGCGGGACAAGAGCGTGAAGACAGCACTTGAAGGCGCCGGGATGGACGCCAAGAGCCTGCCGGGTCACCTGCTGTTCGAGCCTTGGGCTGTAAAGACCAAGGACGGCGGGTTCTACAAGGTCTACTCACCGTTCTGGCGTGCGGTGCGCGATACAGCCGTGGCGGCGCCGTTGTCGCGGCCGGACGCGATCCCGGCGCCCAAGGCGTGGCCGGAAAGTGATACCTTGGGAGCTTGGGGGCTGGAGCGCGCGATGGAGCGGGGCGCCCGTGTCGTGGCGCGTCACGTCTGTGTTGGCGAGAAGGCTGCGCTTGCTCGTCTGGAGCGTTTCGTTCGTGATCGAATCGAGGGTTACAAGGCGCGGCGGGATTTCCCGGCTGAGGATGCCACATCGAAACTGAGTGAAAACCTTGCTTGGGGCGAGATCGGCCCGCGCGCGTGTTGGCGCGCTGCCATGGCCGCGATGGCCGAGGGAAAGTCCGGGGCCGAGCACTTCCTTAAAGAGTTGGTATGGCGCGAATTCGCATATCACCTGGTCTGGCATACTCCGCATATCGTTTCCGGAAATTGGCGCGAGGGCTGGGACAGTTTCCCCTGGAGCGAAGACGAGGATGCACCCGAGGTCCTTGCATGGAAACAGGGCCGGACAGGTGAGCCATTCGTCGATGCGGCGATGCGCGAGATGTATGTCACCGGCCACATGCACAACCGGGCTCGGATGATCGTGGCCAGCTACCTGACCAAGCATCTCATGTGCCACTGGCGGATAGGGCAGAGATGGTTCGAGCACTGCCTCATCGATTGGGATCCTGCGTCGAACGCCATGGGGTGGCAGTGGACGGCCGGATCGGGTCCGGATGCCGCGCCGTACTTTCGCGTGTTCAATCCGGCGACACAGCTGGAGAAATTCGACCCGGAAGGAACATATCGCCGACGATGGATCGCGGAAGGCGAGGCGAGGCCGACAGAAACCGCTCTGTCATACTTCGATGCAATTCCGGAACGCTGGGGGCTTTCTTCGGGGAGAGCTTATCCCAAGGCCGTGGTTGATCTGGCCGAAGGACGGGCGCGAGCCTTGGCTGCCTACGAGGCGCGGGATTTCTGACCCTACACACGTCGATTGAGACGCTGAGCGGCTTCTGCCTGTCGGAGCCGCAATTTGCAACCGTTCCGGAACCATCCCGCGAGGATTGGAAAGATCTGCCTCGTGCGCGGCGGCGACTCGTTTTCATGGGAACTCATGGGATATGCCGCTTGCAGCTTCGTTTTTCCCGTGATTCTCTGATCTGAACTAGGATTTTCGCTGCATTGCGGGAAATCATGGAACTCAGAGCGAATTTTTGCTTCATACTATATATGGTATTTAATTTGCGATTTATCTAAATATAGACCCAATATTTCGATTTCTTTCGTTCAGGCTGGAGCTGGATAGCCAAGAAATCCCATAAAATGTTCTTGATTCCCATGATTTCCCATGGCACCTTCCAAATCACCGGATGAGACGGGATCAGTACTCGGGGCGCACAACGACCCCAGGCGAACCAAAAAAAGAGCAGGTTTCATACAGGCACCCGCTTTCATCCGATGACGAGATCCGGCGCGCGGGCGAGCAGACATCCCCCCAGGTGGCGCGCGCAGCTGGACTATCCCGGAGACGGGACGAGGGCGGCGGATCGGACAGTGGCAGCAGTCCGATCCGCCGTTTTCGTATTTTTTGGGGCTTGAAAAAGGGGCCGCGGGACAGTGGTTCGGAGGTTTAGAGGCGAAAGCGTCCAGAAGGTGGACGCAAAGGGCAGGGTGTCGATCCCGGCCCATTTTCGCCGTGTGCTGGAAGATGGCGACCCGAGCTGGTCCGAGGGCAAATCCCCGGAATTCATTATAGTTTATGGCGATCATCGCCGAGATTTCCTGGAATGCTTCACAATCGATGCGGCAAACGAGGTCGATGAGAAGATCGCGCGCATGCCGCGAGGTTCGGTCAAGCGCCGCGCTATGGAGCAGTTGTTCAACGGTCAATCGCTGCCTGCCACGGTCGACGAGACCGGGCGGATCGTTCTTCCCGCCAAATTGCGCCAGAAGATCGGTATTGATGGCGAAGCCTATTTCATGGCGATGGGCGATACGTTCCAGATCTGGAAGCCGGAGACCTTCGGCAGCCATGATACCGCGGTTGACGATTTGCTCGACAGCTTGCCGTCGGGAGCCGACATCTGGACTCTTCTCGAAGAGGAGGAGGTCTGATCCATGGCCGCTGCTGCCCGCGCCGCGAAAGATGCTCCTCATATCCCGGTCCTGCTTGATGCGATCCTGGAGGCCTGTGCGCCCATTGGTGGCGTTTGGCTTGATGGGACGTTCGGGGCGGGGGGCTATGCGAGAGGTTTGCTGGATGCGGGCGCTGACCGGGTGATCGGGGTCGACAGGGACCCGATGGTTTTCGAAATGGCCGCCGGCTGGGCCGACGAATACGGAGATCGCCTGAGCCTGGTCGAAGGCACGTTTTCCGATCTGGACGAGTATGCCGATCAGCCGCTGGACGGTGTTGTTCTGGACCTCGGCGTTTCGTCGATGCAGTTGGACCAGCCTGAGCGCGGATTTTCCTTCATGGCCGAAGGTCCGCTCGACATGCGAATGAGCCAGGCCGGAGTTTCTGCCGCAGAGCTTGTGGCGGATGCCTCGGAGGCCATGCTGGCGGATATTTTGTATCACTATGGTGAAGAGAGGGCAGCCCGTTCCATTGCCCGTGCCATCGTGAAAACGCGGCAGGACGCGCCGATCGAGACGACCGGGGCCCTCGTGCGGATCGTCGAAGCCGTCCTGCCGCGACCCAAACCCGGACAAAGCCATCCCGCAACTCGGACGTTCCAGGCGCTGCGCATCGCGGTGAATGACGAGTTCGGGCAACTAGTTGAGGGGCTGGAGGCCGCTGAACGGGCCTTGAAGCCAGGAGGGTGGCTGGCGGTCGTCAGTTTCCATTCGCTCGAGGATCGTGTTGTCAAGCGGTTCTTTCAGGCGCGCTCCGGCAAGTCGGGCGGGGCCAATCGCTACCAGCCGCAATTGGTCGAGGAGGCGCCCAGGTTCGAGGCGCGCAACAAGGCGATTCCACCTTCGGCGGAAGAGGTGGCCCGGAACCCGCGCTCACGGTCGGCGAACCTGCGTGTCGGAAGGCGGACCGATGCCCCCGCCGGCCCGGTCGACCGGGCAAGGCTTGGATTGCCGAAGATGGTGGAGGTCTAGATGAAGTCCCTTCTCTCTATCATGACCGCCTTCGCTGTGATGGGACTGGCCGTCTGGGCGTATCGGCAGAACTACGAAACGCAGGCCAAGCTGCGCGAAGTGCGCGAGTTGAGGGCCGAGATTGTGGATCTGCGCGAACGCGCGGCGGTTCTGAGGGCGGAGTGGGCCTACCTGAATCGTCCCGAACGCCTCGCGGATCTCGCCGACATGAATTTTGATCGTCTTGGCCTGCTGCCGCTTCGGCCTGATCATTTCGGAAACATCGATCAGATCGGGTATCCCGTCGAAAACGCCGTCGAAGTCATGGATCGGGGAGACGACGAATGACGCGGACACCCCTGCGTCCTCTCGCCCGGATTCTCGCGGCGCGCCGGGAGGGCCAGAACCCCGATGTGATCGAACGCGAAAATCTGCGCGCGCGGCATGAGGCGGATCGAGATTCTGCGCGCCAAAGGGCCGAAGGTCGCCTCCTTGTGTTGGGTGTCTCCTTCCTCTGCGCCTTCGCCATGGTTGCGCTGAAGATGTCGTTTCTCGCTGCTTCCGATCCCGCCGAGCCGCCGGCGGCCGCATCGGGCGCCCAGATCGTTGCCGCCCGCGCCGATATCACCGATCGGAACGGACGCATTCTAGCGACGAACCTGACCACCCATTCGCTCTATGCGCAGCCACCGCAGATGATCGATCCGATCCGCGCCGCGAAGGAATTGGTGAAGATATTTCCGGACCTTGATGAAGAGCGGTTGATCCGCCAGTTCACCGGCAAACGGAAATTCATCTGGATCAAGCGCCGGATCAGCCCGGAACAGCAGCAGGCCGTGTTCGACATCGGCGATCCTGGTCTTCTTTTCGGGCCTCGCGAGATGCGTCTGTATCCGAACGGCCGTCTGGCGGCGCATGTCCTGGGCGGTGCCGGATTCGGCCGCGAGGGCGTTTCGTCGGCAGAAGTGATCGGCGTCGCGGGTATCGAAAAGGCCCTTGACGAAGAGTTGCGTGATCCGGGCCGGGGCGACGTGCCGCTGGCGCTGTCGCTGGACCTGACGGTTCAAGCGGCGGTGGAACGTGTGCTTGAAGGCGGTATGCGCCTCATGAATGCCAAGGGCGCGGCCGCGGTTCTGATGGACATCCACACCGGTGAGGTCATTTCGCTGGCCAGCCTGCCGGACTTCGACCCCAATGACCGGCCTTCACCACTGACCCAAGGCGATCCCGGAGACAGTCCTCTGTTCAACCGTGCGGTTCAGGGCGTGTACGAGTTGGGATCGACATTCAAGATTTTCACGGCGGCCCAGGGTATCGAGGAACGGCTGGTCAGTCGCTCAACCTCCATCGACATCACCGGTCCGTTGACGTGGGGACGCCACAAGATTCGGGATTTCCGCAATTACGGGAAAGCTTTGACGGTCGAGGACGTAATCGTGAAGTCGTCGAACATCGGAACGGCTCGGATCGCGATGATGATCGGTGCCGAGCGTCAGCAGGAATTCCTGGAAAATCTTGGCCTGTTCGCACCGACGCCGCTGGAACTGGTCGAGGCGCCGGGTGCGCGGCCCTTGCTACCAAAGAACTGGTCCGAGATCCACACGATGACGATCTCTTACGGGCATGGCATCTCAGCTAGCCCCATGCATCTCGCTTCGGCCTATGCATCGCTTCTGAACGGCGGGCTGCAAGTCACACCCACCTTGCTCAAGCGAGAGGAATACGTGCCCGGGCCCCGCATCGTCAGCGAGGATACCTCGCGGCAGGCGCGCGAGATGCTGCGGCAGGTGGTGTCCCGCGGAACGGCGTCGCTGGGCGAAGTGGAAGGCTATCGCGTGGGCGGCAAGACCGGTACCGCTGACAAGCCGCGACCTCAGGGCGGGTATTACGAGGACAAGGTTATTGCGACCTTTGCGACGGTCTTTCCGGCCGATGATCCGTCCTATGTCCTGATCGTGACTCTCGACGAAGCCGTCGAGACCAGTGGCAAGGAGCCGCGACGGACGGCTGGCTGGACTGCCGTTCCGGTGGCGGCCGAGGTGATCCGCCGGATCGCCCCGCTTCTGGGGTTGGCACCTGCCGTTGAACCTTCCCCTGAGGCGGGTGTAACACTGGCGAGAAACTGAACCGGAGGCGAACCGCAATGCAGACCCGAGCCAAGACGAAGACGCTGGCCGAGCTCGGGCTTACCGCGAAGCAAACCGGCGAAGTCCGCGTGACCGGTCTGTCCGTCGACAGCCGGGACGTGAAGGAAGGGCACCTGTTCTTTGCACTGCCCGGAACGAAGGTGCATGGCGCGGAGTATATCCAGTACGCAATACGCATGAAGGCGGGCGCAATACTGACCGACCGCGAAGGGGCGCTGATCGCCGAGGAAGTCCTGGCCGAAAGCGGCGTGCCGCTGATCATCGCGGAAGATCCCCGAGAGACACTGGCATTCACGGCGTCCCTGTGGTTCGAAGCCCAGCCGGATGTGATGGTGGCGGTGACAGGCACAAATGGCAAAACAAGTGTTGCGACCTTCACGCGCCAGCTGTGGGTCGAGATGGGTGCCGAAGCCGTGAACATCGGCACGACCGGGATAGAAGGCGCCTTCACCGCGCCGTTGCAGCATACGACGCCGGAGCCCATTACGTTGCACAAGGCTCTCGCGCGTCTTGCGGACGAAGGCGTGACTCACGCGGCGATGGAAGCATCGTCCCATGGGCTGGCCCAGAGGCGGTTGGACGGGGTCCGCCTGTCAGCTGCGGCCTTCACCAACCTGAGCCAGGATCATCTGGATTACCACGCTGATTTTGAAGAGTATTTTTCGGCCAAGGCGGGTCTGTTCGACCGCGTTCTTCCCGAAGACGCGACGGCGGTCATCAACATGGATGATCCATGGGGCCAGCGCATGGCCGAGATCGTGGATGACCGAGGTCAGGACCTTCTTACCGTTGGTCGGGACGAAATGGCGGCGTTGAGAATCCTGGGGCAGCGGTTCGACCCGACCGGTCAGGAACTGCGCTTCGAATGGGGCGGAAAGATACATCAGGTGCGTCTTGGCCTGATTGGAGGTTTCCAGGCCGAGAACGCGCTGATCGCCGCCGGGCTGTGCATCGCGACGGGTGCCGATCCGGACGAGACCTTTGACGCGCTGCACACTCTTGAGACTGTCCGCGGCCGCATGCAGTTCGCTGCCCGACGCGATAATGGAGCAACCGTTTTCGTCGATTATGCGCATACGCCCGACGCGCTGGTTACGGCGCTCAAGGCGGTCCGGCCCCATGTCTTCGGACGCCTCATCGTCGTATTCGGTGCGGGTGGAGACCGGGATCGCGGCAAACGGCCTCTGATGGGCCGCGCGGCGGCTGATCACGCGGACATCGCCTTCGTTACGGACGACAATCCGCGCAGCGAAGATCCTGCCGCCATTCGCGCCGAGATCATGGCTGGGGCGCGCAAGGGAGCGGCCGAAGTCTATGAAGTTGGCGATCGCGCCGAGGCGATCCTGCGGGCCGTGGATGCGCTGGGGCCCGGCGACACCTTGCTGGTGGCCGGGAAGGGGCACGAAACAGGACAGATTGTCGGGGATGCGATCCTGCCGTTCGATGATGTTGAGCAGTCCAGCGTCGCGGTGGCCGCGCTGGACGGAAGACCGTCGTGACGGCGCTTTGGACGGGGCGCGAGGCGGCCCTCGCGACGGGCGGCGAGTTGCGTGGCGACTGGAAGGCGCATGGCGTCTCGATCGACACGCGAACCATCGAAGCCGGCGATCTGTTCGTCGCTCTCAAGGATCTGCGCGACGGGCACGATTTCGTCGCGAACGCTCTCTCGAAGGGGGCGGCGGCAGCGCTGGTGTCGAGAGTGCCGGACGGTGTTTCAGCAGACGCTCCGCTCTTGATCGTGGAAGACGTTCTGGTCGCGCTGGAAGCTCTTGGCCGTGCGGCGCGCGCCAGAACGGGCGCACGGATCATTGCGGTGACAGGTTCGGCCGGCAAGACGTCGACCAAGGACATGCTGCGCCATGTCCTCATGGGGCAGGGGCATACACATGCGGCTGAGGCCAGCTACAACAATCACTGGGGCGTGCCACTGACTTTGGCGAGAATGCCCGCCAACACGGATTTCGCGATCATCGAGATCGGAATGAACCATCCCGGTGAGATCGCACCGCTGTCGCGCATGGCGCGCCCGCACGTCGCCATCGTCACGACCGTCGCGCCCGCGCATCTGGCTGCATTCGAGAGCGTCGAAGGCATCGCCAACGAGAAGGCCTCGATTTTCGAAGGCCTTGAGCCGGATGGATACGCGATCTTCAACGCCGACGTGGAGACCGCGCCCATCCTGAATGCCGTGGCCAAGGAATACGCGGCGCACCGGATCGGATTTGGCGAGCACGCCGATGCAGTGCTGCGGGCCGTGAGGCTGACGCTGACGCCCGATGCCAGCGTGATCGAGGGAGTGTTCGGCTCGGATCCGTTCCTGCTCAAGGTCGGTGCTCCGGGCAAGCACTTTGCCATGAACGCGCTGGCTGTGATGGGGGCTGTGGCCAAAGTCGGCGCGGACTGGGACCTGGCGGCATGCGATCTGGCGAGTTGGCATGCCCCTGCCGGACGCGGGTTGAGGGAAACCCTGTTGCTTGATCCGGTCGAGGATCAGGGAATCGAGCTGATCGACGATGCGTTCAATGCCAACCCGGCCTCCATGGCGGCGGCATTCGAGGTTCTTGCGGCTGTTCCGGTCAAGGATGGGGTCGGCCGCATTTCGCAAGGCAGGCGTATTGCCATCCTCGGTGACATGCTGGAACTCGGCGAGGACGAGGCCGCGCTGCATGCCGTGTTGGCCGACCACCCGGCGATGGAGCGCATTCACCGGGTCGACTGTGTCGGACCGCGGATGCGGAACCTGTATGACGCTCTGCCAGCCGAGAAACGCGGAAGATGGGTGGAAAGCGCCGGGATGCTGGCGTCGGAAGTGCATCATCTAGTCGACGCGGGAGATGTGATCCTAGTCAAGGGCTCCAAGGGATCGAAGGTCAGCCTTGTGGTTGACTCCCTGCGAAAGCTTGCCAAAGCAGGCGGCAGGGAACAGGAAGGAACCGTGTGAGATGTTATACTGGCTGACCATCTTTTCAGACGGCGGGGACTTCTTCAATCTTTTCAGATATATAACATTCCGTGCAGGGGGTGCGTTCTTCACTGCGCTCGTTTTCGGTTTCCTGTTCGGTCGTCCGCTCATCAATCTGCTGAGGCAAAAGCAGAAGCATGGACAACCCATTCGGGATGACGGACCGGAAGGTCATATCATCAGCAAGGCCGGAACTCCGACGATGGGTGGCGTCCTGATCCTAGGGGCACTGGTCACGTCGTCGCTTCTTTGGGCACGGCTGGACGAAGGCTTCGTCTGGATGCTGCTCTTTGTGACCGTTGCATTCGGGGCAATCGGCTTCATAGACGATTATCAGAAGGTTACACGCAACTCGCACGCGGGCGTCTCAGGTCGTGCGCGGTTGGCCATCGGCTTTGCCATTGCGGCCATTGCGGGCTTCTGGGCGATTTGGCTGCATCCGGAGCCGCTTCAGAACCATCTTGCAATCCCGGTCGTCAGCCTGCTTCTGAACCTCGGGATCCTGTTCGTTCCCTTTGCGATGCTGGTGATCGTCGGCTCGGCCAATGCGGTGAACCTGACCGATGGTCTTGACGGACTTGCGATCATGCCTGTGATGATCGCTGCCGGGTCTCTGGGTGTGATCGCCTACGCAGTGGGCCGGACCGACTTCACCGAGTATCTTGGCATCAACTATGTGCCGGGAACGGGAGAAATCCTCATATTCACTGCTGGCCTTATTGGCGGCGGCCTAGGGTTCCTCTGGTACAACGCGCCGCCTGCGGCGGTCTTCATGGGAGATACCGGATCGCTTGCCCTTGGCGGCGCGCTCGGCGCAATCGCCGTGGCGACCAAGCACGAGATCGTTCTGGCGATCATCGGAGGGCTCTTCGTGGTCGAGGCGCTCAGTGTCATTATTCAGGTCTTCTACTTCAAGATGACCGGGAAGCGCGTATTCCTGATGGCGCCCATACACCATCATTTTGAAAAGAAGGGATGGGCCGAACCACAGATCGTCATCCGGTTCTGGATCATTTCCCTGATCCTTGCCCTTGTCGGCCTAGCCACTCTGAAGGTGAGGTAGGGGATGGGTTTCCTTGTCCGCTGGCTTTTCGCCTTTGTTCTTCTGGCGCTGACCTTCAATCCTACGGAGTGGAACTATACCCGCTGGGCCGTCACGAACTGGCAGGAACAGATGCCTTTGGCCGTGCTTGGCGGGCTGGTTCTTCTGGTGGCCTATGTTCTGTTCCTCACGGCCGTGCTGCGAGGCATCGGCGCACTTGGCGTGATGCTGATCCTCGCGGTAGTCACCGCCTTGGTCTGGGTGCTGGTGGATTTCGGCTGGATCAGCCTCGATAATCCGACCTCCAACACCTGGATTGCCCTGATCGCATTGTCGGTCGTGTTTGCCGTAGGGATGTACTGGGGCATCCTCTGGCGCCGGTTGTCCGGCCAGCTTGAGGTCGATGACGAGGTCGAGGGATGATACCCGTACAAGGCGTCGCCGATCAGCGTCTGGTGATTCTTGGTCTGGGCCGTTCGGGCCGATCGGCGGCGCGCGCCGTCGAGGCAGGTGGCGGTACGGCGCTCTGCTGGGATGACAGTCCCGAGGCGCGTGCAAGGGCGGAAGCAGAGGGTTTCACGATCCACGACCTATCCAAGCGCGAGGCGTGGGACGGTGTGTCGGCGTTAATCGTGTCGCCTGGTATTCCGCATCTGTACCCAGAACCGAACAAGTGGATCGCCCGTGCGATGGAAGCGGGTGTGCCGGTCGACAATGATATCGGGTTGTTCTTCCGCTCGCTGGGAACCTCCGACTGGGATTATCTCGACACGCCGCCGAAGGTCATCGCCGTGACTGGGTCGAACGGCAAGTCGACGACCTCGGCCCTGATCCACCATTGTCTGACGGTCGCTGGACGCGACAGCCAATTGGCGGGCAATATCGGGCGCGGCGTGCTGGATATCGATCCGCCGGGGGACGGCGGTGTGGTGGTTCTTGAATTATCTTCCTACCAAACGGAACTGGCCCGGGCCCTGACGCCCGACGTGGCGGTGTTCACCAACCTTACGCCCGACCACCTAGACCGCCACGGCGGGATGGGAGGCTATTTCGCGGCCAAGCGCAGGCTCTTCGCGGAGGGCGGCCCGGATCGCGCGGTCATTGGTGTGGATGAGATAGAGGGGCGCTATCTGGCCAACCAACTGTCCGAAGGTCCGGGAGACGACCGCCTGATCCGCGTCTCCGTCGAGCGCAAGCTCGAGGGGCCGGGATGGTATGTCTTTGCCCGAAAAGGGTTCCTGAGCGAGTACCGCAAGGCGCGTCAGGTGGCTTCCGTCGATCTGCGTGCGATCAGGGGGCTGCCAGGTTCGCATAACCATCAGAATGCCTGCGCGGCCTTTGCAGCGCTGCGCGCGCTTGGGCTGAGCCCGAAGCTGATCGAGCAGGGATTTCAGACTTTCCAAGGCCTGCCGCACCGGTCCCAAATCGTTGGAGAGAAGGACGGTGTGGTCTTCGTGAACGACTCAAAGGCCACAAATGTAGACGCTGCCGGGAAGGCCCTGCAGGCGTTCGACCGGATCCGTTGGATTGTCGGCGGGCAGATGAAGGATGGTGGCCTTGGTGCGCTGAAGCCGCATCTCGGCCGAGTGGCGAAAGCCTATGTCATCGGGAGGCAGGCGCGGGAAGTGGCGCTTGAGATTGCCGAAATTCCCCACGAGGTTTGCGAGACGATGGCGGTTGCAGTGGCCAGGGCCGCCGCTGAAGCCGAGGCCGGTGAAACCGTTCTCTTGGCTCCGGCAGCAGCCAGTTTCGACCAGTACGACAATTTCGAGCGCCGAGGCGAGGATTTCGTGGCCGAAGTGCAAAAGGTTATCGGCGGGTAGGGGGCTCTGCCCCCTCGACCCGTTCCGGGTCTCACCCCCGAAGTATTTTTTCCAATAGGAACGACAATTCGATACAAATTGTCGTTCCTCGCCTGGAACTCCTACAGGATCGACTGGCCTGTCTTTGCCCAGTCGTCCAGGAAGGCCGCGAGGCCTTTGTCGGTCAGGACGTGGGACGCCATTTTCTTGATCACGTCCGGGGGAGCGGTCGCGACGTCGGCGCCAATCTTGGCAGCCTCGCTCATGTGATTGGCCGATCGGATGGAGGCTGCGAGGATTTGGGTCTTGAAGCCGTAGTTGTCGTAGATCTCGCGGATGTCGGCGATCAGGTCCATACCATCGAGGTTCAGGTCGTCCAGGCGTCCGATGAACGGCGAGATGAAGGTCGCACCCGCCTTGGCAGCGAGCAGAGCCTGGTTGGCCGAGAAGCAGAGTGTGACGTTGACCATGTGGCCTTCGCTCGACAGATGTTTGCAAGCCCTGAGCCCGTCCCAGGTCAGTGGGACCTTGACGGCGATATTGCCTTTGCCCAGTTTCAGAACCTCATGCCCTTCTTTGACCATGGTCTCATAGTCGGTTGCCACTGTCTCGGCGCTGACCGGGCCGTCGACCATCTCGGCGATCTCTGCGATCACTTCCTTGATGTTGCGCCCCGATTTGTGGATCAGCGAGGGGTTCGTGGTGACCCCATCGACCATGCCAAGCTCGTGAAGTTCGCGGATGGCGGCGGTGTCAGCGGTATCGACGAAGAATTTCATTTCTCTCTCCCTCTGGCGGTTACATTGAGTTTCGTGGCACTGATACAGGACTGAGCCGGGGGGCTGAACCCCTGAAAAGCGTTCCAACCGGATTGAGGCGTGCATTGCTTCGGCATTTCGACGAAGGCGACCTGATTTCGGTCCTGACGACCCAACCGCTTGACCGGGCGTTGGACTATCGTGCCCCGGCGGGGGGGTGTTTCGAAGGTGCATTCGTCGAAGTGCCGTTGGGGCCACGGAAAGTGCTGGGAGTTGTCTGGGGGCCGGGAGAGGGCGGTTACGAGCTGTCGAAAGTCCGCACCGTTCTTCGGGTACTTGATGCCGTTCCGATGCGCGAGGAGATGAAGTCGTTCCTAACCCGCGCCGCGGAATACACCCTGACCCCCATGTCGGCGATGCTGCGTCTTGCCACAAGGTCGCCGGGGCTGGGCGATCCGCCATCGATGCGCCTGATCTACAGGCGAGGTAGCCGGGATGAGCCCGACCGTTGGACAGATGCGCGGCGGAAGGTCGTGGCTGTGCTGGAGGAATACGGTGGACTGGCTTTCACGCTGGCGGAACTTGCCGAACTGGCCGGCGTCTCTACGAGTGTGGTCAAGGGACTGGCGAAGCAGGGTGTCGTGGCCGAGGAGCAAAGTCCCCGCGATCTGCCCTATCCTGCGCTCGAACCGGACCATCGCCGAAAGGCTCTGACTTCGGAGCAGGAGAGCGCGGCGAGGACGCTGACGCAGGCGGTGAACTCGCGCAGTTACGGAACCACTCTGCTGAAAGGTGTAACGGGTTCCGGTAAGACCGAGGTGTATCTGGAAGCCGTTTCGGCGTGCTTGAGAACTGGCCGGCAAGCGCTTGTTCTTTTGCCTGAAATCGCACTGACAGCGGAATTCTTGACACGGGTCGAGGACCGTTTCGGCGCGCGGCCCGCCGAGTGGCACTCAGGCGTGACGATGACCGAACGGCGCCGGGCCTGGCGGATGGTGGGCGAAGGAGGTGCGCAGCTGGTCGTGGGCGCGCGCTCCGCGTTATTCCTCCCGTTCCGGGATCTCGGGCTGATCGTTGTCGATGAGGAGCATGACACATCGTACAAGCAGGAAGACGGCGTTTTGTACAATGCGCGTGACATGGCCGTTTTGCGCGCGTCGATCACGGGTGCGCAGGTTGTTCTGGCCTCGGCCACGCCATCTCTGGAGAGCTGGGCCAATGCCGAGGCAGGTAAATATGCACGGGTCACCCTGACGTCGCGATTTGGCGAGGCGGTTCTTCCGCGTATGCGGGCGCTGGATATGAGGGATGAAAAGCTGCCGGCAAACCGTTGGATTTCAAGTGATTTATCTGTTGAAGTAATGCGACGTCTGGAGGCAGGGGAGCAGTCGTTGCTGTTCCTCAATCGCAGGGGCTATGCGCCCGTGACGATATGCAGGGCCTGCGGGCATCAGATCGGTTGCGACCATTGCGATGCGCGGATGGTTGAGCACCGGTTTCAGAAACGGCTGGTTTGCCATCAATGCGGAGAGACCAAGCCGATGCCGGAGCGTTGTCCGTCTTGCGATGTCGAGGGCCGGCTTGCGCCTGTCGGACCGGGTGTCGAGAGGCTTGGCGAGGAGGTGGCTGAGCTTTTTCCGGAGGCGCGCGTGGCGGTCTTGTCGTCGGATTTGTTCGGGTCTGCGCGAGCTCTGAAGGCCGCGATCGAGCGTATCGCCGAGGGTGAAGCCGACATTATCATTGGCACGCAACTTGTTGCAAAAGGACATAATTTCCCGTTTTTGACACTGGTCGGCGTGATCGATGCGGACCTCGGTCTGCAGGGATCGGATTTGCGGGCGGCGGAGCGGACGTTTCAGTTGATGCGGCAGGTGGCGGGGCGTGCGGGGCGCGCGGAGCGGCCCGGAGAGGCGCTGCTGCAGACCTACCAGCCGGAGCATCCGGTGATCCGCGCGATCCTGTCGGGAGACGAGGAGGATTTCTGGCGCGCGGAGGCGGCGGAGCGCCGTCATGCCGGGGTGCCGCCTTACGGCCGCATGGCGGGGATCGTGCTGTCCAGCCCTCATGCCCAGGACGCGTTCGATGTGGGTAAGGCATTGGCTGCAAAGGCGGAACCGCTGCGGCGGATAGGTGCGCAGGTGTTTGGTCCGGCGCCCGCACCGATCGCCCGGATCCGGGGGCGGCACCGTGTTCGACTTCTGGTCAAGGCGGACAAGGGCGCGCCTTTGCAGCCGGCTCTGGCGGCATGGGTGAGGCAGATCAGGCTGCCTTCGAACCTGCGGCTGTCGATCGATATCGATCCGCAGAACTTCTACTGAGGCACCCCGAATACAGGCGTCGGCGAAGCGTCGGCAGACCGTCGGCAAAACGTATGGCACGTGTATGGCACGTTCTGCGCGGCTCGGTGTTCAGCCGGGGACCAGCGCTTCGAGTTCCGGCAGCAGGACCACGCTTTCCTGTTCGTTGGGGTCCGTCCGGGCGATGACGGCCACGGCCGGCTCGTCGCCATCGTTGAAGGGAAGGTGAGGCGTGTCCGCCGGGATGTAGATCATGTCGCCCGCGTTTGTCTCCATCACGTGTTCCAGTTGGTCGCCCCAGTACATCTTGGCTGAACCGGACAGCACGTAGATAGCGGTCTCATGGGTTTCGTGCTTGTGGGCCTTCGCGCGGCCGCCGGGCGGGACGTGAAGCAGGTGCATGCACACGCCCTGGCTGCCGACGGTTTCTTTCGCGATTCCCTCAAAATAATCGAACCCTTGCTTGCCGGAATAGGTGCCGCCGGGGCGTAGCTTTACGCAGTCAGCCATGTCTTCGTCCTTTGCCGGGTTGTGAAGCGATGGGATGAGCATAAGCGAAGCGCTCCGGTCACCGTAGGAAAATCTTGAAGAACGGGCCCGGCGCCTTTGGGGAGTGTCGGTCTTCTTGGGCCCCGATTTGCACCTGCCGAAACTGGCTGCACTGGGTCGGCGCTTCTTTCAGCCTGAAGCGGCGAAGCAACATGCTCTGGCGCCGTTTCTTCGGGAAGACCTTCTCGGACCTCGTGCCGATCTCCATGGGGATGATGAAGCCCTTCTACGATTATTTCGCATCGACGGCGCCGGGAGGCAATTTCGATGACCCGCCGGCAACGATTCAGACCTATGCGGCCGCGCTGGAAGATGTACTGGCGAGTTTCGAGACGCTTGGGGCGCGGGATGACCTGCCCCGCCTGTTTGTCGAGATGACGCATAAGGGCATGGCGGATGGGCTGGGAGACAAGGCGCTGACAGCAGTGATCGACGTTCTTGACCGAGACTGAGCGCCAGACCGGCGGCGTGGCCTTCATGACGATTGTCGGGCGCGTGGCAACTCTGGCCAAAGGTGATGGTTGGGAGTAAATCGCGCGAATGCGGATCGTTCACCTTGAGGAAGCGCGGGGCTTCCCGTTCTGGCGCAGACCCACGACGCTCTTGTTCCTTATGGCGGCGGCGATGCCGCTTGCCTTTGCCACATGGTCCGCGCTTCTGAACAACTTTGTGGTCGAACGCGCCGGTTTTACCGGGGTCGAGATCGGGTGGCTGCACACCGTGCGCGAGATACCCGGTTTTCTTGCCGTCGGGGTGATCGCGATCATCGTCTTCGTCCGAGAGCAGGTGTTCGGGTTGATCTCGCTTCTGATGCTGGGCGTGGCGACCGCCGTGACCGCGTGGTTTCCCTCGGTGGGCGGCATCCTGATGGTGACGTTCATCTCATCGGTCGGGTTCCACTATTTCGAGACGGTGAACCAGTCGCTGCAACTGCAGTGGCTGCCGAAGCGGGACGCGCCGCGCATTCTTGGCTGGATCGTCGCCATCGGGTCGGGCGCGTCGCTTTTGTCCTATGGCTTGCTGGTGGCGACCTGGGATCTGTTCGAGCTGTCCTACAACACGGTCTACCTGATCTCGGGCGGGGCCTGCGCGGTGATCGCGATCTATTGCATGATCGCCTTTCCGCAGTTCGAGGCTCCGGACCCGCAGGTGAAGAAGTTCATCCTGCGCAAGCGTTACTGGCTGTATTACGCACTGCAGTTCATGTCGGGCGCGCGGCGGCAGATTTTCGTGGTCTTCGCGGCCTTCATGATGGTCGAGCGCTTCGGTTTCGAGGTGCACGAGGTAACGGCGCTGTTCCTGGCGAACTTCCTCGCCAACATGATCTTTGCACCGATGATGGGGGGCGCGGTGGCGCGTTTCGGCGAGCGCAACGCGCTGGCCTTCGAGTATGCCGGGCTGACGATCGTCTTCCTGGCCTATGGCGGGATCTACTATTTCGGCTGGGGCGTGGTTCTGGCCGCGGCGCTGTATATCGTCGATCATCTGTTCTTCGCGCTGGCTTTTGCGCTGAAGACCTATTTCCAGAAGATCGCCGATCCGGGCGATATCGCACCCACTGCTGCCGTGGCCTTCACGATCAACCATATCGCGGCTGTCTTCCTGCCCGCGCTTCTGGGATATCTGTGGATCGTCTCTCCGGGCGGGGTGTTCGGGCTGGCCGCCGTGATGGCGGGGATCTCGCTGGTTCTGGCGCTGATGATCCCGCGCCATCCCGCGCCGGGTCACGAGACCGTGTTCAGCCGGGCCGTACCGGCCCCGGCCGAGTAGGCGAAGCAGCGGAACCGCCCTATATGGGGTGCATAGGATTGCAGGAGGCGTGCGATGTTCTTTTTGAAGAAGAAGGCCGAGATGGTGACTGCCGATGAGGCCTTGCCGGGCAGGCGTGATGCCATTCCGACGGCGCAGACCCATTTCGTCAGCGGACGCCCTCTGACGCTGGACGTGCCCGACGGCATGGAGGTGGCCATGTTCGGCATGGGCTGTTTCTGGGGCGTCGAGCGGATGTTCTGGAAGCTGGATGGCGTGTACCTGACGATGGTGGGCTATGCCGGCGGGCTGACGCCGAACCCGACCTACCAGGAGGTCTGCACGGGGCGGACCGGGCATAACGAAGTGGTGCGCGTGGTCTACGACCCGGCGGTGATCTCCTATGACGACCTGCTGCGGGTCTTCTGGGAGGGGCATGACCCGACCCAGGGCATGCGCCAGGGCAATGACGTGGGCACCCAGTACCGGTCGGGCGTCTATGCGTTTGGCGATGCTCAGAAAGCCGCCGCGCTGGCCAGCCGGGACATGTTCGCGCCGCGCCTGTCGGAGAGCGGGTATGGCGCGATCACGACGGAGATCCTGGAGGCGCCGGTCTTCTATTTCGCGGAAGATTATCATCAGCAGTACCTGGCCAAGAATCCCGGAGGCTATTGCGGAATCGGCGGCACGGGTGTGACCTGTCCGATCGGAACCGGTGTGAGCGCCTGAGATTTCGCCGACTGCGTCGGCGACCGAAGCAGGAAG